>JBBIUP010000005.1:40825-48251 GCA_037440185.1 Meiothermus sp. | reverse complement strand
CATGTTCTTCTGGAAATTCAGTGACGGAACCACCGTGTATAGCCACGCACGGGTGGAAGGAGGAGGTTCCTTTGCCGAACATCTACGGCGGGAACTGGTCAGCCTGGTCTATGGCTGCGGCCCTTTGGTCTGGCTGGCTCCTGGTGCGCATGCGGTCGAACTCGACCCCGTTTCCGACGATCTGCTGGCGTTGTGGCTCGAGCAAGAAGCCAAGATATATGGCCTTGGGCTTACCGAGACCGATTTCACCACCACCCGCCATGTCTCCCCCTGGCCCCCTGGAGGCAATCATGGTCGAGTTGCATCCTCGTAAGGGCAAAACCCGCCGGGTCATCTTTACCTTGCCCAGCAGGATCGTGGCCAGCAGTGCAGCGGTGGTCGGGAATTTTCTTGATGAGTCCTGGCATCCCATGGGATTCCCCATGACCCGCTGTACCGATGGACGTTGGCGGCTGGCCCTCGAGCTCGAGGCAGACCAGGCCTACGAGTTTCGCTACTGGGTCAACGGGTGCGAATGGCACAACGACGATTGCTGTCATCAGATACCTAACCCCTTCGGCAGCCACAACAGCGTGCTTTTTGTGCCAGAAGAGGACAAACACCCCTTGGCAAGGTTGCCGCAGGGCACTACCCTGAAAGAGCAAGAAGGAAGGGCGGCGACGGTTTTCCTTCTTCCCGCCTCAGCAGCCTCTTCCAACCGGAAAGGTCGCTGAGGTGTTTGCTTGGCATGACCAAAGGAGGTGGGTATGTATCAATGCATTCTGTTGCCCATAGACGGCTCACCCCCCGGTGAGCATGCGGCAGGGGTCGGGCTGGCCCTGGCCAAGCGGCTGGGGGCTACGGTGGTGTTGGTGCATGTGCTCGAGCCACAGCGCTACCGCGAGTTGCACAATTACCAGGAAGCGCTCGAGCGAGCCCGCACGGTGGGGCGAGCCCTGTTGGAGCAGTGGGAGCGCAAGGCCCAGCATCTCAGGGTTTCCTGCGCTATCCAGCTCACCAGTACCCAGCCGGAAAGCCGTCCAGGGGTCGCAGAAGCCCTGGTGGATGCTGGAGTGGCTGAAGGGTGCGATCTGGTGGTGATGGGCACCCACGGGCGCACCGGGTTGCCCAGGGTGTTGCTGGGCAGCGTGGCCGAACGGATGAGCCGCCTGGCCGTCACACCGCTCTTGCTGGTGCGCGGTGACGACACCAAGCCCACCTTGTTCAAGCGCATCTTGGTAGCCATTGACGGCAGCAGCTATAGCGAGCTGGCCCTGCAACACGCCGATGCGCTGGCCGGGGCGCTCAAGGCCAGGCTCTCGGTGGTGTATGTGGTGCCCGATCTGACCCAGCTATACCTGAGTGCAGGACGGGCCTGGATGTTTGCTGATCAGCAGCAACTACATGCCCAACTGGCGGGCGAGCAACAACGCTTGCGTGAGCAGGGCGAGTTCATCTTGAAAGAAGCTATAGAGCGCTGCGAACACTGCACACAAGTGCATACCGTAGTGCGGGAAGCCGGACGGCATCTGATCGGGGAGTGCATTCGCGAGGTGGCCGAACAGGAGAAAGCCGAACTGATCGTGATGGGCACCCACGGGCATACCGGGCTGCGCAAGTTTTTGCTGGGCAGCGTAGCCGAGGATGTGGCCCAACAAGGCCGCCAGCCGATCTTGCTGGTGCGCAACCCAGCCGCCCTGACCCACCCGGACGAGACCCATCGGCCTCCGCCAGGGGAAGGCTAAAGCCAGGAGAAGCCATGTACAAGCGCATTCTGATTCCTACCGACGGGAGCGGCCCCAGTGAAGCAGCGGTCAAGGTGGGCCTCGAGCTGGCCCACAGTCTGCAGGCTGAAGTGACCTTGCTCTATGTGGTGGAGCCGGTAGTGGCCCGCATCCTGATTGGCCCCGAGACCGTACCCTACTACCCCGAGCTTACCCGTGACCTCGAGGTCACGGGTAAGCAGGCTCTGGAACGAGCGGAGGGCTTTGCCCAGTACCTGGAGGTCTCGGTCAAGACCGAGCTCCAACTGGGCAGCGCCGCCCAGGTGATTGTGGAGGCCGCCCACCAGCATGACCTGATCGTGATGGGCACCCACGGCCGCAGTGGGCTGGATCGGCTCTTGCTGGGCTCGGTGACGCAGAAGGTGTTGCAGCGCAGCCCCAAGCCGGTGCTGGTCGTGCGTCACCCTGAAGAGGGGGCCCCATGAGCCGCGATGGACTCTCCCAACGGGAGGCGGCGGATCGGTTGGCCCGTTATGGCCCCAATACCCTGCCCGAGCAGCCGCCAGAACCCCTCTGGCGGCGTTTTCTTCGCAAGTTCAAAAGCCCCCTGATCTATATCTTGCTCTTTGCCCTGCTGGTGGAACTGGCGTTGTGGTTCTACGAGGGTAGCCAGGGGATTCCCTTTGAAGCACTGGCGATTCTGACCATCCTGCTCTTCAATGCGGGGCTGGGGGTCTGGCAGGAGCGCCGGGCCGAAAATGCCCTGGCCCGGCTCAAGGCCCTGGCCGCCCCGCAGGTCTGGGTGTTGCGCGAGGGGGTGCTGACCCGCATTTCCAGCCAGCTGTTGGTGCCGGGCGACCGGGTGCGGCTGGAAGCGGGGGAACGGATACCTGCCGATGGTCAGCTCCTGGAGGGCGAAGGGCTGATGATTGACGAGTCAGTACTGACCGGCGAGAGTGTGCCGGTAGACAAGGGCCAGGGGGAAGAAGTGTTTTCCGGAACCCTGGCGGTACGGGGCAAGGGCTGGGTCGAGTTGGTCCGCACCGGCCCCCACAGCGCGATGGGCCGTCTGGCCGAGATGCTGGGTCAGATCCAGATGGAAAAGACCCCCCTCGAGCGACGCCTGGATGTTTTCGGTCATCAGATTGCCCGTTGGGTGGGTCTGTTGGCCCTGGCTCTGCTGGTCGGCATCCTGTTGGTAGAGGGCACTGCCCACTTCTCTGAGGTATTCCTGTTCACCGTAGCCCTGGCGGTAGCGGCGGTGCCGGAGGGTCTACCCGCCGTCCTGACCCTGACCCTGGCTCTGGGAGTGGAGCGCATGGCGGGGCGCAAGGCCGTGGTGCGGCGGCTTTCGGCGGTGGAGGCCCTGGGCTCGGTCACGGTGATCGCCACCGACAAGACCGGCACCCTGACCGAGAACCAGATGGAGGTGCGGGCTACCGATCTGCCCGATCTATTGCGGGGTCATCGGGCCATGGCGCTGGCTTCCGACGCTGAGCCGGATAGCCCGGCTGGAGACCCCCTCGAGCTGGCCCTGCTCGAGCAGGTGCGCACCGCCGGAATGGACGTGCGGGCCTTGCGCCAGGTGCACCCCCGCCTGTCGAGTCGCCCTTTCGATAGCACCTGGAAATTCATGCGAGTGACGGTGGAAGAGGATAGCCAGATGGTGAGCTATCTCAAAGGCGCGCCCGAGGTGCTGCTTGCACGCTGCCAGCTCGAGCCCCACGAGCGGGTCTTGTGGCAAGAGAAAATCGAGGCCTATGCCCGCGAAGGCTACCGCTTGCTGGCCTTTGCCTGGGGGCCAGGGGAACGCGAAGAGCATCTAACCTGGCTGGGGCTGGCGATGCTCTGGGATCCGCCCCGGCCCGAGGTACCCGAGGCCATCCGCCGCACCCAGGCAGCGGGCATCCGGGTGCTGATGATCACCGGCGACCACCCCGCCACCGCGCTCACGGTAGCCCAACAGATCGGCATTCCGGGCCAGCGGGTGCTAACCGGCAAAGATATCGAAGACTACACTCCGGAGGGACTGCAGCAAGCCCTGCGTGAGGTCAACGTGTTTGCCCGGGTCTCGCCTGAGCACAAGCTGCAACTGGTCAATCTGCTCAAGGCCCAGGGCGAGATCGTGGCCATGACCGGCGATGGGGTCAACGATGCCCCGGCCCTCAAGCGGGCCGATGTGGGGGTGGCGATGGGGCAGCGCGGTTCCGATGTGACCCGCGAAGTAGCCGATCTGGTGCTCTTAGACGACAACTTCGCTACCATCGTGAACGCGGTGGAGGAGGGGCGCAACATCTACGAGAACATCCGCTCCTTCATCCGTTTCCTTTTCTCCACCAACGTGGCCCTGGTGCTGTTGGTAGCCGGTGGCGTGATCGGGGCGGCCTTGCTGGGGTTGCGTGACGCAGCAGGTGCGCTACTGGTACCGCTCACGGCGGTGCAACTGTTGTGGATCAACATCATCGCCGACGGGCCGCCGGCCCTGGCGCTGGGCCTGGATCGGCATCCCGATGTCATGCGTCGCCCGCCCTACGACCCCCGCCAACCCCTGCTGGATCGGGTCTCGCTGGTGTTCATTCTAGGAACCGGAATGGTCAAGGCCGGGCTAGGGCTGGCCTTGCTGGCCTTGCTCCCACTCTACCAGTTGGCCCCGGTGGCGATACGCTCGGCGCTCTTTCTGTACGAGTCGCTGGCTCAGTTGTTGTTTGCTCAGCCCTCGCGCCAGGCCACCAGCCGGCCCTTGGCCAACCCTATTCTGCTGCTGATTCTTTTGGCGAGTGCCGGGTTGCAGATTCTGACCGTGACGCTGGAGCCCCTGCGAACCGTGCTGGGACTCACCCCCCTGCCCTGGCTGGCCTGGGGTTTGGTGGGAGCGGCACTCTTGCTGAGCTGGGCTTTTGCCATGCTCTTTGTGGTCTGGTTGCGCCGCCATGACACAGGACAAATCCACCCAGCCTACCCTCTACAATGACTGTCATGCTGCCTGCGAACTTTCCTACTGTAGATGCAAAAGAACTCGAGCGCGACTTCGAGCTGTTGATGGACTGCCTGCGTGAAATGCTGCAAGAGGCAGGCCAGAGCGAAGTTGCCCAGAGCCTGGGGGAGGGTGCGTCTTCGACCCCAGGACAGCTTGCCTCCGAAGGTCAGATTCGGGCGGCCTCAATTGTCTTTCAACTGCTAGGGGTGGCCGAGCGACACGCGGCAGCCCGTCAGCGACGTAAGGTTGAACGGGAGCAGGGGTTGACCGAGTTGCCGGCGCTCTGGGGCGATGCGCTACGCCAACTGCGGTCGGCGGGTCTGGAGGAGGCCGAGATTGAACTTGGCCTGAGCCAGATACAAGTGGAGGTGGTGCTGACGGCCCACCCCACCGAGGCCCGACGGGCCACCGTGCTCGAGCACCACCGCCGCCTGGAGCGGCTGCTGGAAGAACTCGACGACCCCCGTCGCTCGGCCTCGGAAATCGCCGAGACCCGCGAGGCCCTCAAGCTGGTGCTGGCCCTGCTGTGGCGCACCGGGGACGTGCAGCTCGAGCGGCCCAAGGTGGCAGCGGAGCGGCACTCGACGCTCTACTACCTGCACCGGGTCTTCCCCCCGGCTCTGCGTCAACTGGACGCACGGCTGCGGCAGGCCTGGGCCGAGGCGGGGTTTGCCGGGCAACCAGGTGCGCTGCCCCAGGTGCGCTTCGGGACGTGGGTGGGCGGCGACCGCGACGGCCACCCCTTCGTGACCCCCGAGGTAACCCAGGATAGCCTGAAGGAAATGCGCTTGCAGGCCCTGGGGCGCATCCGCGAAGACCTCTCAAACCTGGCGGGCCTGCTCAGCCTGTCCGAGCACCTGCAACCGGTGCCACGAGGGCTACAGGATTTCCTCAAGGCCTGGGGTTCGCTCGGCGAGCCTGGGAAAGCGGCCCTCGAGCGCAATCCTGGGGAACCCTGGCGGCAGGCAGTGAACCTGATGCTGGCCCGCTTGCCCCTCTCCGATGGACCCCTCCACGAGACCCTCGAGTACTACCGTCAGGCCGAGGAATTGCACGCCGACTTGCTGGCGCTACAAAACTGGCTGATCGAGGTGGGGGCCGCTCACGTTGCCACCGAGGCGGTGGGGCCGGTGTTGCGCGGCCTCGAGAGCTTCGGGTTTCACCTAGCGGTGCTGGACATCCGCCAGAACAGCCGGGTGCACGAGCTAGCAGCGGGGCAGATGCTGCGGGCGGCGGGCTTCGCCGAGGCCGACTACGAGAACTGGAGCGAGGCGCGGCGGCTGGCCTGGCTCGAGGGCGAGCTGGCCTCGCCCCGCCCGCTGGTGCGGCTGGGAGCCCCGGTTGGCCCCGAGGCCGACGCGGTGCTGGGCAGCTTCCAGGTGCTGGCCCAACACCGCACCCGCCACGGCCTGGCGGGCCTGGGGGCCTTGATTGTCAGCATGACCCGCAACTGCTCGGACTTGCTCCTGGTCTACCTCTTTGCCCGCGAGGCCGGTTTGCTGGAAGTTACTCCCCAGGGCCCGACCTGCCCGCTCCCGGTGGTTCCGCTGTTCGAGACCATCGAAGACCTCCAGGCCAGCCCCAGCATCCTGGGGGCCTTCATCCAACACCCCCTGACCCAGCGCAGCCTGGCCCACCAGCAGGGCCACCGGCCCCAGCCGGTGCAGCAGGTGATGATCGGCTACAGCGACTCCAACAAGGACGGCGGCCTGATGGCGAGTTTGTGGGGGTTGTACCGCGCTCAGGAAGCCCTGACCCAGGTAGCGGATGCCCACGGGGTGCGCCTGCGCTTCTTCCATGGGCGCGGCGGCACCATTAGCCGGGGTGCTGGCCCCACCCATCGTTTCATCAAAGCCATTCCTCCCAGGGCCTTGCGGGGCGATCTGCGCCTGACCGAGCAGGGCGAGGTGATCGGACAGAAGTACGCCAACCCCGCCAGCGCGACCTTCCACTTGGAGTTGCTGGTGGCCGGGACGGCCCGCCAGGCGCTGCTCGAGGCCGCCTCCAAGGCCGCCGCCCCCGTGCCCCAGGG
The DNA here is from genome assembly GCA_037440185.1 of Meiothermus sp. Taxonomy (GTDB): domain Bacteria; phylum Deinococcota; class Deinococci; order Deinococcales; family Thermaceae; genus Meiothermus. The sequence continues at coordinate 41,539 of JBBIUP010000005.1, read as the reverse complement.
GCTGCCCGAGGCGATGGACTACCTGGCCCGCTGGAGCCATGAGCACTACAGCGCACTGCTGGGGGCCGAGGGCTTCCTCGACTTCTTCCTGGGCGCAACCCCCATTGACGCCATCGAGGAGAACCGCATCGGTTCGCGCCCGCCGCGCCGGACCGGCCGGCGCACCATCGCCGACCTGCGGGCCATCCCGTGGGTGTTTAGCTGGGGCCAGGCACGGTTTTTCCTCTCTGGCTGGTACGGGGTGGGGTACGCGCTCGAGCAACTAAAGCAGCAATCCCCCCAGAGCTTTGCCGCCCTGGGAGAACACCTCTACACCTGGGCACCGCTACACTACGTGCTGAGCAACGCCGCTACCAGTGTGGCCCTGACCGACCCCCTGGTGATGCGCGGCTACGCCGGGCTGGTCGAAGACGCCGCTCTGCGGGCGCGCTTCATGGAGCCGATAGAGGCCGAGCTGGGGCGCACCCGTGCTCTGCTCGAGCAGCTCTATGGCGGCCCCCTCTCGGAGCGCCGCCCCAATATTCATGGCCTGATTGAGCTGCGGCAGGAATCGCTCCGCCGGCTACATGCACAGCAGCTCGAGCTGCTCCTGCGCTGGCGGGCCGCTCGACGCGATGGCCACGAGGAGAGCGCAAAACGGCTTTTGCCCCAAATGCTCCTGACCGTCAATGCCATCGCCAACGGTCTGGGTGCCACCGGTTGAGTGGCACATGC
>JBBIUP010000005.1:40605-40725 GCA_037440185.1 Meiothermus sp. | reverse complement strand
TGACCGTCAATGCCATCGCCAACGGTCTGGGTGCCACCGGTTGAGTGGCACATGCCGCCGGACCAAGCGTCTCCATCGTTGAAATGCGATATACGGTTCCGAAAGATCGCTGGGGACGAT
>JBBIUP010000005.1:0-40505 GCA_037440185.1 Meiothermus sp. | reverse complement strand
CCCCTATCGGGACGGGCAATGCCCGTGCACCAAGGGGACGATCCCCTATCGGGACGGGCAATGCCCGTGCACCAAGGGGACGATCCCCTATCGGGACAGCAGCCTTGCTGCTGTGCACCTACGGGAATGGCGCCCGGTACGCATGGCCGATTCTGCTGGTTTTGCCCATCTACCCTGGCGCAACTTATGCCGCTAGGTGAGTTGATGAAAGGTCACAGTGGACACCGAGGAGGTATGGGATGAAAGCCAAAGAGATCATAGTCAAACCCATCGTCACCGTGTCGCCCAAAACCATCGTGCTTGAGGTAGCCCAGAAGATGCTACAGGAGGGGGTCGGTTCGGTGCTGGTGGTGGACGACACGGGCCAGTTGCTGGGCATCATCACCCAGGGCGACTTCTGCCGATCGCCAGGGCGGATGGTGCCCTTCTCCCTCTTCGAGAGTCCCAATGTGCTCAGCAACTGGCTCTACCCCGACCAGGTCGAGAAGGTCTACAAAGCAGCACGCAACCTGCGGGCCCAGGACATCATGCGCAGTCCGGTGGTCACGGTCTCGCCCGAGGCTTCGCTGGAGCGGGTGTTGGCCTTGATGCTCAAACACGATATCAACCGCATCCCGGTGGTGCGGCGGGGCAAGGTGGTGGGCATCATCTCTCGCTTCGACCTGTTGAAGGTGATGCAGCAGGGGTATGGCTCATGAGGTGGTTTCATGGTTGTAGCCCTGGTGCGCTGAAAAGGAGCGGTCTCGCTGACCGGCAAGCTCCATGAAAAGCACCTGGCAATGGGTTGCGCTGGGGCTGGGCGTGACGGTGCTGGTCTCGGCACGGGTCTCGAGCTTCCAGGAGGCCTTTCAACTAGACGGCATCATCGTGCTGCCGATCCTGGCCCTGGTGATCGGGCAGGTGGCGGGGGTGATGATTTTCAGTGTTTTGATCAGCGAGATCGCGGTGTTGTTGGAGGAATTACGCAACATGCTTGGCTCCTTCTCAGGCCAAAACCTCGTGTAAGAGCCGCCGAGGGCTGTGTTCTTTTTCGGCCTCTGCGTAGCCCAGGCGGAAGCTGATCTGAGGGGTGAAGCCCGGCATGGGAATCAGCTTGCTGAACTCGGCCTTGAGCTCGGGAATCTGCAGGATTTGATTCATCGGGTGCACCCGCACGCCCAGGGCCTCGGCGGTCAGGCAGACCCGCTCAAAAGCCTGCCCAGCCCGCACCTGGGCCAGCCGGGTGTTTTCGCTGGTGGCAATCACTGCAAGTTCAGGTGCGCTCATCAAAATACTGCTGTCGTGCTTGGCGGTGCCCTTACCCATGTTGAGATAGGTCACGGCCAGAGCCGCCATCTTGGCTATCAGCCAGGGCTGGCCAAACGCGCCCGCGCCCACCCAGTAGCCCAGTTCTTCACGCCAGGCCGGATCGGCAAACTGCAGGGCATCGGCCTGTACCATCAGCTGGTCAATGCGCTGCTTGGTCGGTGGGTGGTTGGTGAGGAAGAGCCGGATTCCATCGTCTTCGGCAGCGGTCTCGAGGCCTTGCAATACTTCTGCCGAAATTGCGCGTTCGTCGTAAATTTTACGGTTGGTGTGGCGGCTCAGAATAGCCCGAAAAAGTCGGGCATCACGCAAGATGTCACTGGCAGGTTCATCAAAATAGACCTGGGCAATCCAGGTTTCTCGAGTGGGGTCTGGGAAATAGCGGATCCTGGGGGTCAGGCCAAAACCTTCCGCGGCAATGAGCAGGTTTTCCAGCGCACATCCCGCACTCAGGTACAGCTCGCGCTGGTCGGCATCGGCCACCCGCAGCCAACGCTCTGGATCTACCCGCAGGTCAATCGAGTTGGGATACACCGCAAACTTCCAGGGCTGGGTGTTGTGGCTCGAGGGAGCCAGAATCGCATAGTTAAGCAGAAAAACCAATTGCTCTTCGCGGCTACCCGTGCGTGGGAAGTCCTCTTCCCGAACCTTCCAGGGCTTGATTTGCGTAACCATAATCATCCCTCCACTCCATACTGGCGGGTTTTGGAGCTTTGGTCGTCCCGCAAAAGATGTAGAAAAAGCCAACTACCAGAGTCGGCCCTGGATATGGGAATTGTTACCGAATCTGCGCGTTTGCTCTATAAGGGTAGAGCTGTGGCATTACCAAGGGATTACCGCCGGGCCTTTTTCACAACAGATCCAAAAACACCCAGGCCAGCAATGCCCCCACCACGGTCATGGACAAACCCCAACCCAGCAATTGGCGGAATAGCCGACTGCGGTTTTCGCTTGGTGGCAGCGCTGCCAGACACAAAGCGCCCAGGGTCGAGAGCGGACTCACATCTACCATGTGCGAGCCGAGGTCAATGGCTATCACCGCCGAGGTCAGGTCGCCTGTGCCCACCCGCTCGAGGATCTGCGGAGCCAGCGGGATGAACAGCGGCATCACCACCCCCGATGAGCTGCTCCCCACCGAAGCCAGCCCGGCGAAAAAGGCCAGCGTGGCACCCAGGGTCTGGGGCGTGGCCGCCTGGGCCAGCAAGCGGGTGGTGAGCTCGAGGCTCCCCACTTTTTCCAGCAGCCCAATCAGGATGCTCAAGCCAGAAATTAGCAGCAGCACCCCCCACGGCAGGGCCTTGATGCTGGCGTCGGCGTCGCCCAGCCGAAACAAACTAAGGGCAGCCACCAGCGCAAAAGCTGCAGCAGGCGCGGGAGCCTGCAACACCACCAGCGCCACAATGAACAGACCGATGGTTACCAGCGTAAGGATGTGGCGAAGCTCGAAGACCGGGCGCGGCGCTTCAGGCAGAATGGCCTGGCTTCGTACCCGGTATCCACCCAGCAGAAGATAGGCTGCCAGGGCGGTCACCGCCTGAATCGAAGCCACCGCGAAGAAGATTTGCAGTGGCAACAGGGGTTCGGCCAGACCGATTTTCTGGATTAGAGCAGTGTTGATATTGCCCGTCACCGAGACCGGCGAGAAAGCCCCGGCATTGGCCCCAGTGCAGACCAGCACCGCCATTAGAAAGGGGCTGATGCCCGCCGCAACCGCCGTGGGCATGGCGATGGGAGCCACCAGCACGGTAGCGGCAATGTTGCCTGGCCCCATCGCGGATAGTCCAAAGGTCAGCAGGAAAAACGACACCGGCAGCCATCGGCTGTTGCCGCGCACCAGCCGGATCGCCACTGCGGTGAGGCGCTCGAGGGTTCCGTTCTGGTTGGCCATCTCAAATAAGAGCGCCACCCCCACAATGGTCAAGACCAGTTGCGAGGGCAGAAAGCCGGCCACCTCGGCAGCGCTGAGGCCCATCACCCAGAGCCCCAACCCGTAGGCTACCGCGACCGCGAATATACCCGCGTTCAGGTCGCTGCGAACCGCAGCCAGAACCAGGATGGCCACCAACAGCAGCAAGGCGACGAGGGCCAGCGACATAGGGCCATCTTATCGCGGTCTGGTCAAGTCATACCGGCTTCAAAAAGATAATCTTCAAACCCATCATGTGGTACATCTTTGTGAAGCCTGGTGGACACCCCTCGCTGCGCTCGGCGAAAAAAACATCTCCTTTCGGTCGGGGTAGATAGTCTCTCGATGGGAGGCTATCTACCCAAACTTGGTATCAAGCGCCTCAGGCTACAAGCTCAGAGCACAGGGCTAGTACGATGTTCTGCGCCCATGCCTCGAGGGCCTCCCGGTTACGAAAGTCACCGGTCTTGGCCCGTAAAGCTTTGACGATCAGCTTTTCACCCCAGTGCATTTTCTCGAGGTCAATCTTGCCGTGAAAAAGTGCGATGTCGCGGGGAGAAATACGCTGCAAAAGAGACTCGAGCGCTTCGGGGTAGCGCCAACCATGCATGATTTCTACTGGTTCACCTTCACCAGTGGGGCCGCTGGAGAACAGCCATACCGGCCGGATCGCAAGGTCTTGTTCCTGGGCTTGCAGCAACTCCACCACAGGTTTCATCCAACTACCCGCATAGACCGCGCTCCCCAATACCACTGCATCATAGGGCTTTACATCCCTCACCTGGTCGGCCGGAAACACCTCCACCTCCAGACCCGCGTTTCTCAGCATTTCACCTAGCTTCTGGGCAATCTCGGCGGTTGCGCCGTATTTGCTGGCGTAAGCAACGAGCACGCTCATATCCACCTCCTACAAGCCTTTGGCCCGAACATACTGGCTGACTTCGGTGTTATAGATAATTTCCTCGACGGTAAACACCGCCCAGGGCTTGCCATCGTCTATCCAGGTAGCTGCTCCTACCACCCCCACGAGGTATCCCCCCAGAGGTTTGTATTCTAGGGTCTCGTTGAGCCAGAGCACTTTTTTGCCCGTGTCACCCTTATAGCGCATGGACTCGAGCCAGCGCAACAGCCCACTATCTGGATCGAAACGCACCACATAGCGTTCACTGCCATCCTCAAAAGGCACCTGTAATATAGCTGTCTGGTCATCTACAGGTACCCATTTCACCCTGGAGTCGGTGAGGAAAACAGCAGGAAACCACATAGACTCACTCCACATACCCAGGTTGGCAGCCTGGTTCGCGGTGGGGTCGTTCTCCACCCTGGCCCACGGAAGCTCTTGCAGGCTTTGACCATCTACATACGTCTCATTGACCCGCATGATCGGAAAGCCAAACCAGGTGGCCTCGATATAGTGGCGGTAATTTTGGCCTGCCTCGTGGATAAAGCGGAAGCGGGCAGGGAATTTGGGGAACCCTGGAACCGGGCCAATCACAGCCCGTCCAGTAATGACCGCCGAGGTAATGATCGGGATTCGCTCGCCATAGATTTGGCGATAGTAGCGTTCTACTGGAGCGGGCAGATCAGCTGGCAAGGGCACGGTGGCGATGGGCGCAGCAACCGCACTGTAGCTGGAGAATGCGGCTGGCTGCACCTGCAAACCCAGCCAGCCCAGACCCACCAGTGCAACCAGACCAACCAGCACATACCACCCGATCATCCGGGGCCTCCTTTGCAAACGAGGTGTGCTTAGAGCGGACTGCATGGATACCTCCGGCTCCAGATTAACCGGAGGATCAGATATTTTTATCCCACAAAAGATGTAGTGCTGCGTCAACGGATAATTTTCGGGCCATGCCCCCGCTTCGCGAACAAGTCAACAACGTCTCTGACGCAGTTTCCAAGAAAAGCCATGAAAGGTCATGCTGCCCAGCATCAGTTGACGGTGTAGTAGTCTCAAAACTTGCAGATATACAAAACCGCGCAAAAGTGGCAGCATCCTGAAAAAAACCCTGTCATTCCGAGGCGCAGTTTGCCGAGGAATCTGATAGGGTGCGGTCAAGGAAATCGCCTGTGTCCGTGCGGTATCAGATTCCTCCTTCGTCGGAATGACCGGTGTTAAGGGATTGGAGTTCGAGGATTTATGCATGGGATGCTTAGGTGCAAGTTCTGAGGTAGTGGAACCTGGCTTTACCAAGTCTGCACCCATATAAGCATGCAACACCAAGGAACCTAGTACAGCGTGATCCCCGCGATAAGACATCAAGCCTGGTCTACCTCGGTAACTACAAGGCGTTGTAGCCAGGGCTTACTTTGCAGCAGCTCTGCATTGGGAACCACCTGAATCGGCACTTTAGAGCCTGCCACAATACTCTGGGCTGCTGCTCCCAACACCTCCGAAGCCTGCCGGGGCATGTCATGGCAGCCAATAACGATCAGGTCGGCATGGGTCTGTTGGGCTGTATGGGCTACTACCTCGCCAATGCTCTGGCTTTGGGACTCCACCAGCAACACTGTGGGCTTTCGACGCGCCCCCTGGGCCATCCTGGCGAAGGTCTCGGAAACCGAACCATCGGCGTTCTCGAGCACATGCAGCAACGTCACCTTGCAGCCCAGCCAGCGGGAAAGATTGAGGGCGTGTTGGGCGGCGGCCAGGCTGCCCGCCCCCAGCCCCACGGGAACCAAGATGTGACGAAACACAAGCACCTCCTGTCGGTTCAATACCTACCTGCGTCCAAAATGCATCCAGGGCATTACCAGGGTGTTACCGCTGGTTGCAGGGCTGGGTGTTGAGGGTTATGGCAACCTTCTCTTCAAGGACGCTACAAGGGGGCAACCCCACAGCAGGAGACACTTGCCATACAAACCCTTTACGAACAAAATTTCAGCTCTTTTGATAACCTTCCAGACATTGTCTCAGACGCTTCTACTCCATTTGGCGGATGAAGCGGTAATGGATTTGTAACAGACTTAAGCCATGAAAAGGTGGCAGTCCCGTTCAGAACAGGCAGTGCCTGCGCTCCGGGTACGCACCCTGGGCCAGGTGGAGGTGCTGGTGGCGGGGCATCCCGCGCAGTGGCATGCCCAGACCGCCGAGGAACTCTTCTTCTATCTGCTCTCTTATCCCGAAGGCCGCAGCAAGGGGGAAATTCTCGAGACCTTGTGGGGTCTCGATCCCGACCCGGTGACCAACAACCGCTTTCGGGTAACCATTTTTCGCATTCGTGCTGCGCTGGGTAACCCCGAGGCCATCCTGGAAGAGCACGGGCGCTATCGCTTAGCTGAAGCGGTTCTGCACAGCACCGATCTGTTTAGTTTCTACCAGGCCCTCAGCGAAGGACACCACACCACCTGTGAAACGGCCCGCCTGAAAGGCTACAACAAGGCCATCTCGCTCTACCGGGGCGATTATCTGCCGGGTTTCGCAACCAACTGGGTTTCACAAGCCCGCGAGGAGCACAAGACCGCCTATGTACAGGCCCTGCTGGAGATTGCACTAACTCACTACGACCAGGAAGACTGGCGGGCTACCAGCGATTATCTCGAGCGGGCCCTGAAAGCCGATCCCTATATCGGCGAGAACTATCACCAGCGCCTGATGTGGTGCCGGGCCGCGATGGGAGATCGCTACGGGGCCATCGAGCATTACCGCCGCTTTGTGAAATTTCTACATGAAGAACTAGGCGATACGCCCATGCCCGAAACCCACGAACTGGCCGAGCACATCAAGCAGGGCGACCCCATCACCCCCTATCACGAGGCTCGCAGACTGAGTGGAAAAAGCCCGCAGGCCTGATGCATCAAGGTGCGTTGAGCAGGCTTAGCAACTCTTCCATATAGGTGACGCCTAAGACAAAGCAAGGAGGTTGTCATGTTGACCCAGGAAGGTACTCGCTACATCCGCGAGTTTGTGGCTCCGAGGGTGGCTCCGGTGTTGTCGTTGTATCTGGACGTGAACCCGGCCAACCCCGACAATCAGGGTAAAGCCTATGTGCTAAGAACCAGGGCTGCGCTCGAGGCTATAGGAACTCCACCGGAGGTGAACAAGAAGGTGCTGGGGGCGCTCGAGCATGACGTGCCCCAAGCCCGCAGCCGGGCCATCTTTGCCGCCGGTGGCTGGATGGAAACCTACGACCTGCAGGTGGATTTGCCACTGGTACAGGGGGTAGAAGCTCGTTGGGGTGAACCTTACTTGACCCCAATTCTTTACCTGCTGGACGAGTACGAGCGGATTGGAGTGGTTTTCCTCGATAGCGAGAAGTGGCGCATGTTCGAGGTTTATCTGGGCGAGATTGAGGAATTACCAGGGGCTTTCCGCGCCGTACCCACCCAGGACTGGAGCCAGCTAACACAAGACAGCGCGGGACGACGCTACAGCCAGGGGGCCGTCCACCGGGCAGCCGCCAATACCGACCGCTTCGAGCGTCGCCTGGAAGCCTGGACGCATCGGTTCTACAAACGGATGGCCAGTCTGCTCGAGCAAACCCTCTCCAAGCGCGATATCCAGCGGCTGGTGCTGATCGGGCAGAAGGCCGAGGTATTGGTTTTCAAAGAACTGCTCCCGCGCCGGCTTCGTGAACGGGTGCTGGCTACGTTGCCTTCCTTACCCACCCCCCTCACCCAGGCGGGCGAGGTGTTGCGGCTGATACAGGGGGTGTTGGAACCCCTCGAGCGCGAGCGGGAAAACCGGCTTTTGGATGAGCTGGCCGAGCGGGGGGTGGCCGGGCTCGACCAGACCCTCGAGCTCTTGCAACAAGGAGGATTGCACCTCCTGGTAGCCCCCTGGAACCCCCAGGGCCAGGTCTACCGCGCCCCGGATGGCTGGGTGGGGGGCAGCATGGAGGGCGCGGTGGCCCACGGTGCAGGGCACATCGAGGATGTGGCGCTGAAACAGGTACTGCCGGAGCTGGCGGCTTCGTATGGAACCCGCCTCGAGTTTGTCCGGGGGCCTGCCGAGGAGCGCTTGCACAAGGTGTTTGGCGGTCTGGCCGGACTGCCGCGCTGGTAATGCTTTGGTAACAACCCTGGTCTAACTTCAGGATAAGGAGGAGTCTATGTTCGGCAAAATCCTGATCGCGGTGGATGAATCATCCTGTAGCGAACGGGCCGGACGGATAGGTCTGGCATTTGCCAAAAAGCTGAATGCCCAGGTCGTGGTGACCCACGTCTTGAAGGTTCCGCCGGCCTACTGGGGACTGGCGGCCCCAGCCGAAACCATGAAGCGTCGCGCCGAGGAAATATTAGAGCCTTGGGCGGTGCTGGGTCAGCAGATGCAGCTAAACCTGCGCACCGAACCCATGCACGCTGACGACATTGCCGAGGGTATCGTCTACCTCGCCAATCGCAGCAACTGCGACCTGATCATGATAGGTACGCACGGGCGCGAGGGGCTGGGGCGGATGCTTTTGGGTAGTGTGGCCGAGCGGGTAAGCCGGCTGGCTAAAATGCCGGTGATGCTGGTGCGGGGCAACGGCCAGGTGGAGGCCAGCACGGGCTTGTTTGAGCATATCCTGGCCCCTGTGGATGGCAGCGAGACAGGTCGCCCGGCCTTCGAGCTGGCCGACCAGTTGGCAGGACAGCTCGGGGCCGAGTTGCAGATTTTGCACGTGGTTCCCCCCCCTCCCACCCCGATGGTGGGCCCCTATGGGGGCGACATGACCGCCTTCAACTGGCAAGACACCCTCGAGGCTATGGAGGAACAGGGGGGAGCCATCGTGGAACATGCCCGCAAGCTGGCTACCACCCCACGGGTGAAGACTGCGATGCTCAAAGCCCAAACCCGGCGTGAAGCCGATGTGATTGTGGACTATGCGCGTGACAACCGCACCGACCTGATCGTGATGGGCACCCACGGGCGCACTGGCCTGGAACGCCTATTGCTGGGCAGCGTCGCCGAAGGGGTCGCGCACCGTGCCCCGGTGCCGTTGTTGCTGATACGCCCCATCCAGACCGCTCTCGAGTCGGATAAAGTCGAGCCCGAAAAAGCCCACGCCTGATCTAAAAACCTCGAGGGTTCCGGTTGAGGTGGCAAACCGTAACCCCAGAGGACAAACCCCAAGCCCCACCCGGCGTGTAGCCACCACACGCCATGCTTGAATGACAAGGAGGATGCTTTATGTTGGCCCGTTTCGATCCCTGGCGTGAAATGGACACCATGCGGAGGGAAATCGAGCGCTTGTTTGACGAAAGCCTGTTCCGTCGAGAGTTTCCTTTCCTCGATAAAGAGGTGGCTGCCATGCCACTCGACATCTACGAAGAGGGCAACCACATCCTGGTGAAAGCCTCGATTCCCGGCCTCAAACCCGAAGACATCAAGGTTGAGGTGCGTGGCGACGTACTGCGGATTCATGGCGAAGCCAAGAAGGAGGAAGAGAAGAAAGATCGCAACTACCACCTACGCGAACACCGCTACACCCGCTTTGAGCGCTCGGTGGTGCTGCCCAGTGAAGTGCAGACCGATAAGGCCGAGGCGGTGTTTGAAAACGGGCTGCTCACCCTGACGCTGCCCAAAACCGAGATTGCTAAAGCTAAGGCCATCCCGATCAAGACCACGGTCAAAGTGTAGGCATCGGAAAGTGAAGGACACCTGAGCAAGTGTCGAAGGAGGAATCTATGTCAGCTCGAGCAATTGACCTGTTCATGGGTCTGGTGTTTGTGCTACTCGGGGTGCTGGGGCTGTTCTTCGCCCCCAGCGGCCTGATTCTGGGCTTCATCCCCAGCACTACGGGTCTGGCGCTGGTCTATCTGATTACCGCCGTAGTGTTGCTCTACGGCTACTTCACCAATGACCAGATGGCTCACAAGGTAGCGGCCATCATCGGCCTGGTCTATGCTGCGCTGGCCATCATCGGGTTCTTCAATGCCAGCTTCTTGGGCCTGCCCACTGGCGGCTGGAACATCGTGGTGAACCTGATTGCCGCCGCGGTGCTGATCTACGACTGGCTGGGAACCCCCAGAACGGCTACTTGACCTGCAAACCCATTGTCCGAAACGGGGTGAGCTTGATTTCGCCCCGTTTCTACATGTTTTGTTGAATCGGTATCCACAAAGCCTATGGTTAGTTTAGTTCAGTATTGACTAAACATACAAAACCGACTAAACTCCAGGATATGTCCGACGCCTTGCACAATTTTGTCGAGGAGTTCGCCCTCGCCTACGAAGCCGTTGGGGTTCCCCGGGTAGCTGGGCGAATTTTGGGCTGGCTAATGGTCTGCGATCCGCCCGAACAGACCCCCTCCCAACTGGTCGCAACCCTAGGCGTGAGCAAGGCCTCCATCAGTACCATGACCCGGCTGCTGACACAAATGCACCTGATTGAAAAGGTTCCCAAACGTGGTGCCAGGAGTGATTTTTACCGCATCCGTCCCGGCATCTGGACGCAACGAGTCAGAAACGGACTGGCCAGTCTGGTTATCTACAAACAACTGGCCGAAAAGGGGCTCAAACTGATGGAAACTGCTCCGCCGGAAAGAAGTGAACGGCTCTTGGAGATGCACCAAATATATAGCTTTTTTGAGGAAGAGCTAAAGGGAATGTTCGAGCGGTTGGAAAAACGTCGCCATCATGGGGGAAAACCCAAACCAAAGCGAAGTCGCTCCTCGGCAGTTGAACCAAGGGGGTTCCAATGACACTCAAAAACGCGAGCGCCACTGCCCTGTCCCGGCTGGCCTGGCGCAACCTCTGGCGGCATCGGCGGCGCACCTTGCTGCTGGTACTGGTGGTGGCCTATGCCACCATCACCACGGTGTTGTTCTGGGGGGTACAGGATGGCTTTACCCAGTCGGTACAGATTGGCAATGCCCGCTTTTTGAGTGCACCAGCCCTCATCACCACCCCGCAATATTTCGAAGACCCCGACCCCGAACAAGGCTTGCCCAGCCTGGACTTTCTGGCCCAGGTACAAACGCAGCCCGGCGTGAATGCCGCTGCGCCCCGGCTCGAGTTTCCCACCCTGATCCGCTCGGCCTATACCGCCGACGCAGCCAGGGCCCGGGGGGTAGAGCCTCTGCTCGAGGCCAGGGTGAGCAACATCCCCACCGCCATTGCCCAGGGGCGCATGCTGGAAAAATCTGGTGAAGTGGTTCTGGGACGGCAACTGGCCGAGCGACTGGATGCGCGGCTGGGTGAACGGGTGGTACTGGATACCTCGGCGCTGGCAGGGCCGCAAGCCCTGGGGTTGCAGGTGGTGGGGCTGGTAGATTCGGGCATTGCCCCGGTAGACCGAGGGACGGTGCTGGTGCACCTCGAGGATGCCCGGGTGCTGACCGGCTTGCAAACCGCGACCGGGGTAGCGCTCGATGTGACCCGTGGTCAGGAAGCTCGGATTGCCGAGGCCCTGCAACCGGTGCTGCCGCAAAACCTGCGGGCCTACGACCTGACCCAGCTACTGGGCGGACTCTCCTCGGCGATTGGCACCAAGCAGAGTTCCACCTTCTTTATCGGGATGATTTTTTCCTTGTTCGCGGCGCTGGCTGTGACCAGCACGGTGCTGGTGAGTGTGCTTGAACGCACCCGCGAGTTTGGCATGATGGGGGCCATCGGCATGAACCCCCATCGTCTGGCGCAGATGATCACGCTCGAGACAGTGTTTGCCACCAGCATCGGCTGGGTGGTGGGGCTGATTTTGGGCTATGCACTCAACCTCTGGATGGCGACCCAGAACGTGCTGGGCCCGGTTTTTGCCAGCTATGGCGGCGCTTTTGAAATCCTGGGCACCGGCAGCGAAATCTACACCGCCCAAAGCCCGGTCTATGCCCTCTATGCTGCCCTTACCATCGTGCTGGCCGCGTTCTTCTCCATTCTGATCCCGGCCCGGCGGGTGCAACGGCTCAACCCGGCTGAGGCCATGCGAACAGAGTAGGCCACATACTTCGCACCATCACCCTCAACTTTTCGGGGAGGAACTCTATGAATGTACGACTCTGGTTGCTTTTGATCTTGGGCTTGTGCAGCCTGGGCAGTGCAGCCACCGACCCACAGGCGGTATTGAAAGCCATTGTGGACAACCAGCGCGGTGGGAGCGTGCGGGCCACCCTGACCCTGAGCGTAACCCGCCCCGATCGGCAAACCCAGTACGTGCTCGAGGTGGTCTCGGATGGCAACCAGCGGGCGCTCTCGAGGGTCAAAGCCCCAGCCCGCGAGGCCGGGCAAGCCTTCTTGCGGGTGGGGGACAACATCCAGATTTACAACCCCACCCTCAAACGGGTGTTGCGGCTGCCCCCCAGTGGGCGCAGCGATAGCTTCCTGGGTTCCGACCTCTCCTACAGCGACCTAGCGGGGCGTGACCTCGAGCAGGACTTCACCGCTCGGATCAGCGCCGAAACCGCCGATAACATCACCCTCGAGCTCACGCCCAGGCCCCAGGCCCCTACCCCTTATGGCAAGGTGGTCTTGCAGGCCCGCAAACCTGGTTTTGTGCCGCGTGAAGTGCTGTTCTTCGATCAGCGAGGCCAGGCCGTACGCAAAATTAGCTTTGCCCAGTACGTGGAGGTAAGCGGGCGCAGTTTCCCGGTGCAAACCACGGTGGAAGATTTGCTGCGTCCAGGCCACCGCACCAGTGTGATCTATAGCGACTACCAATTCGGCGTGAACATCCCCGAAAGCTGCTTTACGGTGCGGGCTCTCGAGGCCGGATGCTAGAGCGGTTTTCAGAAAGAATACCGCTACAAAGAGCAGAAACGAGGTCATGATGTTCAACCTGTTCAGCCTTTCTTGGCGTAATATCTGGCGGCACCGGGGGCGCAGCCTGATGACAGCGGGAGCGGTAGGCCTCGCGGTGTTCTTTACACTGGTCTACCTCAGCTTTCTAGGGGCGATGGAAAACGGTATCTACAACAACCTCACCGCCTCGGTAGGGCATCTGCAAGTGCGGGTATCCGATTACCGTGAAAAGCGCGAGTTCCGCGACCTGCTCATTCGGGGTGCGGCGCAGGTGGAGGCCCGGCTGGCAACCCAGACCCAGGCTCAGCGGGTGGTGGCCCTCGAGATTCCCGCCCTGGTTGCAGGCGAAACCCGTTCCAGGGGGGTCTTGCTGATTGGTGATGAACAACCCCCTGAACTGCGTGAACGCTTTGTAAAACAATACCTGGCCGAGGGGCAATTGCCGGAAACAGGCGATCTGCTCGGCATTGCCCTGGGCGCATCGCTGGCAAGAGCGCTCAAGGTGGAGCTGGGTGATCCGGTCTATGTCTATGCCCCTGGCACCTTAGGACGGGGCGCCGGGGCTTACAAGCTGGTAGGGCTGCTACGCTTTCCCGATGCCGCCACCGAAACCCGCAGTGCATTCATCTCGCTGGCTGCAGCACAGGAGCTGGCTGCACCGGGCAGCGCCACCCGCATCGAGTTGCATTTTCCCTTCACCCGCTTTAGCCAGGATGCCGGGCTGGTCACCCTCCAGCCCCAACTCGCCGCCAGCCTGGGGCCAGGCCTGAGCCTGGAAAGCTGGCGGCAGGCCAGTCCGGCCATCGCACAAATCTTCGACCTGCTCGAGCCGCTGGTGCTGATTTTTGCCGGGATTTTTTTCGGGCTGGCCGGGCTGCTGGTGGTCAACACCATTTACCTGAGCTTGCTGGAACGCACCCGCGAGTTTGGCGTGATCGTGGCGCTGGGTGCAGGCCCAGGCAAAGTAACCCGGATGGTGGTGCTGGAAAGCCTGCTCCTGTGTTTGAGCGGGGCTTTGGTAGGTGGGGTACTGGGGTTGCTCACCATTGGGGCCCTCTCGGGGGGGTTTTCGATCGAGACGCTATATGGCGATATTGGCGGTGAATTTGGCCTGCCCTCGATGGTCTATCTGAGCCTGCGGGCCTGGGACATCTCCATCACACTGGGCTTTGCCCTGGCCACTGGCCTGCTGGCCGCCTGGTGGCCCGCAAGGGTCGCGGCCAGCTTAGAACCGGTAGAAGCCATGCGTTTTACTGCGTAGAAAGGTAGCGAATGAAACCCGTTTTGCAGGTTAAGGATCTGACCAAGGTATACAAGGTGGATGCCATCGAAACCCCCGCGCTGCGCGGTGTGAGCCTGGAGGTTCATCCGGGTGAATTTACCGCGCTGGCTGGGCCATCGGGCAGTGGGAAAAGCACCCTCTTGCACCTGATGGGCGGTCTCGACAAGCCCAGTTCGGGCGAGGTCTGGTTGGGGGGTCGGCGCATTGATGGCCTTTCCAAAACCCAGCTGTCCGATCTGCGGCTGTGGAACGTGGGTTTTGTGTTTCAGGCCTACAACCTGATTCCAGTGCTGACTGCGCTGGAGAACGCGGCCTTTGTGCTCGAGCTGCGCGGCGAAGCCAGGGAAGCCCGCGAGGGGAAAGCCCTCCAGGCTCTCGAGACCCTGGGCATGCGGGAGTTGGCCAGCCGCCGTCCCAACCAACTTTCTGGTGGGCAGCAGCAGCGCGTGGCGGTGGCCCGCGCCCTGACCGCCCAGCCCAAAATCATCCTGGCCGACGAACCCACCGCCAACCTCGACTCCAAAACCGGCCTGGCCCTGATCGAGCACATGCGTCAACTCAACCACCAACAGGGGATCACATTCCTGTTCAGTACCCACGATCCCCGCTTGCTGGAACGGGTAGATCGCATCGTACGCCTCGAGGATGGACAGATTGCGGCCTGACCGCATCGAGGATCGAGTGTCCAGGGTCGGAGGCCAGGAAAGTCCAGTGCGCATAGCAAATCACTCATGGTTCATTGCGCTTGGGTTGTGGGTGGTTGCTTGTTGCTTTCAGCCTGCCAATGCCCAAAACCTGGAGACCAAACTCGAGCTCCGCTTCACCACCGCCTTCGCTATCAGCAACTGGCCGCTGAGCGCGAGTTGGAACCTTGGAGCCCACCTCGAGGCCCGCTACGACCTGAACCCGTTGCGCTTTCAATTGGTGCTCGATCCTGGGGTGAACTTTTCCCGCTCGGTCACCACCGATGCCGGCCTGACCGAGTTGTACGCACTCTACCGCGAGGGCCAACTGGACGTAAGTGCAGGGCTGGAACGGCTGCCCCTCGAGGTAGCCCGCCTCAGCCTGCCCTACAGCCTCGAGCCCGTCAGTCCACTGGGTAACCGTCAGGGCCGCTGGGGGGCCAGGATCAGTTGGAACCCCGAGGAAACCAGGGTGCGCCTGGCTATCCTGGAGGATGCGGGCCGCCTCATTCCGATACTCAGCCTGCGGCGGGAGTTTAGCGACTTTGAACTCGAGGCCCATGCCCTCTACCTCGCTCGCTGGGTGGTGGGCCTGGGTGGGAGTGGAACCGTGGCGGGTCTGGTAGTCTACGGGGAAAGCTGGTTGTTCCTCCATCCCCTCGAGGCCCGCTATACCCTGGGCCTGAGCGGCAGCTTAGCAGACAGTCTCTGGACGCTCGAGGGGGGCTACGCCACCACCCTGCCGATACTGCCTGCAAACCATTTTCTGGCGGGGCAGTGGATCATTCCACAGGGGGAAGAGGCCCGTTGGAACCTGGGTACCTACTTGCTGCTCGACAATCCCCTGCGTGTCCAACTCAGCACCAGTTACATCTACGCTTTCTCCAATTACGAGCTGAACAGCACCCTTGCAGCCCAGTTCGGCCCCCAACCCTGGGCCCTGGTTTTCCGATTGACCATCCGTGGATTTATGTAGAGCAGTTGTGGTGAACTATTTGGTAATGCCCCGGTTACAGCCCCCTGCAACCCTCAAACCCGAGGATTTAGAGTCGTGACCCATCAGCCTTTCAACTGGCTCTTGCGGGTGCTCGGAGGGCTTTGGCTCGAGTCCGAGCTCAACCCCAAAACAAAGTGCTGAAATTACACAGCCTGCACATCCCTCACCGCAGCCGCTCCAAATACCGCCACCCAAGCGCCACCAAACCCACCTGTCCCTGGTAGACCCGGCCCTCCGCCACATCCCGCCACTGTCCTTCCGGCAGTCGCAGGGTGGCCGCCTGACCCCCGTTGTTGAAGGCCGCCAGCACCTCGCCGGGGCCACCCTCGCCGCGCAGAAAAGCCATCAGCGGACCGTCGCCCAGGTAGGTGCGGAAAACCGGGCTCTTGAAGGCCGCCAGTTGCCCGCGCAGGCGACCCAACAACTGGAAATGACGTAAGGTGTCTGTGTTGCACTGGTTCCACTGAATCGGGTAGCGGTACAACTCGTTAACCGGCCACTGACCACGCTCGCCCGTAAAACCGCACTCGTCGCCCTGGAAGAACATCGAGGCACCCGGCAGGGCGTAGAGCACAGCCATGGCCAGCCGCAAACGGGCCAGTGACTCGGCGCTGGGCCGGTCGCGCCAGCCGCCGCCGCCCAGGTCGGTCAGGGTGCGCTGGGTATCGTGCGAGTTAATCAGGTTGAATCCCATCGCGGCTACGGCCTCGGGATAGGTGGCGTAGACACGGGCCAGTTCGCCCAACACGCGCCGCCCGTTCTGCAAGGGGCCGCCCCGCGCAAAGCCCAGCGCCCCCCCAAAAGCTGGCGGCGAGCCACCGCGCCCTGCGGTGTAGTTCATCAGCGAGTCGAACTGGTCGCCTTGCAAATACTGTGGGCGCAAATCCCAGACCTCGCCCACCAGATACACCTTGGGCTTTTGCGCCTTGAGTTCGGCCCGCCACTTCTGCACAAACTCGGAGGAGATTTCATTCGCCACATCCACCCGAATCCCATCGAAGCCAAAGTTGAGCCAGAACTTGGAGACTCGGATCAGGTAGTCCTGCACCTCGGGGTTGGCGGTGTTGAGCTTGGGCAGGCTGCCCAGGTCGGCCCAGCCCACATAGGCCCGGCCATCGCCGGAGGTGAAGGGCCACTGGCGGATGAAATACCAGTTCCAGTAGCGGGAGTCACGCCCCTTCTTCACCACATCCTGAAAGGCCCAGTGCCCCACACCGGTATGGTTGGGCACAAAGTCGAAGATGACCTTAATCCCCTGGCGCCTTAGCTCGGTCAGCACCCGCCGCAAGAGGGCATTGTCGCCAAACTTGGGCGAGACCTTCACATAATCGTGGGTGTCGTAGCCATGCGCCGAGCCCGAGTCGAAGAGGGGATTGAAATAAATCAGATTCACGCCCAGCGAGCGCAGGTGCGGCAGGCGTTGCAATACCCCGGCCAGGTCGCCACCGTAGTACTGCTGACAGCAGTGGTAGTCGCTGGGCGGATCTGTCCAGCGCGACAAGTAGGGCCGCCGCCCCTGCCAGGTCTGGTCGAAGACGGCCTGCGAGGTTTCCAGGGCTCGGCGGTCGTTGCGGGGGTCGCCGTTTGAGAAGCGGTCGGGAAAAATCTGGTAGCCCACCCGCCCCGCCACCCAGTCCACCGCCCGGAAGACACTGGCAGGCACCTCGAAGGGACCGAAGGTCTGCTCCTGGTTCTCCTTATCCACCACCACAATGCTGTACTGCCGTAGCGTGGGTGGCAGAGCGACCCGCCAGGTTTCTCCATCGGGCGAGATCAGTTGCAAAACAAAGGGGTAGGCCCGATCGGCCCGCAAGACCGCCGACCGGATGCTGCCCTCCGGCACCTGGAAGCGCACCGACCAGCGCCCCGCTGCCTGCGAGATGAATTGCGGCTTGTTGGGGTCGTGTTCGAAGGCCAGCCCGCCGCTATCGGTGGGATTTTCTGCGGCGCGCCCAATTTCCCGCGCCGCATTCTGGCCCCCTTGACCATCGTCGGTGCAACCCTCGGCCTCGGCATCTACCTGAGGCGTGCCAAAGGTCTCATCCTCGCACATGTTGCGGGGCCACTGCCCGTTGATGAAGAACTTGTACTGGATAGAGCCAGGAGATAGCTCTACTGTTACCTGCCAGACCCCTTCCTCGGTTTTCTGCATGGGCAGTTCGGCCCAGTTGTTGAAGCTACCGCGCAGGCTAACCGAGCGCACCTCGAGCACCGCCGGAGGATCGTAGGTAAAGGTGACGGAGATTTTCTGTTGGGCCAACGAGAAGCCCAGAAGTAGCAGCAACAGCAGCATCCAATGCTTTAGTCCTCGCACCTTCTACCTCCGACCTGCTCCAATGAGCGCCACAAAGTCACTCCAGCCTACAAGACGCCCCGAGGCTCAAGCAAATGCCTTCCGATACAATCTACAGCGTTTCCACGAATAAGCCGTACAGGCAAGTTACGACCCGTACGGCTTAATTTACGCTCTCGTATGGAAAGAAGCCGTGCCCTGCCCGGCAACACCTGCTGCCGTACGGAAGCGTAAAGGTGGGGAGCGCTGTAGGACGTGAAGGTGAGCATTTCACATGACCATGCCGAAGAGAACTTGCAGGCTAAAGACGAGGCACTACTCTGGCCTGGGGTCTCAAGACCATCAACAACACCCCCGCTACCACCAGCCCCGCCCCCAGATATCCCAGCAGGCTAAACCGCTCTCCCCACCAAAGCCAGGCCACAAAGGCCGCCACCACCGGCTCGAGGGTCGCCACCACCGAGGCCCGGGTGGCTTCCAGCCGCCGCAACCCAGCAAAGTAAAGCGTCACCGCAAAAAAGGTAGAGGCAATGGTCAAGAAGGCAATGGCCGTCCAGGCCTCAGCGTTTTTGGGCACAAAATCCACAAAGGGCAGGAGCCCCAAGGCTCCCACCGGAAGCGCATACAGAAATACCGTAGGAGTACTGTATTTATTCAAATAGAGCTTGCCAAACAGGTAGTAGGTAGCATAGGTGAGGGCCGAAAGCAAGCCCCAAAAAACAGCGGTCAGGGTAATGTTGACACCCCCGCCCTGCAAACTAACCGCCCCTACCCCTAGCAAGGTCAGGGCCACCGCCCCCACCTTGGGGGCATCCATTGGTTCCCGCAAAAACAACCACGAGAGCAGGGCCACAATGGCCGGAGCTGTGTAGAGCAACACCGAGGCCAGGGCTGCACCGCCGCTCTGGATGGCCAGTTGGTAGGCTCCATAAAACAGCGAAACTCCCACCAGCCCAAATCCGGCCACGGCTGGTAGGTCTTGCCGCTGGAGGTAGGCCTTTTGGATCAGGATCGCTTGCGTTCCAAACAACACCGCCCCCAGCGCTGCCCGCCAGAAAGCCACCTCGAGGGGGCTTACCCCCTGCTCAAAAGCCCACTTGGACACCACCCCTAGCATGCCCCACAGGCAAGCGGCAGCTAAAACATAGAGGTAGCCTGCCAAAGCTTTACTCAGTGGCCCGGCTCTGGCGGCGGGCAATCACACTCCAGACCATTCCCAAGCCCAGAAGCAAGCCCGAACCGAAGATCACCAGATAGGTAATCCAGAGGCGGGGGTTCACATTGTAAAAGTCCCGGCTGCGCTGGGCCGTGAGGGCTACCAGGTAGTCGCGGATGATGATGAAATTCAACGTGGCCAGGATAATCGCAACGATCAGAAGGATAAGCCCTAGAATTAAGGAGATACGCCCCAAAACGCTCATGCCTACAGTCTACTGGATTTGAAGCCCTGTTTCATGTTGCTATACTTGAAGGGTGATCGAGACCCCCCAATCCCAACTGCGTGACGAACTGGTGTTCGACCTGATCCGCCAGGAGGAAGAGCGCCAGCGTAACGGCTTGGAACTCATCGCCTCGGAGAATTTCACCTCGACAGCCGTACGCGAGGCCGTGGGCAGTGTACTCACCAACAAATACGCCGAGGGCTATCCCGGCAAGCGCTGGTACGGCGGTTGCGAAATCGTAGACCAGGTTGAAATCCTGGCAATTGAACGGGCCAAACAACTCTTTGGGGCAGCCTGGGCCAACGTGCAACCCCACTCTGGCAGCAGCGCCAACATCGCGGTCTATGCGGCCCTGCTCAAGCCCGGCGACACCGTGCTGGGCATGGATCTGTCACACGGGGGGCACCTCACCCACGGCTCTCCGGTAAACTTCTCGGGTATCAACTACCAATTTTTCGGCTACAAGGTACGCCAAGACGACGAATTGCTGCACATGGAGGACGTGCGGGCCCTGTCCCTGGAGCACAAGCCCAAGATGATCATCTGCGGGGCCAGTGCCTATAGTCGCATCCTCGACTTCAAGGCTTTCCGCGAGATTGCCGACGAGGTGGGGGCCTACCTGATGGCCGACATCGCCCACATCGCGGGGCTGGTGGCGGCAGGCCTGCACCCCTCTCCCCTGCCCCATGCCCACGTAGTGACCTCCACCACCCACAAGACCCTGCGCGGCCCACGCTCCGGCCTGATTTTGTCAAACGACCTCGAGATCGCTGCCATCCTGGATCGCTCCATCTTTCCCGGAACCCAGGGGGGGCCCCTGGAGCACGTCATCGCTGGTAAAGCGGTGGCTTTTGGCGAAGCCTTGCGCCCCGAGTTCAAAACCTACTCGGCCCAGATCATCCAGAACGCCCAGGCCCTGGCCGCAGCGTTTCAGAAACGTGGCTACCGGGTCATTTCGGGCGGCACCGATAACCACTTGTTTGTGCTGGATCTACGTCCTCAGGGTCTTAACGGAACCAAGGCCACCAGGCTCTTGGATGCCGCCCACATCACCATCTCCAAAAGTACCCTGCCCTACGACACCGAGAAAATCATCCACGGAGGAGGCATTCGTATCGGCACCCCGGCCATCACCACCCGTGGCATGACCGAAGCGCACATGCCCAAGATCGCCGAGTTGATAGACCGTGCCCTGGGGGGTGAGGATGCCGAAACCCTTCGCGCAGAAGTACGGGTTTTTGCTTCGCAGTTTCCCTTGCCATAAACGCCTGCCTTACAGGGCCGTCCCTCCGCTTGGGGGGATTTTCGTTATCCCGGTCATGGCTCATAATCAAAATATCAAGTAGCTCCCGGCCGCCTTCTGGGCCACGCCAGAATTACGCCCAAACCAGCTATCAGCTTGTATCAAGCATCTTTCCATCAGACTTCAAAGACAGGATCAAGCTGAACCTTGGGAGAGAGCCGTGCCTGAAGAAACCCCCATGGAAATGCGCGCCCGCCTCGAGCGAGAAGCCCGGGCCGAACGCGAACAGCTCCAGGCCAGGCAAAAAGCCCGCCTCGAGTCGCTGGTGGTGTTTGGGGTGGTGGTGGTGCTGTTCGTGGGGGTTGCTCTGGCATTTTTCTTCCCCCGCTACGAAGCCATCCAGACCTGTTACGCCCAGGTGAAAACAGAGCTAGGATTGTCGGTCAACACTCTATTTCCTGGCTTCTGGCACGACCTGCGAGCACTTAAGTCTGAGAACAGTACCCAAAGCCTCGAGTCCTTTGTAGATACCACTATCAACCGAGGGGCCAGTATCCGGCAGCAGTATCGCTGTACTTTCCGCTACGGCGTACCTAACTCCTTTACCACCACCTTTCAATGAAAGCTGTATTCGAAGGCCTTGTTGCCCTGCTCGCCATGCACCTGGGCATTGAAGGAGATAATCACCCGATCCCGCTCTCCGTCATAGGGCATGGCCTTGTGCAATAGCCAGCTTGGAAACACCACCAGCACCCCTTCCTCTGGGGTCACATCAAAGGTGGACTGTTGTAGGTAGGCGTTGCCCATATCCATATAGGCTCCCCCCAACAAGTTCAGGTGCTGTGCATAAAAACGGGTAATGCCATTGAGTGCACCCAGAATCGGATGTCGGCGGCGATGCTCGGCAGGGTCTATTTGCATGTAGTAGACCCCCGACCACGAACAGTTGCCGTGGTTGTGGATGTCGTGAAAGCCAAAGCGGTTTTGAATCTGAAACCAGGCCCCCACCACCTGCATCTGCAAATTGCCAACCCCAATCTGTTGCCAGATCGGGCCATTCATGGCGCTAGCCGCTTCGAACACCGCATTGGCAATGAAGCCAAACAGGGCTTGCAGGGCCGGGCTCTGATAGCGCTGCAAGATATCGTCCGAACTGCTATACACAGTTCCCTCGAGACCCCCCTTGGCCTGCACCTCGCCATAAAACAATCGGAGCATTTCGGCGTTGACTTCCTCCGATTGATCGAACTTGCGTACCAGGATGGGCGTGGGCCACAAAAGTTGCACGGCAGGTTGACTCATGTGGAATACACTACCCCTTATACCAGATTCGGGCAGTTCGTCACCGAATGGTGACGAACTGCCCCGACCAACGGGAGTGCTCTGGGATTCAAAAAGATAGCCCTCTTGAGGTTTTTGTTTGAATGATTATCTTTTTGAATCCGGTATTAGCTATTCAAATAGATGATGTACAGGCCCACTGTAAACTACCCACAGCTAAAGCAATGGGCTTTCAGGGACAGACTCATGTATAACAATCGTCGCTTCCCCCAAGTACGGCTGGTTTACAGCAGCCCAGCAGGGTTGCCCCTGCTGCAAAATGGTTTGCGTCACAGGCAAATAGCCGTTACTCCATTACGCTGCTGCCCATCCTGGTGGTGCTGATGACCCTGTTTGTGCCGGAGAGAACCAGCAAAACGTAGGTGTCCTGACTGGGCGTAACAGCAAGGATACTTTTTGCACCCCTTCGACCCGTAGCTGAAAAACTTTTGAGGAAGCTATGGCTGTTGCCTGAGAAGATTTGATTTGCTTTGGTTTTGCATTTTTATTCATATATTTACCCATCTCCGAATAACTATCAGTAGAAGTGCCGTCATGGTGGTACCTGGGTGAATAAGTTTCGGCCTGGGCGCTAAGGGGTACACAAGCAGCAGCGGGCGGGATACACTCAAAGTCGGACTATCGGAGGAAACCTATGATTCAAGCTCCTTCCAAAAACCAAGCCTTGCTCGAGCGCCGCCACAAGATTGTCCCTAGAGGTGTTTCGCAAGTCCACCCACTGGTGGTTCACAAAGCCGAAGGCGGCAAAATCTGGGACGCAGACGGTAAGGAATACCTGGACTGGTTTGGTGGAATTGGTGTGCTCAATGTAGGGCACAACCACCCCAGGGTGGTAGAGGCTGTCGAAAAGCAATTGCACCAGTACATGCACACCTGCTTCCCTGGCGTGGCTTATGAGCCCTATATCGAGCTGGCCGAGCGGTTGGTGGCCACCGCCCCCATCTCGGGCGAGAAAAGGGCCTTTTTCCTGAACACTGGCGTCGAGGCTACCGAAAACGCCATCAAAATTGCCCGTTCTTTCACCAACCGACCCGCGGTCGTCGCCTTCCGCAACAGCTTCCACGGGCGCACCCTGATGGGCATGACCCTCACCGGCAAGGCCAACCCCTATCGGCAGAACTTTGGCCCTTTTGCCCCGGAGGTCTACCATGCCCCCTATCCCTTTGAGTACCACGGGGTAGACACCCGCAGCGCCCTGGACGGCCTGCACGAACTCTTCGACACCGCAGTGGCACCCGAGCGGGTGGCGGCCATCATCATCGAGCCGCAGTTGGGCGAGGGCGGCTTCGTACCGGCCCCCAAGCCCTTCCTCAAGGCCCTGCGGAGCCTCACCCAGAAGCACGGCATCGTGTTCATTGACGACGAGGTGCAGACCGGCATTGGCCGCACTGGCAAATTCTGGGCCATCGAACACGCCGAGGTGGAGCCCGACCTGATCTGCTTTGCCAAGAGCATTGGCGGGGGAATGCCCATCGGAGGGGTGCTGGGCAAGGCCGAGATGATGGATGCGCCCACGGTGGGCGGCCTGGGCAGCACCTTTGGCGGCAACCCCCTCTCGTGTGCCGCCGCGCTGGCCGTGCTGGACATCTTCGAGCAGGAAAACTTGCTGGAAAAAGCCCAAAAGCTGGGGGGGATTCTGCACGAGGGCTTCAAAAAGATCCAGGCTCGTTTCCCCCAAGTGGTGGGCGACGTGCGCGGCCTTGGCCCCATGATCGCCATGGAGCTGGTTAAGGATAGCGATTCCAAGAGTCCCGATGCCCAGCTTACCAACCGCTTGCTGGAAAACGCCCGCGAGGATGGTCTGCTGCTGTTCAAGGCCGGAATGCACTACAACGTGATCCGTTGCCTGGTGCCGCTGGTAGTCAGCGAAGAGGAAGTACGCAAAGGCTTGCAGATTTTGGAGACCAGCCTCGAGAAGGCGCTGGCAGCCAATTGAGTTTTCTTCTACCATCGGGATGGGACTTGCACCCATCCCCCTTATTTTTGCTATTCATGCGGAAAACACCATAACCCTCGGATTTGCAGGAACCTCCCACGGCTCAAATCCAGGCGAGCTGTCCTCTGTTCAAAATCCTGTAGGGTTTGGTAGGCTAGGCTGCAATCATGACCACAGCTCCACCTCCCCAAGCCACCAGTGGAACCCTCTCCATTCAAAATATTGTCAAAAAATTCGGAGATTTCACTGCACTGGGTGGGGTCAGCTTGGAGATCAAGGCCGGGGAGTTTTTCACCCTCCTGGGGCCATCGGGCTGTGGCAAGACCACGCTGCTACGGATTATTGCAGGATTGGAGGTTCCTACCGAGGGCCACATCATGCTGCTGGGCCAAGACCTTGCCGGCTTACCCGCCAACCAGCGCCCGGTCAACACCGTCTTTCAGAGCTACGCCCTCTTTCCCCACCTCTCGGTCTGGGAGAACATCGCCTTTGGGCTCAAAAGCCGTCGCATGGATAAACCCGAGGTCGAGCGGCGGGTCAAATACGGCCTGGAAATCTTGCAGCTCGAGAAGTTCGCCCAGCGTCTCCCCCACCAGCTTTCGGGAGGGCAGCGGCAGCGGGTAGCACTGGCCAGAGCGCTGGTTAACGAACCCCAGGTACTGCTTTTAGACGAGCCCATGAGTGCCCTGGATGCCAAGCTCCGGGCCGAGGTGCAGATTCAGTTGCGCCGCCTCCAGCAGCAACTGGGCATGACTTTTATTCTGGTCACGCACGACCAGGACGAAGCGATGGCCGTCTCGGATCGCATTGCTCTGATGCGGGTCGGGCATGTCGAACAGGCCGGAACCCCTGACGAGGTCTACGAGCGCCCTCGCACCCGCTTTGCTGCCGAGTTTCTGGGCGCAGCCAACCTCTTCCAGGGAGCCCGGATGCCAGGAGGCATTGAAACCAGCTTTGGCAAGTTTGCCCTGGGCAAAACACCGGGCTGGGACGAAGGATACGTGGCCATTCGCCCGGAGCGGGTGCGCCTGTCCGAGATAGAACCCAGACAAAACGGCCTGCGGGTGCGGGTGCGTGAGGCGGTGTACCGGGGCTCGTATCAGGAAGCCTGGCTCGAGCCCCCCTTGGGTGTAGACGCGCCCCCCAGCAATGGCCGGGACTCGCGCGACCTTCGCATCCGCACTGCGCCACACCCCACACTACAAGTCGGACAGGAGTTGTGGGCGGAGTTGCCGGTAGATTCGCTGGTGGTGCTGGATGAATAAGCTCATCGTCTGGTTTGGCGAACTGACCACTCCTGCCAGGCTCTACCGCCGGGGGCTGTGGTTTTTGCTGCCTGCAGTGCTCTGGATTCTGGGTCTGCTGGTAATTCCAGGGCTTTCGCTGGTGGCGCTCTCCTTTGCCGAACGTGGGCAGTACGGCGAGGTGGTCTGGAACTTCAGCCTGGAGAATTACGCCCGCCTCCTGGGCTATGGCATCTTTGGCTGGAGTCCCGACACCATCCTGATCCTGCTCAGGAGTATCTGGGTGGCCTTCATCACCACCCTGATCTGTGTCATCCTGGCCTACCCCCTGGCTTTCTTCATCGCCACCCGCCCCCCCCGTACCCGCTACCTCTGGCTGGCCCTGGTGATCATCCCCTTCTGGACCAACCTGGTCATCCGCACCTATGCCTGGCAGATGCTGCTGGCCCCCGATTTTCCCTTCGCCAAGCTAGCGCAAGCCGTAGGATTGCTGGCCCCCGATTCCGGCCTCTACCCCAGCCCCTTGGCGGTATATATTGGCATGATTACCGCTTTTCTACCCTTCTTGGTGATGCCGCTTTTCTCATCGGTGGAGCGGATGGACTGGAGCCTGGTGGAAGCCGCCCAGGATCTCTATGCCAGCCGCATCCGCACCTTCTTCCAGGCCATCTGGCCCCAGACCTTGCCGGGCCTCACGGTGGGCATCATCCTGACCTTTATCCCTGCCATGGGCATGTTCGTCATCCCCGATCTGCTGGGCGGGGCCAAATATCTACTGGTGGGCAACCTGATCCAGCAGCAGTTTTTTGCCAGCCGCGACTGGCCCTACGGCGCCGCCGTCAGCCTGGGCTTGATGGTCATGACCCTGATCGGGCTGGCTATCTATCGCCGCCGGGGCAAGGATGTGGATTTGGTATGAGGCGAAGGTCGAGAGCCACAGGTCAAGGGTCGAGGGTCAGGCCAGCACTCGATGCTCAGTGGTTTCACGATATGCCTGCACGATGCATAGGCCAGAAGCCGCTCGAGTACGGTGCCGGGAGCGGGCTTGATCCAAGGTCGCTTCTCCACCCGTCTGTCAACCTTGCCGCAGCACAGCCAGGATTCTCGACTCTGAACACAATCGGAGGCGGCCGGTGCGCCTGAACCCCTGGATCAGCCTCACTGCTCTGGCTACCCTGGCATTCTTGTATCTGCCCATGTTGGCAGTGGCCGTTCTGTCCTTCAACAAAACCCGCTACGGGATGCAGTGGAGCGGCTTCACCTGGGATTGGTATGTGCGGCTCCTGAACAACCCCGATATCCTCGAGGCCGCCCGCAACACCTTGTTCCTGGCGGTGGTCTCCACCCTCATTGCCACCGTATTGGGCACCCTATTGGCCATTGCACTGGAGCGCTATCCCTGGCCTCGCCGCAGCCAGGGTTTTCTGGAGAATATTCTCTATCTTCCGGTGGTTACGCCCGACATCATCCTGGCTGTGGCGCTGGTGGTCGCCTTTGGAGCCTTGCGAACCCTCTCGAGCATTTTCGAGCTGGGCATGACCACCATGGTTCTGGGACACGTCACCTTCCAGGTGGCCTTTGTGGCCCTCACGGTGCGAAGCCGCCTCAAGAGCCTGGGGCACGACCTCGACGAGGCTGCCCGCGACCTCTATGCCAGCTATGGCTACTATGTACGCCGGGTACTGCTGCCCCTGTTGACCCCAGGTATTGTGGCCGGGGCCATGCTGGCCTTCACGCTTTCGCTGGACGACTTCGTGATTAGCTTTTTCACCGCTGGCCCTACCTCCCAAACCCTACCCTTGCTCATCTACGCCTCGGTGCGGCGGGGGGTCACGCCGGAAATTCACGCCCTCTCGACCCTGATCTTTCTGGCGACCGTTTTGCTGGTACTGGCCTCCGAACGTTTGACCCGTCGCTGATGGCTTTTTTTTGATCTGCGAGCTTGCTCCACCTGAGGGAACCATCCCACACAGGGCCTGCCAGGACGCGGCCAATCGGTAGTGTTAGTGTTCGCTAATAATTACTTCAACCCACACCGATAGACTGTCAGCAAAATGTAGCACAGATTCTGCGTATGACTGACCCGAAAAGCAGTGGAAGAGACCCTCGGATGCGCCCCAGGCCAAGTCGCTTGCGCGATTCCGGCGTAGCCGGAACCTACCGGCCAAGTCGCTTACGCAATTCTGGTGCGAGCACTAGCACAGCCGGAACCTGCCAGATGTACCCCTGATGGGTTTGATGCTTATCTTTGTGAAGCCAGCATGATACTATATGCGTCACTCACGTGTAGAGTTGGTATAAGGAGGAACCCCTGATGAAAGGTTTTGTGGCCCTATTGACCCTGCTGGCTTTGTCACTGGCGTTTGCTCAGCCACGCGAAATGCGGCTTTTTATCTGGTCGGAATACATGGATCCGGCTATCATTAAAGCGTTTGAGCAACGCTTCAACCTGCGGGTACGCATCGACCTCTACGAATCCAACGAAGACATGCTGGCTAAGCTCCAGGCGGGTGGGGTTTCGCAGTACGACGTGATCGTGCCGGGCGACTACATCATCCCCACCCTGATCCAGCTCAAGCTGATCCAGCCCCTGGACAAGAGCAAAATCCCCAACCTGAAAAACCTCGACCCCAAGTTCGCCAACCCACCCTTCGACCCCGGCAACCGCTACAGCGTAGCCTACCAGTGGGGCATGTCGGGCATCATGTACCGCAAAGATCGCGTCCCTACCCCCACCAGTTGGAGTGTAATTCTGGGGCCAGGGGCCGATAAGCCCTTTGTGCTGATGGACTCCATCCGCGAGATGATGGGCGGGGCGCTGCGCTTTCAGGGCAAATCCATCAACTCCAAGAATCCCGCCGACGTGCGGGCCGCAGGCCAGGTGCTGCTGAATGCCAAGCGCAGCCCGCGCTTCCTGGGCTTCGAGGGCGGCGTGGGGGCCAAGAACCGGCTTGTAGCGGGAACCGCGACCTACGCGGTGGTCTACAACGGCGATGCACTCAAGGCCGCTGCCGAGAACCCCAACGTGAACTTTGTGGTACCCAAGGAAGGATCTGCGCTGTTCCTGGACAACCTGGCCATTCCAGCCCGTGCGCCCAACCGCGAGGCCGCCCACCAGTTCATCAACTTTATTCTGGACGCCCGCATCGGGGCCCAGCTTTCCAACTTCAACCGCTACGCCACTCCCAACAAGGCCGCGCTGCCTTTCATCAACGCCGAAGACCGCAAGAACCCGGCCATCTATCCCGATGCCGCGACCATGCAGAAGCTCGAGTTTGTGCTCGATCTGGGCCGCGACGCCCGTATCTACGACGAAGTTTGGACGGCCGTCAAGAGCCGGTAGACCCTGTCGGACACCCCTTGCAGAGCCGTTGACCCAAGGCGCTCGTTTACAGTCAGAAATCCACCACTTCAATATCGAACCCATGAGCTGAAGCGGGGTTTTCGGTAATACGCAGCCCTTTTATGGTCGACTGGCCATCATAGTAGGTAAACTGCACCCTTAGCGGCTGTTTATCGGGCAGACACCTCTAAGTTAGGTCGACCTCTGCGGAGTTACGCACGGAACCATCAAAACCAAGAATATAGTTGGTTCGCCTGGGCTCAGGGTTCGGGTCTGGAATGCGCACAGGCTGGCCTTGTACCATACGCACCGAGTCGGCTCTACCCTCTGTTCTGTACAGGTAGCCAATACCCGTTATTTTTTGGTTGCTGGTCGTCAGCTCAACCCCCGAACATACCCCCTTGGATGTGTATTCCGCTTCAGTAACAGACACATAGTAACTCAACGGACATCCTGCTAGGATAATAGCCAGGATGAGAAACGGCCAGTGGAACTTCATCGCAATCACCTACCTCCTGTACATTCCAAATGCACCACTGTAATAACTGGCCATGTCGGTGACGTTAACAAAGCTACCTTGCAATAAATCTTGTGCCCAGGAGTTTGCTTCTCTGCTAATCCACAGAACACATTCGCCGAGAACCAGCCCTTACCTAGAATAACCGGTGCAAGTGAGCGGGTCGGCTTCGACAGGCTCAGCCGACCCACGCACTGGATAAAACCGGGTAGCGCAAATGGGATGCCTTGAACAGCGTGTTGCTGGGAACTGCTGTCACGCTTACCAGTTGTTTCTGCTCTCTTGAACAATTCTAAGTCCAGAAGCAAGGCTGGCATCCTCCGTAATTACCAGTCCCTCACCAGACCAACGGTAGGTAAACCGAACCCGCTCAGGCTGCTTGTCCGGCAGACACCGCCAGGTGAGATCAACCTCAAACCTGGTACTGACCCTCATCAGTTCCCTCGATATCGCATACATAGTCAACTCAGGTGAGGGGTTGGGATCAGGAACGCGAACAGCCTGGCCTGATGGAAGATTTGTGCTATTAGGTTCAGGTCGCCTCATGTAGTGAATACTCCACTGGCCATCAGCATTGTTATTGGTTAGTTCCACCCCCTGGCACACTCCCGCTGCTCTGTATTCAATTGGGATGGCGGGCGCATAATGGAAGGAAAAAACAGGACATGCTGTCAATAGCAAAGCGAGCACAGTTAGAAGCCACTTGTACATTGAGGTTACCTCCGGTACATGCCGTACGCACCACTGTAGTAAGCGGCCATATCGGTCACGTTGACAAAACTACCTTGCAACAAATCTTGCGCCCAGGAGTTTGCTTCCCTCCTAATCCAAAGAAACACATTTGCCGAAAACCAGCCCTCGTGCACAATGTACGCCTGCAACGAATCATGAAAGCTACAGTTCGTAGATTGGGTATTGCAAAACCCGCAGTTTGCTGGGAGCATTGGCGTCTTCCAGAATTACAAACACCCAATCGAAAGTGTTGCTAGCATACTCCAAAATGGGGGCATTCCCACACTGTAACCTGAGGAAAGGAAGCCTATTACTGTTGTAACGGGGCATATACGTAAACCGGTAGAAACCCCTCCACTCTTCTCCCGGGGGCAGCGGGAGGTCGAGAACTTCCTCCCGCAAGGGGCTGGTGGCAGGCCGGTTCATCTGGAACCGAACCGCCGAATAGCCTCCCTCAACTCTTGGGTCAGGCTCCCATTCAGCAGGAACCTCCTCTTCGTTGTGCTCCCGGTAGTTTCCCGGATTGAACAAAAGGATGCGAGAAAAAAGGTAACCATTATCCCCCGGCGCCACACGCACCTCGACCTGGATGCCCTCCGGGCACAGGGTCGGGTTTTCCGGAAAGTAGAACAGAACTGGTGCAATTGGTGCGGGAGCAGGGAATGGACAGCCGGAGAGCAGCGGCAGGAGTACCAGCACAAACAGTTTGCGTATTCTCATTTGCACCTCAGGGCGGCGGGGGCGTGTACCTGAACTGCTCGACCCGTATCTCCAAGCCTTCGGGTTTAGATGCGTCTTCCTTGACTCTGAGCCGTATATGCGGGAAATCTGCAATTGGAACAACAAAGTCCACCCTCAACGTGGGCTTATCGGGTAAACACCCGAAAGCAAGGGAAAGTGGGACGTTGGTTCCGACCCGACCCCCTACCAGGAAGCTGTACTCGGTGGCTTGGGTTGGGACATCTACTTCTAGGGGTGGGAGTTGGCGATCAACAACACCCATATGCTTTAGATCTGGTGGGGCTGTCTGCAATGAAAACCCTTTATCGGTCAGGGTTGCAATGGAAAACTTTTGGCAGATCCCAGCGGGTTCGTATCGAATGAAAGCGCGAGAAGCCACGAAGGCACGTAGGTCGCAACTGGTCACAACGGCCAACAAAAACAGCAGTCCAGACAAGCGAACCAACACCATCATTACCTCCTGAACATCCCGAACGCCCCACTGTAATAGCTGGCCTTGACTTCTGGCCCTACCAGCAGCAGGTGGTGCAGAGGCTTGTAGGAAAGGTCATAGACGGTTTCGCTGGCAAATTTGTACAACCTTGCCTCTTGCAGGCTGACCCCACCGGCAGAAACCTTCATCCCCAGGGTCAGGGCTTGGGCCAGGGCCAGCGACACGGGTTCACCGTCCGAAGGCGATGCATTGGGTGAAGGTACAACCTTCTGAGTTCCGCATGCGGCCAGCAGCAAAACTAGACCAACGACCAACGACCAAAAGATGAAAAACGCATGGCTGAATTCACCTCCATAGTCCAGGCTACATTTTGGGCAGCCGGCCTCAAGATACACAGCTTCGAGGGGTACGTCAAGTAGTTTACTTTTTTTATACTTGGTCTATTTATTTCCGATAATACAATGTGAGCCAATGTCGGTTGCAGACACCAACCAGCAGTTGCAATCCCTCCTGGATCACCCCCAACGCGCCGTTCCCAGCCTGCAGGTAGCGGTGATCCGGGCCGGGGAAATCGTCTACGCCCAGTCATTTGGGTATCGCCACATTGACCCCGACCCCAGCCAAAGTCTGCCCGTCAACGACCAGACCCGCTTCCGGGTGGCCTCGATCTCCAAGCTGGTGGTGGCGCTAGGGGCAATGAAGCTGGTGGAGCAAGGAAAGCTCGACCTGGAAGCCGATGTCAGCGAGTACCTGGGTTTTACCCTCCGCAATCCGGCTTTCTCCCAGGCTTCCATCCAGGTCAAAACCTTGCTCTGTCACACCTCTTCCATCCGCGATGGTTCGTGCTATTCCATTCCAAGCCCTTTCAAACTACTCGACTTTTTCAACCCCCAGGGGCGTTTTTTTGAGGGAGGGGTTCACTTCGACCCCCACCATGCCCCCGGCAGCTACGCCTGTTATGCCAACCTCAACACAGGGGTGTTGGGCACCCTGCTGGAGTGTGTATCGGGCCAGCGTTTTGACCTGTTCATGGAACAAGAAGTCCTGCACCCGCTGGGGATGGGGAGCGGGTTCAATGTGAGTCGGTTTACCCCTGAGCAAATTGGCAATTTAGCCGTGTTATACCGCAAGCAAGCCCACGGCGTGTGGAACCCCGCGGGCCCCTGGGTGGCCCAGGTAGACGACCACCGTGGGATCGTTCCTGTGGGCCCCGTCACACAAAACCCCGACCAGCCCGACGATAGCTTTGTTACCGTCAATCTAAATACCTACCGGCCTGGAACCAACGCTACCTTCTTCTCGCCCCAAGGGGGTTTGCGAGCCTCGGCCCTCGAGCTAGCCCAGGTTGCGCGGTTGTTTATGAACCAGGGCAGGGTTGGGGAAGTCCAGTTGCTAAAGCCACAAACGCTCGAGCAGATGCTGCAGCCCCAATGGACGTTCGATGGCACCAACGGCGACACCCTGGAGGGCCAAGCCCTTTGTTGGGGTCTGGGGGTCTGGCGTTTTACCAACCAGCCAGGTCAGGACTGTCCGGTGCTGGGGCATCCACGACCATGGTTCGGACACCTGGGCGATGCATATGGCCTTTACAGTGGGCTGCTGTTTGAACCGCAGCCGCAAAATGCCCTGATCTACATCATGGGGGGGCAAGGCTGCGACCCGGCCCGATACCCAGGGGTATACTCGGCCTACTCGCGCTGGGAAGAGCAGATTCTAAGCGCCCTGTATAGTCTGCTAGACTGAGAGCAGCCATGGACATCCAAAAGGCTTGCATCCCACCACCCGCAGGCCAGATTATCTATCGTCTCAGTGTGTAATCCGCCAATACTCAGTTATCCACTACTCGAGACGATGTAATAAACAAGCAACCATCGGCAGTCGTTTGGCTTATCGGCCCTTCGCCAACCTTGCAGCGTTGGCGCCATCCAGAGGAAGCTATGCCCTACATCCAACAAAAAACCACCATCCCCGGCCCGGGAAGCCAGGAACTTCAGGCAAGACGTGCCGCCTCGGTTACCGGGGCGCTGGCCCAGGCCAACGGCATCGCCGTCGCCAGAGCCCACGGCTCGCTGGTCGAGGACGTGGACGGCAACACCTTCATTGACCTGGCAGGCGGCATCGGTGTGCTGGCTGTCGGTCACACGCCCCAAAGCGTGGTGGAAGCCATCAAAGCCCAGGCCGACGAGCTGATTCACATGTGCAGCATTGTCGCCAACTACGAGCCCTACGTGGCAGTCTGCGAGGCCCTGAACCGCATCACCCCCGGCCATTTTTCCAAAAAGACCTTGCTCTCCAACGGTGGGGCCGAGGCGGTGGAGAATGCCGTCAAGTTCGCCCGCCGCTACACTGGGCGCTCCGGCATCCTCGTCTTTGAGGGGGCCTACCACGGACGCAGCAACCTCACCATGGCCATGACCAGCAAATGGAGCCTGTTCAAAAAAGGCTTTGGCCCCTTCGCGCCCGAGGTCTACCGGCTCCCGATGCCCAATGTCTACCGCACCCCCGAGGGCATGACCAGCGAACAATACATTGACTGGTGCTGCTGGAACCTCGAGAACGCCCTGGTGGCGCATATTGACCCCTCCGCGCTGGCCGCCATCGTGATCGAGCCGGTGATTGGCGAGGGTGGCTTCATCCCGGTGCCACACAAGTTCCTGCGCAAGATTCGGGAGGTCTGTGATGCCCATGGCGTGGTGATGATCGCCGACGAGATTCAGAGTGGCTCGGGGCGTACTGGCAAGATCTGGGCCATTGAGCACAGCGGGGTGGTGCCCGATCTGGTGGTGAGCGCCAAGAGCCTGGGGGCGGGGATGCCCATCAGTGCCGTGACGGGCCGTGCTGACATCATGGACAGCCCGCACGTCGGCGGGGCTGGCAGCACCTATGGGGGTAATCCATTGGCCTGTGCCGCAGCGCTGAAAGCCATCGAGATTCTGCAATCCCCCGGCTTCCTCGACAGGGCCAAGAACGTCGAGCGGATCATCCGCGAGACCTTCGAGCCCTTGCAAAAAGAAATCCCGGTGCTGGGCGACGTGCGGGGGGTGGGGGCGATGATGGTGTTGGAGTTCGTTAAAGACGCCAAGACCAAAGAACCCTGGCCGGAGTTTGCCATGGAGACCATCAAGCTGGCCTCCAGGCAGGGCGTGATTCTGATCCGGGCCGGGCTCTACACCAACTGCATCCGCTTCCTGCCTGCCCTCGACATCCCCGAGGACATGCTGCGCGAGGCCTTGGGGGTGGTGGTGGGGGCCATCCGTGAGACCTACCAGGCCCTGGCGGTGGGGGCTTGAGTCCAGGATGAACTGGCTCGAGGCCATCCTGCAAGCCCACACCCGCCTGCGCCCCCACCTGCGCGAGACGCCGCTGGACTACTCGCTGGCCCTCTCGCAACAGACCGGCCTCGAGGTCTGGCTCAAGCTCGAGAACCTCCAGCACACCGGCTCCTTCAAGGTGCGCGGGGCCATGAACAAGCTGCTCTCCCTTTCAGCCCAGCAACTGCAAAAAGGCGTGGTGGCAGCCAGCAGCGGCAACCACGGGGCCGGGGTGGCCTTTGGCTTGGCAAGGTTGGGCGCACAAGGCATCGTGTTTGTGCCGGAGGGGGCCAGCCCGACCAAGCTCGAGGCCATCCAGCGCTACGGGGCCCAGGTGCGGGTATTCGGCACGACCGGCGACGACACCGAGATTTATGCCCGGCACTACGCCGAGCAGCACTCGATGGTCTATATCTCGCCCTACAACGACCCAGACGTGATCGCCGGACAGGGAACCATTGGGGTGGAGATTGCCCATCAAACCAGCGACCCTGCCAACGTGGTGTTCGTCACCGTGGGCGGCGGTGGGCTGGTCTCGGGGATTGCGGCCTACCTGAAGTCGGTCAACCCGAAGGTCAAAATCATCGGCTGTCAGCCGGAAAACGACGCGGCGATGCTGGCTTCGGTGCGGGCCGGGAAAATGGTGGCAGTCGAAGCCAGGCCAACCCTCTCGGACGGAAGCGCGGGCGGCCTCGAGCCCAGCACGATCACCCTCGATCTGTGCACAACCCTGGTGGACGACTGGGTCACCGTGAGCGAAGAAGAAATTACCAGGGCTATGCGGCAATTTATCCAGACCCAGCACCAACTGCTCGAGGGCGCAGCAGGCGTGGCCCTCGCGGCTTTTCTCAAGAATTCTGCCCAATACCAGGGGCAAAAAGTGGTCATCGTCATCTGTGGAGCCAATATCAGCCTGCTGGCACTCCAAACGGTTCTACAGTAGTTGCGCCGACGGTTGTAAACCCGGTATCTTGGAAACCGCCTGTTGACGCAGGTTAAGAGCCTTTGCCCGTTTGCCAGGAGCTTTCCCATGACTGAACTGCTGCTCAGTCCAGACCAACGCTTTGCCGTGGTGCAGTCCGAGCCCTGGATGGTCGAGCAATTGGAGGCCATCCAGCAAGCCTCTTTTCCCTCCCTGGCGCGTGAGGAACTCATCACCGCCGAACAGTACGCAGCCCACATGCAGGTTTTCTCTCAAGGGCAACATGCCGTGGTGGAGCGAGAAACGCAGAAGGTGGTGGCCTGCTCCACCGACTTCCGCACCCACATAGACTTCAGCCACTACCAACACAAATACATCGAAGCTGTTGGGGGTAACTGGCTCACCGGCCACGACCCCCAGGGCGACTGGCTCTACGGGGCCGACATCGGCGTACACCCTGAGTTTCGCGGGTTTGGGCTATCCACCCTGCTCTACACAGCCCGACAAACCTTGGTTAGGGAACTCGGCCTTAAGGGTCACGTGGCCGGGGCCATGCCCAAAGGCTACGCTCCCTACCAGCGCGACATGAACATCGAGCAGTACGTAGCGCGAGTAGTGAAGGGAGAGATGTTCGATCCGGTGCTCTCCATCCAGCTCAAGCGTGGCTATAACGTCTGGGGCATTATTCCCGACTACCTCGACGACCCCAGTTGCGGTAACTACGGGGTGTTTATAATATGGCGTAACCCCGAGAGGCTGCGACCCTAAAGCCAATGTCAGAGCTACGACCCCACATAGATACCATCCTGGCTCGCCGCCTTATTGCTGAGCAGTTTCCACAGTGGGCCAAGTTGCCCATCAAGCCTGTTGAACCCGGCGGCTGGGACAACCGAACTTTCCGCCTGGGGCCGGACATGACGGTGCGGCTGCCCAGCGCCGAGGGGTACGTGCCCCAAGTAGAGAAGGAACATCGCTGGTTGCCGAAGCTGGCCCCCAAGCTACCTCTACCGATTCCCACGCCGTTAGCCAAGGGCCATGCCAGCCCCCTTTTTCCCTTCCCCTGGTCGGTATACCGTTGGGTTGCCGGTGAACCCGCAACCACTGCACAGGTGAATGATCACACTCGGTTCGCAGCCGACCTCGCGCAGTTCCTGGCCGCGTTGCAGCGGATCGAGGCCCACGATGAACCGCCCGCTGGCCCGCACAGCTTTTACCGCGGCGGGCCGCTGACGGTTTACGACGCCGAGACCCGCGGCGCCCTTGCAGATTTGGAGGGCAAGATCAACACCCGGACGGCCACCGAGGTCTGGGAAGCGGCGCTAGCAACAAGGTGGCAGGGCGCTCCGGTCTGGGTGCATGGGGATGTAGCAGCGGGGAACCTGCTGCTGAGGAACGGGCACCTCTGCGCAGTGATTGACTTTGGTTGCTGCGCGGTGGGCGACCCCGCTTGCGACCTGGTGGTTGCCTGGACCTTCCTGGGTGGCGAGGGCCGGGAGGCTTTTCGTGGTGGGCTGAAACTGGATGAGGGAACCTGGGCCAGGGGACGTGGCTGGGCTTTGTGGAAGGCGCTCATCGTGCTGGCCGAGCATGTGCAGACCAACGCCCAGAACGCAGCGCAGGCCCGGCGGGTGATTGAAGAGGTAATTGCCGACCACCACAGCCAGATTTGAAAGCTCGAGCAAATAGGATATTTGCCGCAAAAGGCACAGCGCTAACTTGGTCTGGTTCGTGCGGTTCCACATGGCCCCGCCGCTGCGCTGGTCTATGGCCAATACGTTAAACCCCCAGCGCACCAATTCAGGGGCGATGGCAGCATACTCACCCCGATTGGAACCAGTCTGATGGAACAACAAAATGACTGGACGGCTGGGCGAGCTGGCATAAAAGGTGGCATAGACCGACAGCCCATCGGCAGCCCGCAGTACCAACTCCTGCGGTGGTTGGGCCTGCGCCAGCACCGACCACTCGATGCAGAAAAAGACCAACCCAATGGCCCAGCGCACGGTTTACCTCGATTAGGGAAAGTATAGCTCGAGGGTGGGCGACGAGAAACTTTCAGGAGCGCGGGGTTGTAGGAAGTGCTCGAGGAAATAGGCATCAGAGCGATCGGGTATCGCCCCCTTAACAATCTGATGGGGCGGAAGGCTTTGGTACAATAAAGCTATAAAATCGGGCTCGAGTTTAGCAACCTTGTGCGGGATATCATTCCCAACTGGGGTGTTATCCCGCACGTGCGGTTTAATCAATAGTTAGGCCGACATCCGAGCACTAGATAGGAGAATCGTGAGCAAGATATTCGTCAACATTGCCCTCAGCCTCGATGGCTACATGGCACCGGAAGGCATGGACATGGCCCATTTCAGCGACCCGGAGTACAAGAACTGGGGCGCGAAATGGGGTGCACTGATGGCTTGGGCGCTCAACCAACAGTATCTGCGCGAGAAACTCAAGTTCGGGCCTGGAGGAGAGACCGGCCTAGTCAACGAGATGGTTCGCCACACCTTCGAGCGCACCGGTGCCCACATCATGGGCAAGCGCATGTTCGAAGGTGGCGAGCGCGGATGGCCTGAGGAGGCACCGTTTCACACTCCTGTCTATGTCTTGACCCGCGAGCGGCGCGAGCCTTGGAGTCGCCTGGGCGGAACAACGTTCTACTTTGTCAACGATGGCCCGAGGCATGCCCTTGAGCTCGCGCGGGAAGCTGCGGGTGAGCGGGACATTCGCATTTCTGGCGGCGCGGAGGTGATCCAGCAGTACTTAACCCTGGGTGTGGTTGATGGACTGGAGATCGCGTTGGCGCCTGTGATGTTCGGCGGCGGGCGGCGTCTCTTTGAGAACCTGCACGAACCATTGCCGCAGTTTCGCGTTGACAAAGTAGTTGAGGACACAGCCGCCACACACCTGCGATATGTGCGTCAATGAAGTCGGCCTAAACGTTAGCGAAACTCGAGCCCCCCGCAATACAATAACCCCATGCCCTCGAGCCTCTTCTTTGGCGGAAATATCCTCTCCCCCACCCTCCAAGGGTCGGCGTACGTTCTACAGCCCCTCGAGGCCCTCCTCGTCCGCGATGGCAAAATCGCCGCGGTGGGCCGGCTGGCGGAGGTGGAAAACCTCGCCACCCCCGACACCAAGCGGATTAATCTGGAAGGCCGTGCTCTGCTGCCGGGCTTCAACGACGCACACATCCACATCTGGAAAGTAGGGCAGCTCCGCACCACCATGCTCGACCTGCGCGGCATCACCTCACTGGCCGAGGTCTACGCCAGAGTGGAGGAGCGAGCCAAGACCCTCAAACCCGGCGAGTGGCTGTGGGGGCGCGGCTGGAACGAGGCTCTGCTGGACGAGGGGGTGGCCGCAGGCCATACCGGCGGAGCCGGTAACCTGGAGAAGACCATGCCCTCCAAGGCCGCGCTAGACAAACTGGCCCCGCACAACCCGGTGTTGCTCACCCGCACCTGCGCCCACATCCACGCGGTGAATTCGCAGGCCCTACAGCTCGCGGGTATCTCTCCCGAGACGCACGTACCTGGGGGCGAGATCAACTTCGAGCAAGGCATTTTGTACGAAACCGCCTACGGGCTGGCCTTCCGGGCGATGGGCGAGCCCACCCAGGCCCAGTACGAATTCTGGGCCAAGGCGGGCTGCGCGTACCTGCGCAATCTGGGCATCACCTGCGCCACCGACCCCGCCGTGGATCCGCCGCTCTACGCGGCTTACCAGGCCTTGGATGCCAGGGGCGAACTCCCTATCCGGGTCAACTGCCTCTACATCCGCCGCCCAGACGGGGGTAGCGAGACCTTCCCGCTGCCCGAGAAACATGTTTCCGACTGGCTGCGCTGCGACTCGGTAAAGTTCTTTGGGGATGGCGGGCTCTCGGGTGCGACGGCAGCGATCTCGCAGCCCTATAAAACTTTAGACCCACCTCAGTACGGCATCCTGCGCTTTGAGGAGGATGAATTGTTTGGGTTGGCCCTCGAGGCCCACCGTGCAGGCTTCCGCATCGGCACCCACGCCATCGGCGACCGGGCGATGGATCAGATTCTGAGCGTGTATGAGCGGCTGTACCAGGACTCTCCTGGCCCCCGGCACCGCATCGAGCACTTCGGGCTGGCTGGCCCCGAACACCTAGCGAAAGCAAAACGGCTCGGCATCATCGCTGTGCCCCAACCGGTCTTCATCCGCGAGTTGCGGGCCAACTACGAGCGCTACGTGCCCGAC
Source organism: Meiothermus sp. (assembly GCA_037440185.1). Classification (GTDB taxonomy): domain Bacteria; phylum Deinococcota; class Deinococci; order Deinococcales; family Thermaceae; genus Meiothermus. Next base: position 953 of record JBBIUP010000005.1, on the reverse strand, counting down.
GAGTGGTTCGGGCGCTGCTTCAACCTGCGGGCGATGTTCGAGGCGGGCCTGAGCGTAGCATTCTCGTCGGACGGGCCGGTGGTGCGGCAGGTCGAGCCGCTGAAAGGCTTGCAGGCGGCACTGCACGAGCCATTGATCCGGGGCAACGAGGTGAGCCTCGAGCAAGCCCTATGGGCCTACACGGTGGGCGGTGCCATCGCGCAGGGCGATGAGGACAACCGAGGGAGTTTAGACGTGGGCAAGTGGGCCGACCTGGTGGTGCTCGAGGGCGACCTGGCCAACCCCTACAGCCTCTCGGTTCACAGCACGATGGTCGGTGGCGTCGCCGACTAGCATCGAACCAAGACTGTCGGCTCGCCCTACGCTCAACTACTCATTCCGAGCGAAGAAAGGCAACTGCTGCCGCAAACATGCCGACTTACTGCGTGACAAGCAGATGGAGAGAATTCTTCACCGCAAAACACAACACGAGCACTCCGCCCTTCAGAATGGCTACTGGTTGGCAGCTACAATTGCAATAATTATCTGAGTTCGCTATGGAGCCCATCATGAATATTCGACCATTGCAAACCCAAGACCTGCTGGCCTACTTCCAACTGCGTACCGCCCTATGGCCCGATAGTGCCGCCGATTTTGAACGCGAGGTGTCCGAAATCCTGAACACCGACTACCTGGCAAGTTTTATCGCCGAAAAAGCTGGAGCCCTGGTCGGCTTTGCAGAGGTCTCTTTGCGATCCTATGCCGAGGGCTGCGACAGCAGCCCGGTAGGCTATCTGGAAGGCTGGTACGTCACACCCGAGCACCGCAAGACCGGCGTCGGGCGCAGGCTGGTGCAGGCCGCCGAGGACTGGGCCAGGGCCAAAGGCTGCACCGAGATGGCCTCCGACACCGAGTTGCACAACACCCAGAGCCAGCAGGCCCATGCCCGCCTGGGCTACCAGGAAGTTGAGCGC
>JBBIUP010000004.1:0-49919 GCA_037440185.1 Meiothermus sp. | reverse complement strand
TGCCCGAGGCCGAATTCCCCGCCTACAAGGCCGAGTTCGACGCGGCGATCAAGACGGCGTTTTTGGGAGCGGTGAAGGCGTAGGTTAAGAAGGAAAAAAGGTTGAGAGTAAAGGCTCGAGTCTATGACGCCACTTTTCACCTTTTCACCTACCTCACAACGGAGGTAAAAATGCTCAAAAAAGAATACAACGCAGTCACGTATGTCTCCGGCCCGCTCCTGTTTTTAGAGGGTGCTGCCGACCTGGCCTATGGCGCGATTGTGAACATTGACGATGGCTCGGGGCGGGTGCGTGGTGGTCAGGTGATTGAAGTTTCCGACCAGTACACGGTACTTCAGGTTTTCGAGGAGACCTCGGGGCTCAACCTCGACAAGACCAGTGTCTCGCTGGTGGAAGATGTGGCCCGTCTGGGCGTTTCCAAGGAGATGGTGGGCCGGGCTTTCAACGGGATCGGTCGCCCCATCGACGGCCTGCCCCCGGTGGTGGCCGACAAGCGCCTGCCCATCAACGGCGCACCCATCAACCCGGTGGCCCGCGAGAAGCCCGAGGAGTTCATCCAGACTGGGGTCAGCGCCATTGACGTGAACATGACCCTGGTGCGCGGTCAGAAGCTGCCCATCTTTTCCGGCTCGGGTCTGCCGCACAACGAACTCGCTGCCCAGATCGCCCGCCAGGCCAAGGTGCTGGGCGAGGGCGAGGGCTTTGCGGTGGTGTTCGCGGCAATGGGTATTACCCAGCGCGAAGTCTCGTATTTCATGCAGGAATTCGAACGCACTGGGGCTTTGAGCCGCTCGGTGCTGTTCTTGAACAAGGCCGACGACCCCACCGTGGAGCGTCTGCTGACACCCCGCATGGCCCTCACCGCGGCCGAATATCTGGCCTTCGAGCACGACTACCACGTGCTGGTGATCCTGACTGACCTGACCAACTACTGCGAGGCCCTGCGCGAAATTGGTGGGGCCCGCGAAGAGATTCCCGGTCGTCGGGGCTACCCTGGCTACATGTACACCGACCTGGCTTCTCTCTACGAGCGCGCGGGCGTGGTGCATGGCAAGAAGGGCTCGGTTACACAGATTCCCATTCTTTCGATGCCCGGTGACGACATCACCCACCCCATCCCCGATCTGACTGGCTACATCACCGAGGGACAGATATTCATTGCCCGTGACCTGGCCCAGCAGGGCATCTTCCCGCCCATCAACGTGCAGCCTTCGCTCTCGCGTCTGATGAACAACGGCATTGGTAAGGGTAAGACCCGCGCCGACCACAAGGAGTTGGCCGACCAGCTCTTCAGTTCTTACGCCCGTGGGGTGAACCTGCGTCGTCTGGTGGCGATTACCGGCGAGGATGCCCTGACCGAGATTGACAAAAAGTACCTGCGCTTTGCTTCCAACTTCGAGCAGAAGTTTATCAACCAAGGCCAGAACGAGCGCTCCATCGAGGAGAGCTTGAACATCGGCTGGGCCTTGCTTGCCGACTTCCCTCCCTCGGAACTCAAGCGCATCCGCCGTGAGTACATCGAGCAATATCACCAGAAGACCGGCAAGCTGGAAGAGTTGGTAGGAGCGTAGTGTGGCAGAGGGCAAAGGGCAGAGGGCTAAAAAAGCTCTTGGTTCTCCGCCCTCCGCCCTCCGCACACCTCGAGGTGTTTATGGCTGAACAAGTCTCACCCACACGCTCCACGCTGTTGGCCAAGCGCGATCAGAAGCGGCTGGCCATCCAGGGAGTTGATCTGCTTAAGAACAAGCGGGATGCCTTGATTGGTGAGTTTTTTGCCCTGGTGCAAGACTCGCTCAAGGCCCGCGAGGCGCTCAACAACGCCGCCAAGGATGCCTACTTCAGCCTGCTGATTGCCAAGGCTTTCGATACCCCCGAGGCGGTGGAGTCGCTTTCGGGCACGCCCATGGATGTGCATATGGAAGTGGAGAGCCTCTATGGGGTGAAGGTGCCCAAGATTTCTGCGCCAGCCTCGGAAGGGGGTATGTCCTTCAGTCCGATTGGGGTAGGGGCCAAGACCCTGGAGGCAGCCACTGCTTTCCGCAAGCTGGGCGAGGCCATCCTGATGGTGGCCAACACCGAAAACCGCTTGCGCAAGATCGGCGAGGAGATCAAGAAAACCAACCGCCGGGTAAATGCTTTGGAACAGATCTCCATCCCCGAGATCAACGAGCAGATCAAGTTTATTACCGACACCCTCGACCAGCGGGCACTGGAAGAGGTGACCACCCTCAAGCGCATCAAAGCCGCGATTCTGGCCCGCGATGCCGAGGAGCTGGGCATCGTCTCGGCGCATATCGAAAAGGGTGCAGGCCTCTAGGTAGGCGCTGTTTCCAGGCAGCGGGGCAGGGCCTCGAGCAAGGCTTCCTGGGCCGCGGGGGACTGGGCCGAGAGCCGGAGCCACTCCGGCAGACCAAAAGAGGTGCAGTCGCGCACCCGGATGCCTTCCGACCTCAACCGCCGGGCTACTAGGGTAGCCCGGCCTACTTTAACCAGCAGAAAGTTGGCCGGGCTTTCCCGAACCTCGAGGCCCAGCCCACGCAGGCCCTGGGCTAGCTGCTGGCGCAGATGCCAGAGCTGCTGACGGGTATGGGCCAGCCAGTGCAGAGAATCGTTTTGTAGGACAGCCCTTAAGAAAGCTTCCCCGTGTACGCCCACCACCCAGGAGGGGGCCAGATCGCGAAAATGGCCCAGGTCAAGGGGGGCCAGCAGATAACCTGCCCGAACCCCCGTTAGGCCATGGGCCTTGTTGGGGCTATATAACCGCCAGGCGGTTGGGGGTAGCTTGGGCGGGTCGGGCAGGAGGTGGTGGTAGGCCAGGTCCAGCACCAGGGCAATCTGGTGCGCCGCAGCGACCTCAGCGGCCTGCTCGAGGAAGGCATACACCTCTCCGGTAGGATTGTTGGGTACGCACAGGAACGCCAGGGTGGCTTGTGGCAGAAGCCGCAGGAAAGTCTCGCCGTCGGATGCGCGCAAGAGGGGCAGCTCGGCAGGCTGGGCCGCCCGGGCATACTCGCTAAAGGTGGGGGGAAGGATCAGCATGGGCCCGCGCAGATAGCGCCAGCGGGTCAGGCGGTGGATGAGCTCGCTGGTGCCCCCTCCAACCGCAACCTGCTCGGGGGCAACCCCGTGAAACTCGGCCAGGGCCCAGTGCAGTTGGGTGTATAGGGGATCGGGATAGCGGCTGGGATCTGCCGCCTGGATAGCGGCCAGGGCGTAAGGGTCGGGGCCCAGGCTGTTGGCGTTGGTGGAAAAGTCGTAGCGGGGGGCAGGGCAGGCGTCGGTGCCCCCGTGGATGGGTGTTAGTACGTCATCGATCATGTGCCACTATTATGGAGGATGTGCTGGGCGGCTTATGTGGGCTATCCTCAAGTCGTATCTAGAATAGTCCCAGGGTGGCCCGACCCCCGATCGAAGCGGCCAGAAGCCCAGCGCTCCAGCCAGCCCAGATAGCCCGGCGCAGCCCGGCCCAAACGTCGGGGGCAGTAGGAACACGCCCTTTGGGATGCAGCACGTACACCCCAGGTTTGGAGAGACGCACGTCCAGCAGCAGGGCCATAGCCGCCATCGGCCAGCCACTATTGGGTGAGGGGGTTTTGTGGGCTTCCCGGGATAGGGTGTTCCAGGAGCAGCCGAAGCCGCACAGCAACAAGCTGGTGATTCGGGCCGGGATGTAGCTCAAGAGGTCGTCGGCCCTGGCGGCAAACTTGCCGGCCCACTCCCAGCGGCCCCGATACCCCCACAAGGCATCGGCGGTGTTGGCGAAGCGGTACAGCGCAGCTCCCGGAAGACCCAGCAGCACGAACCAAAAAAGCGGGGCTACCAGGGAGTCATTGAGGTTCTCGGCCAGGCTCTCCAGCGCACTCTCGCGCACCTCACTTTCCGACAAAGTCTCTGTAGGGCGACTGACCAGGTTGCGCAGGCGTAGCTGGGCCGCTGCCAGATTCCTTTGCAGGGCTTCCTCGACCACAGTCACCTCATCTAAGAGCATCCGAAAAGCAAAAAGGGGCTTGAGCAACAAGGCCGTAAGCACCAGCTCGACATTCTTGCCTGATTGTTGGATCAGGCTCCCAAGAATAGCGTAGACCCCTGCTACCAGCCCGGCCCCGAGTAGCCAGTAGATGCTCCCCAGCAGCAGTGCCATCCTGGGCGGATGGGCGGTGAGGCAGCGACCGAGATACCCCAGTAAGCGGCCCATCCAGACCACCGGATGCAGCCGGGCCGGGGGTTCGCCAAACACCCAGTCTAGAACCAGGGCCAGCAAAACAGCCATGCGACGATGGGTGCTATTTCGCTACCGCGCCTTGGTTATGGATGGCTTTGGGTCGCCCCTCTTGATCCAGCGCCACCATTATGAAACCTGCCCGACAGGCCAGAATCCGCTCCTCTTTATCGATGAGCTCTACCCACATCTCCACCTCGAGCCGCATGGAACTGCGCCGAACTGAGGTGACCCAGGCCGCCAGCTCCACAATCGAGCCTTGTGGAACCGGGTGGTGAAAGTCGATGGCATCGGTGTGTACCGTGACCACTTTGCAGCGTGCGTAGCGGGTAGCTGCCACGAAAGCAGCCTCGTCCATCCAGGCCATGGCCGTGCCCCCATACAGGTTGCCGTAGTGGTTGCAGTCGGGGGGGCGTACCAGATGTACGGTACGGGTTTTTGAGTTCATGCCAAGCCTCGCTGCCGGGCCCGTGCCTCCCGGTACAGGATGTAGGCCCGCGCCACCGCCGGGTAGCCTTGCATCAGGCCCTCCTCCACCAGGTCTTGGATCTGCTCGATGTGGAGTCCTCTCTGCTGGGCTTGACGCTTGATGGGGGCCAGAATCTGCCGTTCCACCACCGCCGGGTCGACTGCCACCCCCGTCGTGGCGGCGGCCAGCTCCACCGCCCGCACGATGCGCAGCTCGTCGAAGGGCACCACCCGCCCATCGCGCTTGGTGACGGGCTGGTACTCCAGCGGGAACTCCTCGAAGACGAAGTCTGCGTCTGAGAGGGGCTCTACCCGGATGGCCTTGACGTAGCCGTTGCCCTTGGTGGAGAAGAAGTCGTGGTTTTTGGTCTCGGTGCGCAGCCCGGCCAGCACCACCGGGTTGACCGCTTCCGCCGAGACCTGGAAATAAGGCTCCAGCCCTAGGTTCATCAGGGCCTTGTCGGCGTTATAGTGCGCAAAGGTGATCACCGCTTCGTCCAGGCCCAAAGGGGTGTACAGCATCCGGGTGTAGCGCTCCTCCAGCGCGGTGAGGTGCTCCAGCATCCGGTAGACCCCCTCCCGGGCCCCGGCCTGCTGGCCTTCCGGCAGGCCGGCGTACACCTCCTGGGCCAGCAGGCCCACATACACCCCGTGGATGCTCTCGTCGCGGATGATCAGGTTGATGATCTCGCCCGAGTTGACCATCTTGCCCTGCCCGGCCAGCAGCAAGGGGTAGAAGAAGCCGGAGTAAAACAGGAAGGACTCCAGCAGCACGCTGGCCGCCAGGCCCTGGTAGAGGCTCGGGTCGTCCTGCACGCCTGTGTAGCGGTGGTGCACGAAGGCCTGCTTCTCCTGCAGGATGGGCTCAGCCTTAACCCAGTCGAACAGCTCACCAATCCGCTCGCTGGTGCAGAGGGTGGAGAAGATGCTGCTGTAGCTCTTGACGTGCATGTGCTCCATGGCCCCCATGAAGCCCAGCACCGCTTTGGCCTGCAGGCTGGGGATGTGCTGCGAGAGCAGGGGCATCCCCACGCTGCCCTGCACGGTGTCCAGGAGGGTCAGCCCGGCCAGCACCTGCTCATACACCCGCTGCTCTTCTTTGGCGAGGGTCATCCAGACCAGCTTGTCGTCGGCCAGGGGGATCTCCTCGTCCACCCAGAACTGCCGTACGTTCTGATCCCAGAACATCTTGGTATAGCCGTCCTCCGGGCGGTTCCAGTTGACGGCCCGGAGGGTGGTCAGGGGGTTGGTAGAGGTCAGTGTTGGTTTCATGGGAACTCCTTGCGTGGATGGGTGGGGCGGCAGGGCCGCCCCAGGTTCAGACCGAACAGCTCAAGCACTCCTCCACCGAAAGGTTCTTAGTGCGGGCGTAGTAAAGGCTCTTCAAGCCCTTCTTGGCCGCGTAGATGTAGAGCCGGGCCAGCTCGCGGGTGCTGGTCTCGCTGGTGACGTACAGCACCGTGCTGATGCCCTGGTCTACGTGGCGCTGGGCCTCGGCCACCAGGTCGATGACGTGGTACATGTTCATGTGGTAGGCCGACTTGTAGAACCAGTAGGTCTCCTCGGAGAGGAAGGGCATGGGGTAGTAGGTGGTGGCGTTGCCGTAGGTGCGGGTTTCCACCTGCTCCACGATGGGCCCTATGGAGGGGGTGGCGTTCTGGATATAGCTGATGGAAGCGGTGGGGGCCACCGCCAGCCGGTAGGCGTGGTAGAGGCCGTGTTGCATCACCGCCGTTTTGAGCCGGGCCCAGTCCTCGGGGCCGGGCAGGGGAATCCCGGCAAAGAGCTGCCGCAAGGTCTCGGTGCGGGGGTGGAAGTCCTCTTGCAGGTACTGCTCGAAGTGGGCCCCGCTGGCGTACTCGCTCTGGGCAAAGCCCTCGAAGGTCTGGTTCCGCTCGCGTGCGATCTGCATGGAGCGCTCCAGGCTGTGGTAGTTCAGGGTGGCAAAGAAGCTGCGCACGAAGTCGCGGGCTTCCTCCGACTCATAGCGGATGTGGTTCTTGGCCAGGAAGCCGTGCAGGTTCATCACCCCCAGCCCCACCGAGTGGAAGGCCCGGTTGGCCCGGAAGACCCCCGGCACCTGCCGCACCGCGCTGGCCTCGCTCACCGCAGTGAGGGCGTCCATCGCGGTATGCACGCTTTCGGCCAGGTTTTTCTGCTCCATCACGTTGACGATATTGAGCGAGCCCAGGTTGCAGCTGATGTCGTAGCCGGCCTCCACCACCTCCCCTGCATCACCCACCAAGGTGGGGGTCTGGAGCTGGAAGATCTCGGTGCAGAGGTTGGACATCTTGACCAGGCCCAGAGTCTTGAGGGGGTGCTGGGCGTTGGCATTGCTCCGGTAGACGATGTAGGGGTAGCCCGACTCGAACTGGGTCTGGGCGATCCGGGTGAGCATCTGGCGGGCTGAGAGGGGGCGTTTCTTCACGTCGGGGTGGGCCACCAGGGCTTCGTACACATGGTCGAGGTCCAGGTCGTCGAGGTGCTGTCCGAATGCTTTGTATACCGAGTAGGGCGCGAAGACGTAGAAGTCCTCCCCGGCCTCGGCCAGCTCGAAGAACTTCTGCGGCACGATCAGGCCCAGCGAGAGGGTCTGGAGGCGGCTCTTCTCGTCGGCGTTGATCTTTTTGGTGTCCAGGAACTCCTCCACGTCCCAGTGGAAGATGTTGAGGTAGACCGCCCCGGCCCCCTTGCGCTGGCCCATCTGGTCGGCATAGTTGAAGGCGTCCTCTAGGAGCTTGGCCACCGGCATCACCCCCTTGGCCGCGTGGGCCACCCCTTTAATGGGTTCGCCGCGCCCCCGCAGGTTGGATAGGTTGAGGGCCACCCCGCCCCCGATCTTGGAGAGCTGCATGGCCGCGTTGAGGTTGTAGCCGATGGAGTTGAGCGAGTCGTCCACCTCCAGCAGAAAGCAGGAGACCAGCTCCCCGCGCCGAGCCCGGCCCGCGTTCAGGAAGGTGGGGGTGGCCGGCTGGTAGCGCTGCTCCATCATGGCCCGCAGGTAGGCTTCGGCCTTCTGTTCGTCCCCCTGGCCTAAGTGCAGAGCCACCGCCAGCACCCGGTCGGGGTAGCGCTCGAGGTAGAGCTTCTTGTCGTCGCTTTTGAGCGCGTAATCTTTGTAGAATTTGGAGACCGCCATGAAGCTCTGGAAGCGGAAATCGTAGCTATGGGCCAGGTCGGAGAGCCGCAGCAGGGTCTCGGGGCTGTAGCGGGCGAAAAAGTCCTCGTAGTAGCCCTCGGCAATCAGGATCTGCAGGCGCTCTATAGGGTCTTTGAAGCGGCGCAGCTTCAGGAGGGCTTCCTGTTCGAAGGCCTGGGCGGCCTCGAGGTCTTTCTCTAGTTGGAAAAAGCCATCTTTTTTATGCAGCACCGCGCTGTTGAGTTCCAGATATTTCATGGATCACCTCCCGGATGATTTGCACGTCCTGTTGGGTACCGGACAGTTCAAACTTGTGTAAGATGGGCAGCCCATACCGCTCGGCCAGCACATCGGCGGCCCGGGCGAAGGCACTGCCCCAGTTGCGGTTTCCGCTGGTGGCCACCCCCTGGATATAAGGCCTGTTGCGCTCTACGAAGCGCACCACCTCCGGCGGGGCCTGGCCGATGCCGGTGGTGTAGGTGAGGAGCAGGCAGGGCTCCTGCACCACCTCCTCACCGTCTACCAGGCGCAAAGCCCGCAACCCCAGCTTCTGCACGAAACGGTGGACGTTGTGGGTCTTGGATGCGTAGACGATTAACAGAGAACCCTCCTTGTGGGCAAAAAGACACCCAACAGGGCAAGAGATTTTGACCTGCTACCAACGAAGATGCTGCCCCAACGAGCAGCTCCTTGGTGCTTAGCCGGATTCAATTTGTACGGGGTGATTCATCGAACCATCCTTTCCGCCCCTTGCGCGGAGGCGAGCGATGAGGATCCAAAGCAAGCATTCGGGCTATAACCGTTGCGCGACAGCGGCGGAATTGCACCGCACTTCCCTTGTTTTTGAACCCGAAACCACATCTTGTGGCTTCTACGGAGAAGAATACTATATGTTGTTGATCGCGTCTATGCTTCCTAAACAAAAACTTCACTTTTCATAATGATAATGTATTATCAATAATACACCCTGGCATTGTATGTTCCCAGGGGTGTAGGAGGACTTACGTGAAAGTTGCTTATGTGTTGGCCCATCCCCGTGCAGCCAGCTACAAGCTGGGTCAGATGATTTTGCCGCAGCTCGAGGCCGGAACCCACGGGGTGGAGGTGGTGGGGATATTTTTCTTCGACGACAACGTATATGCCCTGCGCCAGGGTGATCCCATCGGTGAGCGCTTGGCAAGGGTGGCTCAGGAGAAGGGCATTTTGCTCATGATGTGCGATATGTGTGCCCTGGAGCGGGGCCTGGCTCAGGGCCAGCCCCGTTGGTGCGGGCCGGACGGCCAGGGTCTAACCCGTCCGGCAGCCTGTAGCCCACACGAAGCAGTTGCAGGAGTGCAAGTGGGATGTTTCCCCGATCTGTACGCAGCTTTGGCTTACAATCCACCGGATCAGGTCATCACACTTTAGGCCAATCTGTAGAATGTAGCCTCGATGCTGGATGGGTTGGTGGCTCTGGGCTTGGGGTGGACGGGCGCTGCCCTGGTGCGCCGGTTTGGCTGGGCCTGGGGGGTGGTGGGGGTTTGGCTCAACCTGTTGTGGTTCGTCTACCAGAACGAACTGGGCCAGGGCTGGTTGTGGTATTTGCGAGGGGTGGGTCTGGCCTTTTTGCTGGCGGCGGGTTTTCGGCAGTACGGGCTGGCCTGGGCGCTGCTGCCCTGGCCGCTGCTGATCTGGGGTATGCGGGAGGGATTCAGTCTGGCGATGCTGTGGCCCTATTTCCCAGCCTGGGGCGAGGGCCTGATGCTGGGGGCAGGGTTTTATTTGCTTATCGGGTTTTTCAAGAGACCTTGATAGAGGTCGGGGCGACGCTCGGAGAGCACGCGGAACTCCTGACGCAGCCGGGCCGGGAAGGCTGGGTCTAGCTCTACCAGTCCGATGCCCTCAGATTCGACCCGCAGCATCTCCATGCCCATTGGGTCTATGGCCAAACTGGCTGCACCGAAGGGGTCTTCGGCATGATTGACGGCGATCAGGTAGGCCTGGTTTTCGGCGGCGCGGGATTTGCAGAAAAGCTCCCAGGCGTAAGCGCGGCTGGCGGGCCAGGCCGAGGGAATCAGAAACAAGCTTATGCCATCCAGCGCGTAGACGCGAAAGAGCTCGGGAAAGCGCAGGTCGAAGCAGATGGCGATGCCAGCTTTGAAGCCACCCAGCTCCAGCGTGACCAAATCTTGCCCTGGAATCATGGTCTCGGGCTCGCCAAAGGCCGGAATCAGGTGGGTTTTGGTGTAGCTGGCCTGCAGGCCCGCAGGCCCGATGACCTTGGCCCGGTTGGCGTAGCACTCACCGGCTTGTTCCAACACCCCAGCGACCAGGATCATTCCGCTGTGCGCACAGAAGTTCTGAAGCAGTGTAAGCAGGGTTGGGGTATAGACGGCATCGCCGTAGCGGTAGCCGCTCGAGAACAGCTCGGGCAACACCGCGACCTTTGCACCTTGATGATGGGCTTGGTTCAACAGGCCAAGCGCTTTCTCCAGCGTAGTTTGGGGTGTTTCGCGGGTTGCTAGGTGGATGAGTGCGATTTTCATGCTTTCTCCCGCAGGCGGTAGGCCAGATAGGGCAGGCCCAGCCCCAGGGCGCTGCCCAGCAGCGCGGCTCCCAATTGTCCGCCCACGCCCAATACCAGCCCGACCAGTTGCAACAACACCAAAGCCGCCAACACGTAGATGTACAGGGGGATAATAAAGGGCTTATCGCTGCCGTATTGCACCAGCCCGGCCCCCACCAGGGTCGTTACTGAAAGGGTAGAGCCAAAGGGGCTGGGTTGAATGAAGAAGAACCAGATGAAACCGGCTATTCCGGCATAGATGAGGGTGCGGGCCAGGCGTTCGGGCGCCAGTGAACGCTCCAAGAATGCGCCAAGCTTGCTCAAACCCGGCCTCCAAAGAGTGTCAGGACTTGATAAACCGCCAGACGATAAGGCTCGACAAAATAAGCCCGATACCACCCCAGGCCACCTGGGGTTCGCTGCCCGCAAAGCCCAGCACAGCTGCCAACACCCCCGCACTCAGGAAGCCAAGGGCATATTTGGGGTTGACCGTCAGGCCCAACAACAAAGCCACCAAAAAGCCCGAAATAGCCGGGGGCAGACCAGCTCCCACCGCCACCACCACTATCAGCAGGCCCAGGGTAATGACCAGGCCGATGAAATAGGCTCCCGAAAAGGGTTCTTTGTTGGGTTTTTCCTTTGCTTTCTCTGCCATGCTGAGTACCTTTTCCTAGCTTACAGTTTTTTGCAGGGACGCGACACTGCCGCCTACAAATGCGCTTTGAGGGCCTCCAAAGTCGGGCCAATGGTCTGCACGCGGGTGGGGCGGCTGTACAGCGCCTGCAGGGCCGGCTCCTGGGGGGGCTCCTGGCCCAGGGCTTGCGAGACCACATCGGGGAACTTGGCCGGGTGGGCGCAGGCCAGGCTGATCATGGGGGTAGGGTCGGCGGTCTGCTGGCGGTAGCGAGCCTGGGCTTCCAGCCCCACGGCGGTGTGGGGGCAGGCCCTGTAGCCGTAGGCCTCGTAGGTTTGTTTCATGCGGGCCAGGGTGGCTTGGTTGGAGATGGTGCTGCCCCAAACCCAGGAACGTAGCCGCTCACTACCCAAAAGATTGTACAGGCGCTCGAAATTGCTGGGCGAACCCACATCCATGGCGTTGGAAAGGGTGGCGATGGTGGGGTGAAACTGATAGGCCTCCACCTTGCCTTGCAAAAAGTGGGGGAAGAAGTGGTTGTCGTTGTGGGCGGCGATGAACTGGTGGACGGGCTGTCCCATCAGTGCAGCCAGCATCCCGGCCATCAGGTTGCCCAGATTACCGCTGGGAACGCAGAAATTCACCTCTGTGGTCTGGGTGTGGCGGTGAAGTTGGGCGACGGCCCACAGGTAATACAGGGTTTGGGGGAGCAGGCGCCCGATGTTGATGGAGTTGGCGCTGCTCAGGGGCAGGTGTGAAAGCGTGGGGTCTACAAAGGCTTCCTTGACCATGCGTTGACAGTCGTCGAAAGTGCCTTCTACGGCGAAACTGCGCACACCGGGTCGCTGGGTGATGAGCTGGCGTTCCTGCACATTGCTAACCTTGCCTTTGGGGTAGAGCAACACCACCTCGATGTTGTCCTGGCCGGCGAAGCCGTCGGCTACGGCGCTGCCGGTATCGCCGGAGGTGGCCACCAGGATGATGCGGCGTTCGCCCCGCTGGCGCAGGAAATACTGCATCAGGCGGGCCATGGTGCGGGCCCCAAAATCCTTGAAGGAAAGGGTGGGGCCGTGGAAGAGCTCGAGCACAAACAAATTGTCGGTGAGCCTGACCAATGGGCAAGGGAAGTTAAGCGCATCCCGAACGATGCGCTCCAGTTCAGCCGAAGGAATCTCACTGGCCAGCCATTCACTCAAGACCTGCACCCCGACCTCTGCAATGGAACCTGCGTTGAGCCAATTGGCTGACGCAATGCTGGGAATTGGATCGGGAATATACAAACCCCCATCGGGAGCCAGCCCCTTGAGCAAGGCTTCGGCAAAGCTGGTAGGGTGTTTTTGGGGGTCTCGAGTGCTGTAATAGCGAATCATAGCGGGTTATTTATGATAACTGCCCTGGTGCTTTGACTTGTTGTGTAGGCGGCGGGCCGGTCAGACTTCCTCGAGTTTATCTACAGCCTGCGTTGGTACCGGAACTGCTGTCGAAATGGGCAAATGCCCCGGTGTGCCCAACAACACACGGTAAAGATCACCCAACACCGCGCTGGCCGTCACGCCCCCACCCGCCCCTGCGCCGGCAAAGACCAACTGTCCTACGGGCTCGCCCTTGTAGACCATCGCGTTGCGACCGCTGCCCATAGTGACCAGCGGATGCGACTCGGGTAGGCGCACCGGGCGTACCGCCGCCACCCACTCGCCGTTTTCGGGGAAGAGGCTGGCCACCAGCTTGATGGCGTGGCCTTCGACACGGGCTTGTTTGAGCATTTCTGGGGTGAGATGCTGGATGCCCCTGGTACGCTGCAACACCTTTTCCCAGGCTAGGCCGGGGTCTACGGTCAGCCGCCCCAGCACACAAATTTTGTGGGCCGAATCAATCCCACCCACATCCAGGTTGGGATCGGCCTCCAAATAGCCCAAATCCCCCGCCTCCTTAAAGGCTTGGACGTAGGTGGCGCCCTCCTCCAGGCGCCTTATGATGTAGCTACAGGTGCCGTTGACGATGCCGTGCATCTCGAGGGTCTGGTTACCCCACAAGCTTTGCAGTGCCCCCATGATGGGTGTCCCGGCCATCACGCTGGCCTCGTAATGCAGTTCGCCCTGCTCGGCATATTCGCGCAGTTCGCTCCAGCGCTCGGCCAGCAGGGCTTTGTTGGCCGTGACCACTGGGAGACCCTTTTCCAGCGCCTGCAAGACGATGTCTCCGGCAAAGGTGGTGCCGCCCGCCACCTCCACCAGCACATCCACATCGTCCAGAAAGCCCTTTGGGTGGTCGGTGAGCAAACTCGCGGGAATCCCGGGTCGGCTTTTGTGGGTATCGCGTACCAGCACTCGAGCCAGTTCGACCTTGAGCTCGAGGGCCTTAAAACGGGCCTGGTGCAAGGGCAAAAGCCCAGCCAAAGCACTCCCGACGGTTCCGCCCCCCATCAGGGCAATGCGAATGGTTTCCATAAGCGTAAGCCTACCGCGTAGCGATGCTGAACGCCAGCCGGAACCTTCATGCATTTGCCTCTTTAAATTCGCTCCCTGGGTCTCTGAACAGCACTCGATGATTCCTTGCACCTGATTCGTCGCTGCGAGGTCGCCAAGGGGTCGAAACAGCCTATCCGATCATAGGGCAATTCCTGGATTGCTTTGCATCCGCTGGACGCTCACATTCTTGCAACCTGAAAAACACCAGTTCTAAGAGGGTGCATGCGGGTTAAGGACTTTCAGTACTGCTTGGGCACTCCGCTTGTCGAGGCCCGGCAGCTTGGCAAGGTCGTCCACGCTCATGGCACTGAGTTCTTCCAGGGTTGAGAAATGGTTCAGCAAGGCCATCTTGCGGGCCGGACCAATGCCGGGGATGTCATCAAAGATGCTTTTGAGGGCTTTTTCGCTGCGCAGCTTGCGGTGGAACTCCACCCCGTTGCGGTGGGTCTCGTCACGCTGGTAGATCAAGAGTTGCAGCACTGGATGGGTGAGGGGTAGCGCGATGGTCTTGCCACCGGGCAACACCAGGGTTTCTTCGCGTTTAGCCAGTCCCACCAGCGGAATAGCCAAGCCTGCTTTCTCCAGACCTTTTTGGGCAGCCCGTACCTGGCCCAGGCCTCCGTCAATCAGCAGCAAATCAGGCATGGGCATGTTTTCCGAGAGACTTCCGGTGAAACGCCGGGTGATGGTCTGTTCCATCGAGAAAAAGTCGTCGGGTTGGCCCTTCAGGCCCTTGATTTTGATGCGGCGGTACTCGGCTTTTTTGGGGCGCCCCCCCTCGAAGACCGTGATGGAACCCACCACGCTCTCACCCAGCAGATTCGAGATGTCATAGCCCTCGATACGGTAGGGACGGCGGGAAAGCCCCAAGACTTCCATCAAGCCCTTGAGGCCGGGATGGTCGCCTTTGCGCTCCATCACTTTGAGCTCGGTCTCGAGGGCGGTCTGGGCGTTGTTCTGGGCCAGCTCGATCAGCCGGGTTTTGTCGCCGCGTTGAGGGATGCGCACCTCCACTTTGCGCCCTTTGGAACTGAGAAAGGCCGAGAAGGCTTCCTGGGCCTCGAGCTCGAAAGGCAACAATACCAGTGGGGGTAGCGGGGTGGCCTCGAGATAGTAGTCGCGCATGAAGGCTTCCAGCAACTCCGCATCGCTGGCCTCCTTCACACCCTCCACGAAGCGGCTGATGCGCCCCAGCATCTGGCCCCCGCGCATCTGGTAGTGCTGGAGCATGGCATAGTCACCTGCGCGGGCAAAGCCCAGAAAATCCAGATCGCCCAACTCAGGGTCGTAGGCCTGCTGGGTGGTGCCAAAGAAGCTGCGCACTGCGCTCACCTGGTCGCGGATTTCGGCTGCCCGCTCGAAGTCCTGGTTTTTGGCAGCTTCTATCATCTGGGTTTCCAGGCTCTGGTATAGCTCTTCAACCTTGCCATCCAGCAGGTTTTCTACCTGTCGCACCACGGTAGCATATTGCTCTTGGTCGGCCTTATCTACACAAGGAGCCAGACAGCGTCCCATCGAGTAGTTGAGACAGGGATAGCGCCTTTTTTTGAAGGGGAACCCAGAGTTTTGCCGCAATGGAAAAACCCGATCCACTAGCCGTTTGATGCGTCGTACCGCGCCCCCATCGGGAAACGGCCCCCAGTAGCGCGCCCCGTCGTCTTGCACCCGCCGCACGACCATTAGCATGGGCCATTCTTCATGGGTTAGCTTCAGGAAGGGGTAGTGTTTGTCGTCCTTCATCAGGACGTTGTAGTGGGGCCGGTGGCGTTTGATGAGGTTGGCTTCCAGGAGCAGGGCTTCCACCTCGTCGCGTACCACGATGAAATCGAGGTGGGTGGCTTCCTTAGACACCCGCAAGCTTTTACCTTCGCTGTGAAAATAGCTGGTCACGCGGGCCTTGAGGCTTTTGGCCTTGCCCACATAGATAATGGTCTCGCCAGCCTTCCACAGGTAGACCCCTGGCGTCTCGGGCAGCGGGGGTAGGTCGTTCAGACGCATGTGAACTCTATCGTAGCGCTTGGGGTCTGAATTTGAACGTGAGAGGGGTTGCGGGGTCTGCACAATAGCCTAAAGCCAAGAATGGAAGATCACATTCCAAAGCCTGCGTGAGCCTGGTTGCGGCTATTGTAAGTCGCCGACCGCTTCTCGCCCCCTACCCCTCAGCACGGCCAAAGTGGTTTCACCCTGGAGCTTTGGGTATTGCACCCAAAACCATGTAGTTGGGTCGGTGGGTCTCGGGGGGTTATCAAGCTCAGGATGGGGCAGTTTAGACTTTCCCGCTCCAACCCGATAAACTAAATGCTATGAGTGCCGGCCACGATCACCACCATGATGAAATGCTGTACAAATCCTGGGTACAGGTTGTTGAATGGATGAAGGAATATGCCGCTGACAAAGGCGTGCAATTCACCAAGGAATCTGATTTCCCCGACTTTATCTACCGCATGGAGCGGCCCTACCAAGTGCCCACTACCATGATGGCAGTCTCATTATCGGATGGCCGGGGAGAACCTTTCTTTTTTGCCTCGGTCTCGCCCCGCCATGCCAAGCTCAAGCACGTGGCTTTCCGGGTTCCGGGGGGCCATGTCCACTATCATGCCCACTGGGAAGACGGCAAAGGACTGGCCCTGGAGGGTAAATTCCCCGTCACCAAGGAAAAGCTCTACCAGATGGCCGACCGTGCCCGAACAGCCCTGGCCAAGATCTGATCGCATTTCCCATAATTACGCTCCCGTACGGCAGTAGGTGTTGCCGAGCCGTACTCGGCTTCCTCCCGCAACAAAAGAGGTAGGCAATCGTACGTAATCCCCCGACGCCTCGGGGACACGGGCCGCGCGCGGCCCGTGCTCGGAAGCGATAGGCGGGATACGCTTTTTTCGCCGACCGAAGGGAGGGGTGTACCCGAGGAATGGGCCTGAACACTTTAGCATCTTGAAGGAAAGTGTTCAGGCTAATTCCGTATCACGAATATGCCGTATAGCGTTTTTTGCAATGCGGCGTACATTAAGGCGCACACGGTGCGCCTTAGGGCGGTTAGCGTATTGAACCCGTCCTTCTACAATACACGAATCGCCTCCCCAGCGAAATTTTCGGCTGCGGATACCCTGTGATGTTTCCTAAAACCGCCCTAATGGGGGGGAAACGCGATGAGTCCGGCAGTGCAGACTAACCTGCTTGCCGGGAGTTGTGCTGGTTTTACCCACACTATGTGCTTTTTTCCCGCAGAACATAGCCGACACCGCGCAGGGTCTGGATCAGGCGGGGTTCACCTTCCGTCTCGAGTTTCTGCCGGAGTTGTTTGACGTACACCTCCACGATATTGGCGTCGCCAAAAAAGTCGGTGCCCCAGACCTGATCGAGCAACACCTGTTTGGAAAGCACCCGTTCGGGCTGGCGCATGAAGGTGTGCAGAAGGCGAAACTCGAGCCCGGTTAGCTCGAGTTCCCGCTCCCCCCGAAAGACCTGGTGGCTCTCGGGGTGGAGCCGTAAGTCGGCGTAGCGAAGCTCGGCGGAGCGGGCTTGGCTTTGCCGCAGACGGGCCTGGATGCGGGCCAGCAGTACCTCGAAGCGGAAAGGCTTGATCACATAATCTTCGGCTCCAAAGCCAAAGGCCTTGATCTGGTCATCTGGGGTATCTCGAGCTGTAAGCATGAGCACTGGCAACTGTGGATCCACCGAGTGCAAACGCTGCAATACCTCGTGTCCATCAATACCTGGCAGCATCAAGTCCAGAATTACCAGATCGGGCGGGGTATCACGGGCCATACGCAAGCCTTCTTCGCCCGAAGCAGCCGTAGCTACGCTGAACCCTTCGTAGGAAAGCCCGCGCCCCAGCAGGCTGGTAATGCCGGGATCGTCGTCAATGACCAGGATACGCTTCATCTGCTATTAGTTTAGGGGGGTTTGCGATGTGATGGACAGAATGCAGCGCGAACGGCGAACGACCAACAACCAATGGCTAAATATGAGCCTGGTTCCCACTCGGTGCTCCGGTAACTTAATTTTTTGGAGCATGTTTATGAAGTTCAGGAAAGGTAACAACCCACAGCATTTGCGGCACGTGGCACTTGAGCACCCCCTCACCCCGCTTCAGCGCACAACCCCTCTCCCAGGAGTAGAGGGGCTTGATCAACACGCTCTCAGCTCTTCTATGATCTGGAGGTTGCTTTGAGCGCCCCTTCTGGGGACTTCATTTTTATCTTACCAGACCACTCAGCCAGCCCTCAGCCTGTCAACAGGACAGCCTCAGTCCTGGGCGCTAGGCTTTGCCCGAGGAGGGAGGCGATGCGAATACGGAGAAAAGAACTCATTGGACGGAAAGTGCTCCTGGAGCCTGACAAGGAAGTGCTGGGCGAGGTGCACGATCTGTTGGTGGACTATGAGCACCACGTGTTGCTGGGGCTTTTGCTCAGTCCGGTGTGGTCGCCTAAAGCCCCAGTGGTGCCTTTCCAGATGGTACATGGCCTGTCGGGTGACACCATCAGCGTCTGGGATATGCGCCCCTCACCCCATCTAAGCCAGCGCATGGCCGAGTTGCTGGTTCGGCCCAAAGTGTTGGGGTCGCTTTTGACACTGCCCGAAGGGGTGCCGCTGGGGGTGCTGGCGGGGGTGACACTGGAAACCAGCACGGGCACGATTGTGGGCTATGTGGTGGGCAGCGAAGACCCCCAACAAGACCTTTTTCTCACCGTTTCACCCAATCGGCTGTACAGTCTGCTGGACGACCAGTTCCGCTATACCCAGAGCATCAACCCGGCTTTTCCAGCAGCCTTGTTCAATCAAGGAGGTTAGCCATGCCCTGGAGCCCCTGGCTGGAGATTATCGCGGCTCTGTTGCTGTTTGGGCTGATCGTGGTGGGTTTGGGCGGATTGGCTGGGTTTATACACATCTCCAAATACTCCGAACCCGAAGACGAGGTGGGTGAACTAGAAAGACCCGAGCGGGAACCCCAGACCTATCGGTTCAAAGAGTTTGAGAGGTTGCCATGAGGATCATCCGACGTATCCTGGTTCCAACCGATTGCTCGGCGCATACCCAGACGGTGCTCGAGGTAGTGCGTCAGCGCTATCCCCAGGCCGATATCCGACTGTTGCATGTGGGACAGGCTGGGCAGGTATTCAGTCTGCTGATGCCCTCCTCCTTGGGAGGAGCCAATCTGTACTATCTGCCACAGATGGCCCAGGAAGTAGAGGCCGAGGAACGAGCCAAGCTCCGGCAGCTGGCCGACAGGCTGGGGGTTCGTGCAGAGCTACGGCAAGGAGATGTGGTGGAGGGTATTATCCAAGCAGCGCAAGACTGGATGGCAGACCTAATTGTGCTGCACCGCCTGGAGCGTAAAGGCTGGTGGGGTTGGTTATCGTCCTCGGTGAGTCGGGAGGTGCTGCGCCGCGCACCTGCCGATGTCATGATGGTACATCTACCCAAAAGGGTGGTGGATATCCATGTGGGCTGGGCCGAGCCAGAAACCACCCTTCTGCCTTCCCACACCGGCTGGGGATCGGAGGGGAATCTCCACCGGAGGTAGTGGATGTACGAGCATATCTTGATCCTTACCGATACCAGCATCCATAGCCGCACGGCGGTAGTGCGGGGGGTGGAACTGGCCCAAGCCTTTGGCAGCCGGTTGCATCTGGCCTTCGTGCTGAACGATGCTCGACGTTACCTGGAAACCTATCAAGACGATGAGCTGGACACCATCGAGGATCGGGAGAGCCTGGCAGCCCACCTAGGCTGGGAAATCCTCGAGGAGGCCCTGGCGGTGGCCTCGCTGGCCCGGGTGCAGGCCAGTGCCCAGCTGGTTTATGGCGACCTGCTCAAGGATATTGGAGCCTCGGGGCAGGTTTACGACCTGATCCTGATGGCCAAACCCAAACATCCCGAGCTGGCCTACCACCTGCTGGAGAAGTTCCAGGTGTCGGTCGTCCTGGTATGCGCCGAGCGGTCTGCGCCAGGGGTACATCGGCAAAACGAACCCATGTCATCCACCCGACTGATCTCTTGAAAGGAAGCCTATGAAAATTGCCATACTGTGTCATGCCAGTGCTGGAGGTTCTGGGGTGGTGGCAACTGAGCTGGCCCTGGCCCTGGCCGAGCTGGGTCATACCGTTCATGTGATAGCAGCGGAGCGGCCTTTTCGCCTTACCGAGGAACGGCTTGCCAATCGGACGCAGGCCGATTGGCGCGACCTGGGGACTGAGCCCAGGCCGCAAAGTGCTCTGGCCCGCTTGATTCAACAAGGCAACCAGAGCGTGCTCAACTGGATCAGCAAGATTACCAAGCGCTCGGTGGGGCCGGCGGCCAAGCTGCATTTTCACGAATTTTTGAGCGCGGATTATCCCTTATTCAAAGACTCGATGATAACCCTGACGGCGGCCAACTCGCTGGCCAAAGTCATTCAGGAACACGGGATCGAGATTGTGCATGCCCACTATGCCATCCCCCACGCGACCAGTGCCATTCTGGCGCGGGATATGGGTTTGCCCATCAAGGTGGTAACCACCCTACACGGCACCGATGTCACGCTGATGGGTTTGGAGCCCGCGTTTGCCCTCACTACCAAGCATGCCATCTTGCAGTCCGACGCGGTGACTGCGGTTTCCCACTCACTTGCCGAGGAAGCCCAGCGCAGTTTTGCGGTAGACCGCTCCATCGAGGTGGTCTACAACTGGGTAGACTCGGAGTGTTTCAAGCCTAATACCGATGTGGCCTACCGGGCGCGGTTCGCCCAGCCGGACGAGGCGATTTTGGTACATGTTTCCAACTTCCGTGAGGTCAAGCGCCCCGAAGATGTGATCCGTATTTTTGCTGGCATTGCCGAAGTACGCCCGGCCCGGCTACTGATGATTGGCGATGGCCCCAAGCGTAGCGAGTGCGTGGAGTTGGTGCACCAGCTCGAGCTGACCGGGCGGGTGCAGTTTATCGAATCCACGCCCCAGATCGAGAAATTCCTCTCGGTGGCCGATTTGTTCTTGTTGCCCTCGGAACAGGAGTCGTTTGGTTTGGTGGCTTTGGAGGCCATGTCCTGTGGGGTGCCGGTGGTGGCCTCCAACGCGGGCGGTATCCCGGAGGTGGTGCTGGACGGAATCACCGGTTTCCTGCGACCGATTGGCGATGTGCAGGGGATGACCTGGGCTGCGTTGCAAATCCTGGAAGATGCTGCCCTTCACCGCGAGATGCGCCAAGCCGCCAGGGCCCGTGCCATCACCGACTTCCGTCCCGAAAGCGTGTTGCCGCGTTATCTGGAAATCTACCAGTCGGTGCTGGAGGGTCGTTCGGTGGTTGCAACTTGAGGGTCATGCGGGGTTCTGGAACGAAATTGACCGTGACCCTGGGAATGCAGCCGCAGAGGATGAAGGGTGCTTTCTGGAATGCTTCGGCTCCTGGGGGGCTCGCAGAGATTGCTTCCCCTCGAAGGATGGAATCTGAAGCTGTAGGAGTGTAGTCACAACAGAAAAAGCTACGGTCTGGAGTTCCAGCGTCTATCGTGCGTAAGCCAAGGCTCAGCAACTGGGGCTATAGTAGGGCCAGAATGCCTATTCGGCTTCGGCTGGCGTTATGGTACGGCACCTTATGCACGGTGTTGATTGCGCTGGTATCGCTGTTGGGGTTTTCGGCCTACACCCGGGGGCAGTACCAGACCCTCGATCAGGTGCTGGTGCTTTCGGCCAACCATGTGGCGGTGGGCTGGCAGGAGTCGGGCACCTCGTATGTGCTCGAGGCGGACATCTCCGAGATTCAGGTGGCTTTTCGCCTCTACGACACCACAGGGCAGTTCAAGCGGGGCTCGCGCCTGGAGCCTCCCCTCGAGCACATCAAACCCCAGCAGGTATTGGGGCAAGATGCCTCGGTTTATGCCGATCCGATAGCTCGATTGCTGCGTTTGCCCTGGACGCGCAGCGAAGGGGCTTTCCTGCTTAAGCCAGGCCAGGATGGGCAGCGCTGGCGGGTCTATGTGACCCCCCTGGTCAAGGGGCAGGAGACGCTGGGCTACCTCGAGGCGCTCACCCCGCTGGGTCTGTTGGATACTTCAGTGCGGTGGCTGGCAACCTTGTTGTTTGCCGTAGGGTTGATCTCGATGCTGGCGGTGTTTGGACTGGGTTTGATTCTGGCGGGGGGGGCCTTGCAGCCGATTGCTCGGCTGGTCGAGACCGTGCAGCAAATTGCCCATTCCGCCGACCTCTCGATGCGGGTACAGCCCATTGCGGCCCGCGATGAACTGGGGCAGCTATCGGTGACGTTCAACGAGATGCTGGAAAACCTGGCCAAGGCCGCTGAAGTCCAGAAGCGTTTCGTGGCCGATGCCTCCCACGAATTGCGGGCCCCTTTGGCGGCGATTCAGGGCAACCTCGAGCTGCTGAGGCGCTACCCCGGGATGCCCGAAGCCGACCGCCAGGTAGCGCTTAGCGAGGCCGAGCGCGAGGCCTTGCGGCTTTCTCGATTGGTAGCCGACTTGCTGGTGCTGGCCAAGGGCGATGCCGGGATGCCCCTGCGCCAGACCCGTTTTCGGCTGGACGAGGTGATGCAGGAGGCGATCCGCGATGCGGCCCACCTGACGGATGGGCAACACCTGGAAGCCCATCTTCAACCCCTGTGGGTGCTGGGTGATCGGGACTATCTCAAACAACTGGTGGTGATCTTGCTCGATAATGCGCTCAAATACACCCCAGCCACTGGCTTGGTGCAAGTAGAGCTGAAACCCGAGGGTGACCACCTCCACCTTCGGGTTCAGGATACCGGCATCGGAATTGCCCCCGAGGATCTGCCCTATGTGTTCGACCGCTTCTACCGTGCCGACAAGGCCCGCAGGCGTGATCCCGGCGGTAGTGGGTTGGGGTTGGCAATCGCCCGCTGGATTGTGGTGCGCCACCACGGTTCCATCCAGATTGCCAGCCAACCGGGGCAAGGCACTACCATCTCGGTGGTCTTGCCTGCCAGGCAGGTGCCTTGAGGCAGCTTGTGTTTGCCTATCGGGCACGGCACAATCGTTGTGTGAATGTGGCCGAAATTCTCAGCCAGGCTGCGCAGGAGCAAGGCTTTCTAACTGCGTGGGCTGGCGTGGATTTGCCACAGGAAACCCAGCAACGCTACCGCGACTGGGTAGTGCAGGGCAAGCAAGCCGAAATGGCTTACCTGACCCAGAACCTGGATACCAAACTAAACCCATCCCATCGCTTCGAATGGGCCCAAAGTGTGTTGGTGCTGGCCGCCCCACATGCCTACCCCCAGCCCGAAAGACCCCCCGGCGGGATTCGTCTGGGACGGGTGGCTCGCTATGCCTGGGTGCGCGATTACCACCAGCTCTTAGAGCCGCCTTTGCGCGAACTCGAGCGCCTGGCCCATAGCCTGGGCCTGCAAGCCAGGGGCTATGTGGACACCGGCCCCCTTTCCGAGCGCTCCCATGCCGCGCTGGGGGGCCTGGGCTGGATTGGGCGCAACGCGATGCTGATGCGGATGGGGGAGGGTACCTACCTTACGCTGGCCGTGCTGCTCACCTCCCTCACCCCAACCCCTCCCCCGAGGGAGGAGGGGACGAACCGCTGCGGAACCTGTACCCGCTGTGTGGTGGGCTGCCCAACAGGGGCGTTGCTGGGCGATGGAACCTTGGATTCCCGCTTGTGCATCAGCTACTGGACCATCGAGCACCGGGGCCTGATTCCGCCTTTGCTGTGGGCGGGCATGGGGACGTGGCTTTTCGGCTGCGATGTCTGCCAGGAGGTTTGCCCCTGGAACCGCAAGGCCCGGTCTTTCTGGCAGGGTTTTGCCCCCGAGCCCGAGCTGGCCTACCCCAACCTGGAAGACTTCTTCTATCTCTCCTCAAAGGCTTTCGAACGCAAATACGCCGGAACAGTTTTCTTGCGCCCAGGCCGTACCCGCATGGCCCGCAACGCGCTGGTGGTGCTGGCCAATCTGGGCAACCCGGACTACCAGCCCCTGGTGCGCCAGGGAGCCAAAGACGTGAATCCGCTGGTGCGGGCCACAGCCGCCGGGGCGCTGGCCAGGATGGGTGACTTCGATGCGATCTTGCCCCTGCTCCATGACCCCGAGCCGCAGGTGGCGGAGGTGGCCCTGGGGTTGCTGGAAAGGCATGGTTGAAAACCATTTTTGTTCGAACCTATCTGCATCTTTAGTGACGTACTGCATCCGGTCGAGAAGGGTTTTGGCGAACACGGTTCTGACGAAGATACAATACGCCTCATGGCATTCTCCTCGCACGAAGCGTATTTCCAAACCGTTTCGCCACAGGCTCGGCTGAGGCTCGAGGCTATCCAGGCCAAGGTCGAGGCATTGCTGCCCAGCGTTACTCGGTGTATCGGCTACAACATGCCCGCTTTCAGAGACGGGCGGATATTTTTCTACTTCGCGGCCTTCAAGAACCACATCGGTATCTATCCGCCCCTAACCCAGGATGCAGCACTCGTTCGGGAGCTTGCACCCTACCGGGGTGCGAAGGGCAATCTGTCGTTTCCACTCGATCAGCCCCTGCCCATGGAGCTGGTGGGTCGGGTCGCGGTTGCGCTACATTGCCAGTACGCAACTGTTGATAACCAATCCAAAAAGCGACGGGAGAGACGCTAGTCGCGCCCCTCACGCGCAGGGATGGTGTTTTGGTTGGTATCGGCCAGACTACCGCAGCCGCCCACGCGGGGTGGGGTTGGTGAGGTTGGCCAGATGGCGGGCGAGCTCGAGGGGGGAGTCAAACTCCAGCCGCTCCGACCGGTCGCTGTTCTCGAGGGTGGCGTGCCAGGGCTGGCCCTGGGCCTCGGGGTAGACCCAGAGGCGGTATTCCTGGAGCAACTGGGGAAGGTTGGGTCGGGGTATGTTCATGTCTCCGCCCTTCTTTGGCGGGGTTCAGTATCTTGGGTAAAGGCCCCCACGCTTCAGCTTCTGGTGGGAATCCGGGCCCAGTGGAGGCTGGTGGTGCGGGCTGGGTCGTCGGGCATATAGGCTACCGGAACCCGCTGTCCCACCACCAGGGCATGGGCCTTGCCATCGGGAACCCGCAGGGCTGCCTCAGCTTCGAAGGGCGGGCCCTGAACCGGATACACCTGCAGCCGCACCACCATCACCGGGTCGTCGGCCTGGTCGGGGCGGAGGGCCAGCCCCGGACTAAGCTGGGCAGCCTGGGCACCGGTAGCCTGGACATCCAGCACCAGGGCTTCGGCGTGGAGGCCCTGTGCCACGATGTCCTCGGCCCGCATGACCCCAGCAACGTAGTACTGCGAAGCCTGCCCGGCAGTGATGCTCTCGATGGCGATGCGCTGGGGGTTTTGCGGGTCTATGCGCACCTGTACCACCATGCCGGGCTGAATGGTTCCCCACTGTGTGCGTCCCAGTAGGGTGCGGGTCTGAACAGTGTAGACCGACCGATTGGGTGGGTGGACTTCCAGGGTGAGCTCGAGGGCTGCATAGATGTTGTTGACCGTAAGGCCGGTATCACGAACTGCCAATACCCTGGCGGTAGCGGGCTGGCCACTTTTGAGCAGGTCGGAGGTGTCCATCCGCCCCAAAAACCGCCCCACCCCGGCAAAAATTAATCCGGTCAGCCCCAGCGTGATCCCGCTGATGTTGAGGGTTAGCGAGGTTACGCCCCCCTGGAAGAAGGCCCCCACCAGAAGTCCCACCCCTACCAGCAGCATAATCAGGCCCATGCCCCAGAAACCCCGCCCTATGGTGCCCATGGTGCTCCCTTTAGGGTACTAGCCCGATGCTGATGCTGACCTGGTCGGTGCCGGTCAGGCCCTCGGGGTCGGTGACGGAAAGCCGTAGCTGCATCAGTTTGACCCCATTGTTGTTAATGCCGTAGTCGGCAGGGGTGAAGCAGGGGAAGGGAATCTGGTTCAGGGTGCAGGTCTTGGGCACGATCGTCCAGTTCTGGCTACCGAAGGTGAGCCGCCAGACTACGGTGTATTGGCTGCTGGGAGTACCGCCGGGGTCGGTCATGCTGTAGGAAAGCCGGATGTTGCTGTTGGCTACGAATGAATCGCCATCCTTGGGGTTGAGGATGGTTACCACTGGCGGGCCGCTGGGGGGTGGATTGTTAACCGTGAAGGTGCGGGTGACGCTTCCCTGGGCTCCGTAGGGGTCGGTGGCCCGCAGCGTGATGGTGCGGGTGCCGGGGCTGGCAAAGCTGGCCGTAAACTCGCAGCCGCTGCCCAGGGTATCTGCGGTGTTGCTGCTGCTCCAGGTCAGGCGGTTGCAGGGTAGCTCCACCGGGAAAGCCCCGTCTGCATCCAGGCCGCGACCCCGGAACAACACGCTTTGTCCCACGAGCACCGAGGTAGTAGTTGGGCTAATGATTTCGGCGGTGGGGGGTAGGTTGGTTCCAGTCACGCTGATCGAAGCGGTGCGGGTGAGGCCGCCGCTGTCGGTCACGCTAGCGGTGATCTGCCGGGGGCCGGGGGAGGTGAAGGAGCGGGTGATTTCCGAACCCTGGCCCAGTGCGCCATCTACATTGGAACTCCAGGAGATGAGCGGTGTGGGGCCGTCCAGGTCGCTGCTGCTGGCGCGGAAGGTGAAGTTGCTGCGGAAAGGCAGGCTGGTGTTGTTGGTGGGGGCCTCGATCACCACCCGTGGGGGGATATTGTCCAGGGCTTGCCGTACCGCGGCAAAGGCATTGACATAGCGGCGTAAAACCAGGTTGGGATTATAAGGCGCCGGAACCTTATGGGCGGTGTTGCGCAGAATGCTCCAGACCTGATCGTCGGTCAGGCTCGGGTTGGCTGCCCAGACCAGCGCCGCTACCCCCGCCACGAAGGGACTGGAAAAGCTGGTGCCCCCCTTGACCTGGTTTCGCCCCTGGGTTTCGCCGTGGTCAATGCCGACATAGACCCGGAAGGGGCCGAAGATATCCACGTTTTCCCCACCGAAGTTGGAGCCGGGATGGCGCTCTACCGAGTTGTCGGCCAGACCACCCACGCAAATCACGTGGGTGTTCTCGCAGGGGCTCCAGTAGGCTTCTTCCCAGCAAACGATAAAGCAGTCCTCGGCGTCCACGCTCTCGCCATCGTTGCCGGCAGAGGCAATGAGCATGACGCCATAGGCATTGGCCATGGCCGTGATGGCATCAAACGCCAGTCCCAGAAAGGCTCCGATGGCCGGGAAGCGTGCGCCAAAGGACATGTTGATGATGCGGGCATCCTCGTCAATGGCCTCGAAGATGGAGTAGATCACGTCATCTGCCCCAGCTTGCTGGTAGAGCAACAAGTGGGCTACGGGGGCGGCTGGCCCGGCGGTGCCAAAGTTGTTGTCGGCCCGTGCGGCGGCGGCCATGGCGACGTTGGTTCCGTGGTAGGGACAGTCGTTGCCGCCCGAGCAGGGCATTGGGTTGATGCGGTTGAGTTCCTCGGAGTCGCCACTGAAGCGGTGGAAGTCGGCTTGGTTGGGGTAAAAGCCCCCGTCAATGATGGCAACGCGAACCGAACCGTTGGAGCCGTTGGCGGGGTTGATGCGACCGGCTCGCTCGAGGGCCCGCCAGGCGTCCACCACCCCGATATTCTGAATGCCCCCGGCCCGCATATAGGGCCAGTCGAAAGCATTGGCGCTATATGAATTTCCAATCGTTCCGGTTTGGAGACCGCCCTCGCTGGAGGTGTTGTCCTCGAAGGTCTGGGGCCGGGTCAGAACGTTGAGCGCCACCTCCATTCCGCCCAGCTTCTCGCGGGCCGCCACCGAGAGCAAGCGCAGGGCGCTCTGGCTAGAGACCTTGAGGTCGCTGCGGGAGGCGGGGTCGAGGGTGCTGAGGTCGCTCAAGAGACGGTTGGTATCGGCGCTGCTGGTGTTGATGCGCACCTGAAACACCGACTTGAGGTTGTGGGGGTTGCCCTTGGGGGGGTCGGCCCGGCGCAGGAGGGTGCCGTTCCAGCGCGAGAGCAGGGCATTTACCGCAGCGGCGTCGCTGGAGAAGATCAACAACTCGTTTTCTACGAAGTCTACCTGGTTGCCCCTGGCATCGCTCATGGCTACCAGTGGGCGCGGAATGCCATCGGCCAGGGGTTCGCGGCTGGCGATGGCCGGTGCCAGGCTGGTATCTACGGTAATGGTGGAGGGCGGAACCGAAACCACGGCCAGGCTGGCGGCGGCTGAACTCGAGGCCGCCCCGCTCGCGCCCCGCACTTGCAGCGAATAGTTGCCAGGGGCCAGGGTGGCGGGGGCCTCGAGGGTAACGACACTGGAATCTTCGGTGACGGGATTGGTGTCGAAGCTGGCTACCACGCTGGCAGGAGCCCCCTCGAGGGACAGGGTAATGGGGCCAGTAAAGCCGCTCTGACGTGTTATTTCAATACCGATCGTAACCCTGCCCCCGGGTGCCAGCTTGGGATCGGCCGGATTCAGGCGCAAGCTGAAGCTCTCCGCAGGCCGAGAGCCGGGGCTGCCACAGGCGGCCAGGGCCAGCACCAGAGCTACCAATACCAGTAGATACCAACGTGGGTGTGCCATGTTGTTCACCTCGGAGGCCAGGGTAGAAAAGCGAGCGTTGCAAGTGCGTTGCAAGGCAACTTCTGTGGGCGTTGCAAGGTTTAGGGCGTTGAATGAATCAAGTATTGGTTTGGATTGGCATTGCTTGTCCGCTTCTTCCGCAAGCGATGAAGATCAGGGTGGTTGTCTTATTTTTGGGAATCGCGGTATGCCGTTCGACACACACCAGAACGTGCCAGGCAGGCCCCGAAAGCCAGGGTCTTGAGAGGCTATTTTAGCCAGTCCTGGTACTTGTGCAAAAAGGTCTGCTGTAGCCGGGGAAAGCCCCCCAGCGAAGCCGCTAGCGCACGGATGTTCTGCCAGACTTCTGGGTGGTGCTCCTTGGGTTGGCCGATGGTTTGACCCGCTAAAGCCAGGGTGCGGCGGAGTTCGAGCCCTTCCAGTGGGGGGGCTTTGCCAGAATCCAGGTGGGTCTGGGCTTCCTCGAGCAGGGGCTCCAGGGGTTGGCCGAGCTGCCGGGTGGCCTCGAGGCGCACCACCAGGTTGAGGGTTTGCAAGGCTCCGCTGGGGTAGCGGGTCTGGGCCAAGGCCAGGGCTTTTTCGGGCTGGTGCTGGGCGTTGGCCACCAGGCCCAGGTAGCAGCAGACCGTGGCCTGGGCCTCCGGCAAGCTGTGGGATTGGGTGTGCAGGGGCTCGAGCTGGGATTGGGCGGCTGCCAGATTGTGCTCCAACAGGTGCAGCAGGGCTTTGGTACAGTCCAGTGGCAGCGAATCGGGCTGGAGTTGCTCGAGGGCGGCACAAACCTGCCAGGCCTCGGGCAAGGCTCCCAGATACCCCAACCAGGTGGCCTGAAGTGCCCGCAGGCTCACCTGCTGGTCGCGCTCGCCCAGGGCATCGGCCATCTCGATGGCCGCGCTCAAGGCTTGCAGGGCGGCTCCCAGTTGGCCGGACAGATACTCCATCTCGGCCAGACGGCGTTTGAGG
Source organism: Meiothermus sp. (assembly GCA_037440185.1). GTDB lineage: Bacteria > Deinococcota > Deinococci > Deinococcales > Thermaceae > Meiothermus. The sequence goes on along the minus strand of JBBIUP010000004.1, from coordinate 21,047 downwards.
GTGCTGTGGGTGCGGGGGTGGGCTTCCCTGAAGCGGGTTTCGGCTTCCAACAGGCGGGTGCGGGCCTCCCCCAAGGCCCCGGCCTCGAGCTGCACCCGCAGCAGGTTGGTCAGAAAGGCAAAAGCCAGGGTCTGGTCTTGCAGCCGGTAGGCCACCTCGAGGGCCTGGCCCAGGCTCTGTTGAGCCAGAGCGGTCTGGTTGGTTGCCAGCTCCAGCCGGGCCAGCGCATTGAGGGCCAGGGCATGGTCGCGCTGCCAGGGCTGGGTGAGGCGCAGAGCCTGCGAGACCTTTTGGCGGGCCTGGGCGGTCTGCCCCTGTTGCAACAAGGGGTAGGCCAGATCTATACACAGGGTGGGGATCTGTTCGGGGGCGTGCTGCTGGGCGGCTTCCAGACCCTGCTCGAGCAGTTTCTGGGCCTCCTGGGGCTGGCCCAGTCGAAACAGCGAAGAACCCAACAGCCGCCAGGCCAGCACCTGGGTGGGGCCTTCGGGCGCACGCTGCGACGCCAGCAGGGCTTTTTCACGGGCCTGCTCGTACTGCCCTTGGTGAAACAAGAGCCGGGCCCAGACCACGTCCAGCTCGGCCTGTTCGCTGCTCGAGCGGGCTACTCCCTCCAGCAGCCGAAGCTCCTGCTGGGCACGGGTGTAATCCAGTTGGCTCTGGTACAGGTTGGCCCGGGCCAGGTGCACCGGGAAGGCCTGGGGTAGCTTCAGGCCCAGCTCCAGTGCTTTTGAATATTGTTCCAGGGCCTCCTGATGGGCGTAGACCTGGAGGGCGGCCTCGGCGGCCTGAATGCGCCAGCGGACGGCTTCTTGGGGTTGTCCGGCCTGCTCGAGATGCTCGGCGATCTGGGTTGCAGGGCCTCCAAGGTGTTCCAGGCTGGCAGCCAGCTTGCGGTGCAGCAGACGTTTGCGTTCGGCTGAAAGAGTGTCTCGCAGCGATTCGGCAAAGAGGTCGTGGGCGAACCTGTAGCCATGGGGGGTAGATTCCAGGATGCCCGCTTCCAGGGTCTGCTCGAGGGCTTCCAGGGCTTCCCACTCGCTCAGCGCGGTGGCCCCGCCCAAGGTCGCTAGGCTAAACCCGTCCGCCGTCAGGCTGGCGGCTTCCAGCAGCCGCCGTACCCCCTGACCCAGATTTTCCACCCGGCGCAGCACGGCCTCGCGCACACTCTGGGGGATGGGTAACTCGTGGTAGTCGCTGGTTTCTTCGTCGAAGGGCGTCTCCCAGCCGCCCTCGGGGTTGATGCTGAGCAGACCCGACTCGAACAGGGTTTTGAGGGTTTCCAGCACAAAAAAGGGATTGCCGGTGGTGGCCCGGTGGAGCCTGTGGGCAAAGAGCTGTCCCTCGAGTGAACCCGACATCCGGCGGATCAACTCGAGCAACTGAGGCTCGGCCAGCGGCCCCAGCTCGAGCTCCAATCCCCGATGGGCTCGAGTAAAGCGGTGCAGCAGGCTTTGCGCCTCGGGCCGGAGTTCGCCCTTGCGATAAGCTGCTACCAGCCGGTGGGCCAGGCCCCGCTCGCGCAAGCGCTCGAGTGCGAACAAGAGCATTTCCAGGCTTTGCAGGTCAAAGAACTGCACATCGTCACAGAGCAAGACCACCTCACCCGGAGCTGTGCTTTCCATGAAGGCAGCAAAGGCTTCGTACAGCCGCAGCCGCTCGTCTTGGGCGCGCAGGGGTGGAGGGGGGGTGTCTTGGAGTTCCGGCACCAGCCGGGCCAGCTCACGGCGTATCCAGGGGGCCAGTTCCAAACCTGGCTGGGCCTCCAGTTGTTCCCGAAGGGAGCGGCTCAAGGTGGCAAAAGGCAGGCTGGCATCGGCGGGGCGGCCCCAGTAAGCCTGGGGTTTGCCTCGAGGCAGCGCGAACTCCCGAAGCAAGCGGGTTTTACCCACCCCTGCCGGGCCCGAGATCAGCACCCATTGCCCTAGACCCCAGGCGGCTTCCATCTGCTGCCAGACCTGCTCGCGGCCTACCAGCGGTGCCCGCAGAGGGAGCCCAGGGCCAGCGGTTTGGGTGGCAATGGGTTGGGGGCTGGCGCTGTAGGCGCTCTTGATCTGTTCGGCCAGATGGAGGGTCTCGGGTAAGGGCTCGAGGCCCAGCTCTTGTTGGAGGGTTCCCCTGAAACGTTCAAAGCGCTCCAGTGCGGCCTCGCGCTCGCCCAGTAGATAATGGAGTCGCATCACCTCGCGTTGGTGTCGCTCTTGCAGGTTATCCTGGGCCAGCAGTTGCAGGTGGATCTCCAGCGCGGCCCGCCAGTCGCCACGGGTCTCGAGGTTTTCGGCCCGGTAGAGCAGGGCCTGCTGCCATAGACGACGCAACTCCTCCCGGCGGTGTTCCAGCCATTCGCAAAACCCCGTGGCCCCCGGCAGCTCGAGCTCTTCGAGCAGGCTTCCCCGATACACCTCCAGGGCGGCTTCGACCTTGCCCTGCTCGAGCAGCCCCCTAAACTGCGCCACGTCGGTCTGGTGTGTGTGCAGGTGCAGGGTTATTTCCCCTATATGCAGGCAGTCCCTGAGGAGGGTTTCGCGCAGACGGTGCAGCTCACGGCGTAGGTTGCGCCGAGCGCTTTCTTCGTCGTTCTCACTCCAGAACAGGCTTGCCAGCCTGGTGCGGGTGGTAGCATCCTCCAGGGCCAGATAGGCCACCAGCCCCAACAGCTTTTTGGTGGGCAAGGCGACGGGTTTGCCATCCAACCACATTCTCGGTGGACCCAGAAGCTGCAGAAAGAGTTCGGATGGTTGGGGTGAGGGATCCGGCATGGTTCGTCAAGTTACATTCGGAGGGGGCTCGAGCTCGGACGGGTTTCTGAAAAACAGCCTAACTTACCAAGTGTTTCCACGGTATGGTTGTCGCTTGAACCAGCTTGGCATGCACCGGGGTACTGCGCCCTGGAAGATGCAACTTGAAAGATAGGCCTCCAGGATTTGACAAACTTATCATGGCGCAGCTCAATAGTGGAAAATGTGCGTTGTGGGCTGCGTTTTCTGGTCTCAAAACAGAAGGGCTGGGTTCGTTGGTGAGCGCCCATACCAGGGGTCGGCAATGGCTGGGGCACAGTTCTGTCATTGGAGCATTGATTTTCCCTGGTTGCCCTGGAGAAACTCATTTGGGGAACCGCCCCTGCCGCACCACTTCCGCCAACACCTCGGGTAATTCCCAGGCGGCCAGGTCAAACGTGACCTGACCATAGTCGTAGGGCAGCTTGAGAAAACGGTGGTGGACTTCGCCGTGGATGTCGTCTTCCAGGATCAACACATCGGCCCCCGGCTCGCCTCCCAGGCTCAGGCCCACCGAGCCGGGGTCGTAGACCACCCCTTTGTGCACCACCCGGCGAAAGGGGATGTGTTTGCCTGCTACCACCGCATAGCGCGAGCGGATGCTCTCCAGCATTTTCAAAACTTCCGCCGGGTGCGCATCGTTGAGATCCACCTTGTGCTCCGGGTCTTCCGGCGAGCCATGAAAAACCATCAAGCGCCCCCCGGGTGTTTCGTAGCGGTGGCGGGAACGCAGGTTGCGCAAAAAGTGCATTTCACGGGCGCTCAGTTGCTCCCGTGTCCAGACGATGGTGGTCTCGGCAATGCCCTCTCGGGCTGGGGAGGGAAGGGCATAAGCCACCCGTAGGTCGGCGGCTCCAGGTACGCAGGGAATGCCTTCTTTGTCCAGCTTGCGAATCACCTGGCGTGGGTGAGGGCCATATCCCACCAAATCCCCCACCGCCAGCACCTGATCAATGCCCTCTTTGCGCAGCGCCTCCAAAACTGCTTCAAGTGCTGGTAGGTTGGCGTGAATTTCAGCGATGATCCCTAGCCGCATGGCTGTTCCATTCTGCCATGAATGTCTAAAACCCACCGACTCATTTGGCCCTCACCCTTGAAGACGGCGTTACTTGCTCAAAAATTCAGACTTTCCTAAAACCCGCGCTATATGCTTTAGCGGTGCAGCTCTGGTTTCCACTTTTTCTGGGGATTGCCCTGGCACTCTGTCTGCCGCCGACACCGCTGGGTTTTCTGGCTCCACTGCCTTTGATCTGGCTCTTGACCAGGGGTGGCTTTGGTTTTGGTCTGCTAGCCGGAATTGGTTTCTGGGCGGTGCACCTGGTCTGGCTGCCGCTCAGTTTTGTGGTGCTATTTGAAACGCCTTGGGGGGCGGTGCCCTACCTGCCGCTGGTTTTGATCAAGGCAACCATCTGGGGGGCGGTGTTTGGCCTGACCCGGGGCAGACCCCTTACCAGGGCTGGGTTGTGGGTGGTACAAGAATACCTCACCTCCTTGTGGGAAATTGCTTTCCCGTGGGGCTTTTTGGGCTATGCCATGGTGGATGCGCCAGGGCGGGTGCTCTCGAGTGTGGGCGGGGTGTATCTGCTCTCGTTGCTGGTGCTGGCGGTGGCACTCAGTCTGCACTATGGCTGGCAGCGCCTGCGATCAGAAGGGGTGATTTTTTCGGCTCCGGCGCTGGGGCTGACCGGGATTGTGCTGGTTTGGGCGGGGTTGTGGGTGATGCCGCTACCGGCTGTGGAGGGCAGTGAGAAGGCTCTGCTGGTGCAGGGGAATATCAATCCGCTGCGCAAACTCGAAGGCGTCTCCGCCGAGCAGACCTATTTCGAAATAACCCGCCAGGGTTTGCAAGCCCACCCCGAGACCCGGGTGGTACTGTGGCCCGAGACTGCCGTGGCGGGCTTCTCGCCCGAATTGGTCACACTGTTGGGCCACCGCGAACTCATAAGTGGGCTGGAAACGGGTACAACCAACCGGGCAGTTCGTCTGTTAAGCGGGCAAATTACCCACTTCTACGACAAGAATCGGCTGGTGCCATTTGGCGAAAATTTTCCAGGGAGCACAGCTTTAGGTTCCGTATACACTTTTTTCTTTCGAGCCTTTGGTTTTGAAGGTGAGCTGGGCAGCCGCACCCCCGGCACGGCCTATCCTCCCCTGGGTAAATATGGGGCCTTTATCTGCTACGAATCGGTGTTTCCCTCTGTTGCCAGAGCGCTGGTGCTGGGTGGGGCAGAGGTTTTGCAACTGGGCTCCAACGATGCCTGGTATGGCCCTAGCTTTGGAGGTTTGCAGCATTTTCAGATGGGCCGCTTGCGTGCGGTCGAAACCGGGCGTTGGCTGCTGCGGGCCGGTAACGATGGGGTGACCGCGATTATAGACCCCTACGGACGGGTTACTGCGCGCATACCTCAGCGCCAACCGGGCTTTCTGGCTGGGCAGTTTGGCCTGCTGCAGAGCCAGACCTGGTATGTCCGCTGGGGGGATTGGGCGGTGGTATTGGCTGGGGCTTTAGGGGTGCTTGGCTTGCTAATCCGTCCAAAAGGCACTATAGTTTAGTCTTGCTGGCGAATATGCCAGAACTTTTTGCCCGCGTGCCGGGATGGCGGAATTGGTAGACGCACCCGACTCAAAATCGGACGGTTAACAGCCGTGTGGGTTCGAGTCCCATTCCCGGCACCAATCAGCACTGCCAGCAGTGGAGGCCTGTAGTGGAGATTCTGCAAAACATCCTGATCTTTCTTTATATCGCCGTGGCCGGGTTTCTGGTCTACCTGGTGCTCTCGCAAGAACCCAAACAGGGTGCAGGCGATATGTTCGGGGGTTCTACCGACCTATTTAGCACCAGAGGCGTGACTGGGGGCCTCTACCGAATCACCGTAGTGCTCGGGGTGATCTTCGTGGTACTGGCTTTTTCGTTCCGGTTTTTTAACCGATAAACCGTTGGTTAAAATCCTCACCCGGCAATGCCCTTCGTCTGTCCCGGAGGGTATTTTGCGGTGAGAGCAGCGGAACGATGGTGTAAGCCCATCCACCGTTTGGTGGATGTAATCCAGGTGCAAATTCCCCTATAAGCCCTTGACAGTCGCATGAAGGCTATATAGCTTTGTACCAAGTCCACCGCGTTGTTGTTCTTCCCCTGAAGCAGCGAGGGTGGTGAACTGTAAAAAACCAGGAGGCTAGAGATGAAGAAACTGTTGGTCTTAGGAATGCTTGCACTGGCCGGGTTGGCCCTGGCTCAGCCCAAGGTGTTTAAGGGCACCGAGCCTGGACGGCAGGGTGGTGCCTACCGCATCACGGCTATCTCCGATCCGCGCACCTGGAACCCCTTTGTGGCCCGCGAGACCTCGTCTACCGATATCATTGCGCTCTTTTTGCCCTACTTGACTACCTACGACCCTTACACCCAAGCCCCCGAGGGTCGGCTGGCCAAGTCCTGGGAGGTACGCAACAACGGCCTGACGGTGATCTTCAAGCTGCGCGAAGGGGTGCGTTGGTCGGATGGACAGGCTATTGATGCCGATGATGTGATCTTCAGTGCTACTGTACACGGCGATCAGCGGGTCAACTCCAACGCGCGCAGCAGCTTCATCCTCGACGGGCAGCCCATCCGCTGGACCAAGGTCGATCAGTTTACGGTGCGGGCCGACTTCCCCAAGCCGTATGCCCCAGCCCTGATCCAGGGTTGGTATATCGTACCCGAGCATGTTTTCGGCCCCGCCTACCGCGCCGGAATCCCACAGCTCCAGGCCCTGTGGAACCTGGACACCCCGGCAGCCCAGGTGGTCTCGGGTGGCCCCTTCAGGCTCGACAGCTACGTCAAGGGTGAGCGGGTGGTGCTGGTACGCAACGCCAACTACTGGGGGGTGGATGAACGCAACACCGCAGTGGCCTACCTCGAGCGCTACACCGTGCAGGTCGTCCCCGACCTCAACGCCCAGCTCGCGCGCTTCCTGGCGGGTGAGGCCGACACCTTCTCGGCAGCCAACGCCGACCATGTGGCCCAGGTGCTGGAGCGCATCCGGGGCAACCGCCTGCGGGCCGAGATCTTCCCCAACGCCGACGTAACCCTGGGCACCAACTTCATCGTCTTCAACTGGAACCACAAGGATGCCAACAAGGAAAGCCTCTTCCGCCAGGTGAAGTTCCGCCGGGCCATGGCCCACCTGATGGACAAGAAGTCCATGATTGAGGTGGCCCTCGGCGGTCTGGGCCAGCCCCAGTGGAGCCCCATCTCGATTCCCAACAAGGCCTTCTTTACCGATGATGTGGCCAAGTTCGAGTTCAACCCACAACGGGCCACCCAACTCCTGGCCGAGATCGGTTTCCGTAGCAAAAACCGCGATGGCTGGCTGGTCAACGCCCAGGGCCAGGTGCTGGAGTTCAACCTCGTCACCAACCAGGGCAACACCGTGCGCGAGCGCATTGCCCAGATTTTCCGTGATGAGGCCCGCAAGATTGGGGTCAAGGTGGAGTACCGCCCGATTGACTTCAACGAACTGGTGCGCCAGCTCACCACCCCTGCTGCTGACGGCACCCGCGAGTTCGACGCCATCCTGATTGGCCTGACCGGTGGCATCGAGCCCGCCTTCGCCCGCAACGTCTGGGAGCTCAACGGCTCGCTGCACGCCTGGAACCAGGGGGTAAGGGGTAATAACCCGGCCAAGGTGGAGGCCTTCGAGGTGCTGATTGATACCCTCATGAAACGGGGTGCCACAACCCTTGACCAGGCTCAGCGCCGTCAGATCTATGTGCAGTTCCAGCGCGTGGTGGCCGAGAACCTGCCCATCATCTACACCGTAGCTCCGGCCTACAATCCGGCCCGTCTGGCGCGCCTGGGTGGCATGTTCCCCAAAGAACAGCTCAACGCCATCACCGGGCAGGCCCCCTACATCGAGACCATTTTTGCCAAGGAGTAGCAGTCAACCTGGGCAAGGGGTGGTCAAATGCCACCCCTTGCCTTCCCATGAGCTTGCTCCAAGGGCTTTAAGAACTCGTTTCAAGAGCCTGCTCCTATGAGGCACTATGTTTGGCTATATCGTTAGACGGCTGTTCCAACTTGTCCCCACTTTTCTGGGGGCCACTTTGTTGGCTTTTTTGGTCATTCAGTTGGCTCCAGGGGATTTTGTAACCCGCCTCGAGCTCGATCCCACGCAGGATCGCGAGTCCATTGCTAATTTGCGCCAGCAGTTCGGTCTTGATCAATCCATGCCCGTACAGTATGCCAAATGGCTCTCAGGCATTCTGCAAGGCTATCTTGGGCTGTCGCTTTCCTATAAAACCGATGTTTGGAACGTGATTGGCCAGCGCATCCTCAATTCGATGGTGCTGGTGGTGTTGGCTACGCTGGTCATTTATCTGGTGGCCATTCCAATTGGGGTTTATTCGGCAGTGCGTAAGTATTCGCTACCAGATCGCTTCTTTACCGTAACTGCCTTTTTAGGACTGGCCATTCCCAACTTCTTTTTTGGGCTAATTATGTTGTTTCTGGCGGTCTGGCTCAATGACCTAACCGATCGGCGCTTGTTGCCCATTGGAGGAATGACCACCGAATTTGTTCACCTGGGCAACATGACCCGTGCAGCCCAGTGGCTGATCGGGCCGGTCTTGGTGGGTTTAGTGGCGTTGGCAATCCCGGTCTGGCAGCGCTACCGCCGGGAACAGCCGGTGCCTTTTGTCTGGTATCTGGGTTTGTTTGTGCTGGGGGCCAGTGTGCTGGCGTTGCTGTTCCCGCTGTTCCAGGGGCCGGGTTTGCCTGAACGCTTGCCCTACACCGAAGCTCCTTTCTGGGCCAGGGCTACCAATGTGTTGTGGCACGCCTTTCCGGTGGTGATTGTGCTTTCAACTGCGGGGCTGGCTGGGCTAATGCGGGTCATGCGGGGCCAGATGCTGGATGTGCTCTCCCAGGACTACATCCGTACCGCCAGGGCCAAGGGTTTGAACGAGCGGGTGGTGATTTACAAGCATGCCCTGCGCAATGCGGTCATTCCCTTCATTGCTGGGATTGGTGGCTTGCTGCCGGGTTTGATTGGCGGTGCTGGCCTGGTGGAGGTGGTGATGGCTTGGCCCGGAATCACCCCGGCGCTGCTGGAAGCTATTTCGGCCATTGATATCTACGTGATTATGGGGCTCATTACCATTACCACGGTATTGTTGATGGTGGGCAACCTGGTATCCGATTTGCTGCTGGCGTGGGTAGACCCACGTATCCGGTACAGCTAGGGGGTAGTGTGTGATTCGTAGAGCAAAGATCGAAGCGGCTAGCCCCCAGCAAGGTAACCGAACCTTTTTTCAGCAAGCCTGGATTCGCTTCCGGCGGCACCAGTTAGCGCGCCTGGGCGGGGCGGTGTTGTTGGTGTTCTACCTGGGCGCCCTTTTTGCGGATTTTCTGGCCCCCTACCCCGAGGCCAAGAGCTTCCGTGATTTCTCCTATGCCACACCCACCCAGATTTTCTGGCGCAACCAGGATGGAGCCCTCACCCGGCCTTATGTCTGCGCTTCCGAGCGGCGGCGCAACCTCGAGACCTTCAAGGTGGAGGTGATTACCGACTGCGAGAGGGGTCGCTACCCGATCAACTTTTTTACCAAGGGCGAACCCTACCGCTTTTTGGGCCTAATTCCTACCGATTTGCGTTTGATGGGAGGCCCTTGGCTGCTGGAGGGAAAAGCCACCCTGTTTTTGTGGGGGGCCGACGATTTTGGCCGCGATATATGGGGCCGCATCTGGTTTGGAGCCCGTATTAGCCTGACCATCGGTATCTTTGCAGTAGCGCTGGCTTTGATTATTGGTATCTTCATGGGTGGGGTGTCGGGCTATTTTGCCGGTCGCCCGGCCACCTTTAGCATTGGTGTGGCCAATCCAGAGTTCTGGCGTTTTCTGGGTAAGAGTTCTCCGCAAAGCCATGTGACAGCAGTGGGGGGCTTTGGCTTGATTGGGCTGGTGGGCTGGGCGGTGGTGCAAGGCTTCAACACCTACATTGTTCCCAACCTGCAAAACCTGCCTACGCTGGCAGCTGGTGGGGCGGTTGGAATACTTGCGGTTGGAGCGATATCCGCCATCCTGTACTACCTGGTATGGCCCAGCCACGTGGCCAGGTCGCTCTTCTGGTTGGCCGGTTGGGTGGGGCTGGCTTGGCTGATCTGGGTCACGGTCTCGGGGTTCTTGCAGAGCAGCCGGGGCCTCGAGGCCATCCTGGCAGGCATTATTGGCGTTGTGGTGCTGGGCGCTATTGCCTATGCTCTGGTTTGGCCGCGCATTCAACTCGACCTCGATACCCTCATCATGCGGATGGTAGAGGTTCTGGCTGCCATCCCCGACCTTTTCTTGCTCATCATCTTGTCGGTGCTGATTCCACAAGAGCTGCCAGCAGGTATTCGCTTTGTGCTGGTGGTTTCGATCCTCTCCTTTGTCAACTGGGGTGGTTTGGCCCGCACCATTCGCAGCCAGGTACTGCAACTGCGCGAGATGGAGTATGCCCAGGCGGCACAGGCGCTGGGGGCGGGGGATAGCCGCATCGTAGTTCGGCACATCTTGCCCGGAACCTACACTTATCTGATCGTTGTAGTTACCCTGGCGATTCCTGGCTTTATCCTGGGTGAGTCGGGACTGTCCTTCTTGGGCTTGGGGATTCAAGAGCCAGCCACTTCGTGGGGGCTGATGCTTTCCAAAGCCCAGCAAACCGGCATCACGGCCTTCACCGAGCGCCCCTGGCTGCTCATTCCGGGCTTGTTCATTCTGTTGGCAGTGCTGGCCTACAACTTCCTGGGCGATGGATTGCGCGATGCACTCGATCCTCGAACCAAAGCCTAGACGTGTTTTCTACTCCATCACCAGCTCGCGTGTAAGGGGTTCGGGAGTCGAGGTCAAGCCACAAGGCGTTCTGGCTTGTTGGCTTGTTGATTAGTGGGCCCAAGCCCATATAATGACATAATCTGTTGTGGAGTAGTTTTGAGGAGTGGGAATGGACGAGAAACGGCTGGTGGATGTTAAAGACCTCAAGGTTCACTTTTTCACCGACGATGGCGTGGTCAAAGCCGTAGACGGCGTATCTTTCCACATTGAAAAAGGTGAGACCCTGGCCGTGGTGGGCGAGTCGGGCTCTGGCAAGTCGGTTGCGAGCTTGGCGATGATGCGCCTGATCCCTACCCCCCCCGGCAAAATTGTGGCTGGAACGATACTCTTCAGGGGCAAAGATGGCAAGGTCAAGGATCTGGCTAAAGAGGACGAAGCCTCGATGCGCAAGATTCGGGGCAACGATATTGCCATGATCTTCCAGGAACCTATGACCAGCCTCAACCCTGTCTACACCGTGGGCGACCAGATCTCTGAAGCCATCGTGCTGCATCAGGGCAAGAGCAAGAAAGAAGCCCTCGATCAAGCCGCCGAGATGCTCGATCTGGTGGGCATCCCCGAACCCAAAAAGCGCCTGTCCAACTATCCGCACCAGATGTCGGGCGGGATGCGTCAGCGGGTCATGATCGCCATGGCCCTCTCCTGCAATCCCTCCCTCTTGATTGCCGACGAGCCCACCACCGCTCTGGATGTGACCATTCAGGCCCAGATTCTGGAACTCATGAATAAGCTCCGTGAAGAGATTGGCATGAGCATCCTGTTCATCACCCACAACCTGGGCGTGGTGGCCGAGATGGCCGACCGGGTGGTGGTGATGTACGCTGGGCGTGCAGTGGAGGAGGCCGATGTGGTGCCTACCTTCAAGAAGCCGCTGCACCCTTACACGATGGGCTTGCTGAACTCGGTGCCCCGGCTCGACCTGGCTGCCACGCACCAACAGCGCCTCGAGGCCATTCCCGGTAACGTACCCAACCCACTCAACCTGCCCCAGGGCTGTGCCTTCCACCCGCGCTGCAAGTTCTTCAAGCCGGGGTTGTGCGATGCCGATATTCCCATCTTGCAGGATGCAGGGAACGGGCATATGGTGCGCTGCGTACGTTGGGCTGAGATTCAAAAAGGCGAGGCGGTGGGAGCATGAGCGCAGCAACCCCGGGTACAACTACAGCCAACCTGGTAGAGGTGAACAACCTCAGGAAGTGGTTCCCCATTCGCGGGGGCATTCTTTCTCGAGTGGTTGCAAACGTAAAAGCCGTTAACGATGTGAGCTTTGTGGTGAAGAAGGGTGAGGTATTGGGTCTGGTGGGCGAGTCCGGCTCGGGCAAGACCACCGTGGGCCGTACCATCCTGCGCCTGATTGAACCCACCGACGGCACCATCAACTTCGAGGGTGCCGACATCACCCACATTCCCAAAAACCAACTGCGAACCTACCGGCGCAAGATGCAGATTATCTTCCAGGATCCCTTCGCCTCACTCAACCCGCGCATGACCGTGGGTGACATCATTGCCGAGCCGCTGGTCATCCACAACCTGGAAGGTGCTGCCCAGGCCCGCAACGACCGCGTAGCTGAACTGTTGCAACTGGTGGGCCTCAACCCCGACCACGTGCGGCGCTATCCCCACGAGTTCTCCGGTGGTCAGCGCCAGCGTATCGGCATCGCCCGCGCCCTGGCAGTACGCCCCGAGTTTATCGTGGCCGACGAGCCGGTCTCGGCACTGGACGTCTCGATTCAGGCCCAGGTGGTCAACCTGCTGCAAGACCTCAAAGAGCGCCTGGGCCTGACCATTTTGTTTATTGCCCACGACCTGGCGGTGGTGGAATACATCTCCGACCGCATCGCGGTGATGTACCTGGGTAAGGTGATGGAGCTGGCCCCTTCGCGTGACCTCTACCTCAAGCCGCGCCACCCCTACACCGAGGCTTTGCTCTCGGCCATCCCTACCCCCGACCCCACCATCAAGCGTGAGCGTATCGTGTTGCAGGGCGACATCCCCAGCCCCATCAATCCCCCCTCGGGCTGTGTGTTCCGCACCCGCTGTCGCTACGCGATTGCCGAGTGCGCCACCACTGTGCCCGAGCTCAAGGAGGTCGCGCCCGGCCACTTCAAGGCCTGCATCCGCGACGACATCGCGGGTCTGAACTAAACGTTGACGGTTGACCATTTACGGTTGAACGAGGAACCCTGGCTTCGGCTGGGGTTTTTCTTCATGGCTCAGGAAGTTCCCGTTTACTTCATACGAACCGTTGGCTGAGCGAGCGCTTGCGCCATCGAAGCCAACGATTACGCCGCGTTCCCTTTGATGGCCTACCCCAAAACTCGATTCCGATGCGGCACGGATTTAGTTATTCGAGCATGTGAACGATCAAGTCGGTTAGTTGGATGGCCCCAACTGCGATGTCGGCTGCAATGGTTCCGAATTGCATAACATTAAGCCCCGCTTAAGGCATCCGACACGTCCCCGGTGTTTGGGCCTGGATAGCATGGGGAATGCTCTTCAGGCACTTATACATCGTTGGGTTGGTTGTACTGCTGGCTGCTTGCGGTAACTCGGATTCCAACCCCAACCCGCCCGGTGAACCCCCGCCCCCCATCACCTCTACGGGCAACTGGTCAGACCCCAAAACCTGGCAGGAGATGGGCCGGGCCAAACCGGTGGCGGGCGACGCGTTGACCATCCCGGCGGGCAGGCGGGTGGTGCTCGACGAGAGCACGCCTGACTTGGCGGGCCTGACGATTCTGGGAGAGCTCGAGTTCGCCCGCCGCGACCTGAGCCTGACCGCCGACTGGATTATGCTGCACGGGGCGCTCAAGATCGGCAGCGAGGCCGAGCCCTTCGCGCAGAAGGCCACCCTCACCCTCAACGCCACCAACCCCAACGAGAACCAGATGAACATGGGTACACGGGGCATCCTGCTGATGGGAGGCCAACTGCTCCTGTTTGGGCAGCGGCCCGCCCTGACCTGGACCCAAATTTCCGACCACGCCGCACAGGGCGCGACCACCCTGAGCCTCAAGGACGCGGTGAACTGGACTGCGGGCGGCCAAGTGGTGCTGGCCCCGACCGACTTCTTCCCGCACAACAACCTCAACAACCCCGACCCCCGCGCCGTCGCTACCGAGCTGCTGGAAATCGCCTCGCAGAGCGGCAGCAGCCTCACCCTCAAGGCTGGGCTGCAAAAGCCGCGCTGGGGCAGGCTGCAATACGTCAGCGCCTCCGGCATGGCCCTCACGCCCACCAACGCCGTCACCGACTTGGTGCTCGACCAGCGGGCGGCGGTCGGGAGCCTGAGCCGCAACATCGTGATCCAGGCGCCCGACGACACGCTGTGGCGCGAGCAGGGATTCGGGGCTCACGTGATGGTCATGCGGGGCTCGACGCTCAAGTTGGACGGGGTGGAGCTGCGCCGGGTGGGGCAACTGACCCGTTCGGGGCGCTACCCGATCCACTGGCACATGCTGAGCTACGACGAGGGCAGCGGGGCCGAGCTGGGCGACGCTACCGGGCAGTTCGTGCGGGGCAGCGCGATCTGGGACTCCTCCAACCGCTGCGTGATCATCCACAGCACCAACGGTGTCAACTTCTCCAACAACGTCTGCTACGACATCCTGGGCCACGCGGTCTTCCTGGAAGACGCAGTGGAGCGGCGCAACACCATCGAGAACAACCTGGTGTTGCAGGTGCGCAACCCGCCGCGCGGCAACACGGCCCCGGCGGTCTGCACCCGGGTGATAGATGGGCAGCGCGACTGCCGCATCCTGGGGCACGACGGCGACCCCGCGGGCTTCTGGCTGACCAACCCCGACAACACCGTGCGCGGCAACGTCGCGGGCGACTCGGAGGGCAAGGGTTTCTGGCTGGCCTACCCCAAGGGCTCGCTGGGGCTTTCGAACAAGGTGAACCTGCGGCCCGACCGCATGCCCTTCGGTGTTTTCGCCGACAACGTGGCCCACAGCAGCATCGAGGGCATCCACCTCGACAACGTGCCTACGCGGGCCGACCCCGGCCAGACCGAGGGCAACAAGTACATCCCCATGCAGGGCGGCCTGGACGCCGGTTTCGACTTCAGCAAGTGGCTGCGTTTCCGCCTGGAGCGCATCACCGTCTACAAGAACGGCACCAACTGGGGCAGCGGGGCCTTCTGGAACCGGGTGAGCTGGCCCGACTACGTGAACTGGGTCTCGGCCGACAACACCGGAGCCTTCTTTGCGGGGGCGGGCGACAACGGGCGCATCACCCAGTCCCTCATCATCGGGCAGAGCCTCAACAACGCCACCCAGCCGCCCAACCGCAACGATCCGCAGGTGGCGCTGGCCAGCTATCACTCCACCTTCGACATGGACGCTAACGTCATCGTGAATTTCCCCTTCGTGCCCAAGGTGCCGGGCAGCGGGGCCTTCAAGACCGACGACTATTACATCACCGGGGTGGACAAGGGGCTGGTGCGCAACCCCGACAACCGCCTGATCGCCGCCGACCCCGGCTACCGGGTGCCGCCCCCTGCACTGGCCCCCGGCCAGTACCGCGCCAACGAGAACTGGACGCTGGCGGGGGCGCTGTGGGACGCCCACGGCTACTGGGGGCCGAAGGGCAACTTCTGGGTCTTCGACGTGCCCTTCCTGACCCGCGGCGACCAGGCGGGGCAGAGCTGCCAGGACGTGATCCCCACCGTGCTGGGCGCCGGCGTGGCCCCCGGCACCAAGAACGGGGCCAGTTGCAACGGGCAGTACTACGGCGTGGGCGACTACCTGACCGACTTCGATACCCGCCGCTACAGCTTCCAGCACCCCATCGAGGTCAGCCGCCGCGATCCGGCCAACGTGGCAGCCGAGGTGGGCGTCTGGACGGTGGCCGACGGCAACATCTCCAACAAACTCGGCAACATGCGCAGCTTCGCCACCCGAACCGGCGGCACCTACGTGCTGCGCTTCCCCCGGCGCAGCGGCGGGGGCTACGACCTACCCAAGTGGCTCGAGCTCAGCATCACCAACGCTTTCCGCGACAGCGACCACTTCGTGCTGGCGGTGAGCCTGGACGGCACCACGCCCTTGAGCGGGGCCGTGTACCTGGCCCCCGAATATCAGTCCACCCCCCGGCGCAACTTCAGCGCCGCGAACAGCCTGGCCGAGGTGCTGGCCTCGCCAGGCGACCGCTACTGGCGCGACACCGCGCAGAACCTCCTGTGGCTAAAGTTGGTGGGGGGCATCAAACACCGCGACTTTGACCGCGAGGTGCAGAACAACCCCAAGTCCGACTTCGCCCTCTACGGGACGGTGCGGCTGTTCGTCAACCGTTAAGCTGGGGCGCAAGCTCAAAAGACCATAAACCCGCTCTCACCCCGCCGAGGGGGCAGGGTGATTTACTACCTTCATGCGAAAGCAACTGTTGGTATTGAGCACGCTGGCGCTATTCGGAGCCGTTGGAGCAGTTCAGGCCCAGGAGTCGGTGGTCTATCGCGGCTTCGCTGAACTGCGGCAGCCGCAGACCCTGCCCCAGAACGAATGGGTCTGGGAGCCGGGCGAGACCTTATTCCAGAGTCTGGTGCCGGGCACCCTGCGCCTGATCGGCGTGATCGAGCAGTCGCGCCGGGTGCAAGTGGCGGCCCCGCCCAACCCGCTGGCCGCGTATGTGGGTAAAGAAGTGCAGTTTTATTGGGAGGGCCAGTGGCGCCGGGCCACCGTGGTCAGCGCCGAGCGCAATTTGTTCTTGTACGAGGGGCGCTATCTGGTGGGGCTGCCGGGGACAGTGGCCTTCCCCGACCCCAGCGGCTTTGGCCCGCCGCCCGGCCCCCGCGTGACCTTCCGCTACCAGGGCGGCGGCGCGGGTACGCTGTCTTATCTGACTCGAGGCCTGACCTGGAACCTGCGCTACACGCTGGAGGACGGCGAGCTGATCGGTTGGGCTACCCTGACCAATGGGCTGGGCCGCCCCTTGCGCCTGGGCCGAACCGAACTGGTAGCCGGGAGTGTGCCCTTGCTGGAAGGGGGTTTCAACGTACCGGCTCCTCGCCCCGAAACCCGGATGTTACAAGCAGCGCCTGCTGCAGCGGATGTGGCCGAAGCTGAATATGTGGGGGAAGCGGCAGGCACCTACCGCTACCGCTTGCCGGGGGAGGTGACGCTCGAGCCGGGCCTTACCGAGCTTCCCTTTATCCGAACCAGAGTACAGCCTATCTATCTCTGGCGATTACAGATGGGTTTCAGCACCGAGCGCGAACTCGCTTTTGTGCGGGGTTTCCGCTTCGCCGCTCCAGAAAACCTGGCCGCTGGTGTTGTCAGCATTCGCGAGCAAGGCGTATTTGTAGGGCAAGCCGGCACTGGCGATACCGCCAAGGGCAACAACGTAAACTTGATGCTTGGTCCCGACCCCGAGGGTCGGGCCACCCGCCAGGTTGAACAACAGGCCCAGCGCCGCTTCCGCGTCACCACCACGGTGCGCAATACCAAGACCTACCCGGTGGAGGTGGAGATCTTCGAGGTCATGCCGCAGCCCTTCACACTGGAAGTGGAGGGCCTCGAGCGCATTCCCGAGGGCTACCGTATCCGTTTTACCCTGGCCCCGGGTCAGAGCCGCTCGTATACCTATACCCTGACCTTGCAGCAGCGCTGAGTAGAGAAGGCCAGTGCTGCTCCTCCACACGTTTTTCTCTCCTCGCAGCCTTTCGCCAGCCTCCTGTGCGCTTCCCCTGCTGACCCGCTGGTCAGGTAAAGTATGGGGGTGACGCCTGACCTGTTGTATCAACTCCGTTTCCTGTCCGATCTGACCGAAGGCCCAGGGGGCAAACCCCTTTTCGTTTACACCGATGTTGAGCGGCCCGAGAAAGAGCCACCCCGCTACCGTTCCCGCCTGGCCACATGGGACAAGGAGTTGCGCTTTCTAACCCAAAGCGAGGCCAAAGCACCCTTCTGGCGCGGAAACTATATCTATTTCACCCGCAAAGTAGACAAGGCCTCGCAGCTTTTCCGCCTGCCGCTAAGTGGGGGAGAAGCCGAGCAGATCACGCAGCTCAAGGCCGGGATTGAAGGGTACAAGGTCGGCGCAGACGACACCAAGATTGCCCTTCTGACCAGGGGGGATTACGAAACTCCTAAACCCGACGAACCCCGAACCTACGAGACCTGGCCCGTAAAGTTTGATGCCAGGGGTTTGCTGCCGGGGCAGCCCAGGGAACTCTGGCTGTGGGAAAACGGGGAAGCCAAGCCCCTGGTCAGGCTGGCCCAGGATGTCGAAGAGGTGGTATGGAATGCGGTGGGGAATGGGTTGTACTTCACTGCTTCGGGTTCTCCAGAGGAGCGCTGGGGCTGGATCCAACGGGCCTATCACGTGGGTTTGGATGGACAGATGGACGAACTGTTGGGGGGGGTTGGGCCCATTGCTGGGCTGGAACCCACCCCAGACGGTGGCCTGGTTTATCTGGCCCATGCCTGGGAACGGGGGGGTGGTACGGAATCCAGGCTCTATTACCGAGGGCTGGACGGAAATATTGGCCTGTTGGCCGAGGGTTCTTTCCTCAACTCGGTCAACTCGGATATGCGCATCGGAACCGGCGTACAAACCCCTAAAGTGGGGCCCGATGGACGCGTATACGTGGTGGTCACGCATCAGGGGGTGGCTCGCTTACTGGCAGTGACGCTGGATGGGCAGGCCAAGTTCTTCAGCCCAGCGGAGTTCAACATCCTGGGCTTTGCCTTCTGTGGCAACGATCTCTACACCCTCTCGGAAAACTTTACCCGTGGGACTCGCTTGACTCGACGGGGGGAGGTGCTCTTCGACCCCAATGCCGGTGTGCTGCCCGAACTGCCCACCCCGCAAGAAGTGCATTATTCCGCACCCGAGGGGCATAGCGTGCAGGGCTGGGTGTTGCTGCCGGAAGGGGAGGGCCGCCATCCCGTGATTTTGTACATTCACGGGGGCCCCCACACCGCCTTCGGCAGCGCCCTGATGTTGCAGTTGCAGTTGTTCCGGGCCACAGGCTTTGCGGTGGCGTACTGCAATCCCAGAGGTTCGACGGGTTACGGGCAGGACTACGTGGAGCTGGGCAAGCGTTGGGGAGATATTGACGAGAAAGATCTGCTGGGTTTTTTGGATCATGTGCTGATTCACTTCCCACTAGACCCCAGCCGGGTGGCCGTAGCGGGGGGTTCATACGGGGGTTTTATGACCAACTGGCTGACCGCCCGTCACCCCGAACGCTTCAAGGCTGCTGTCACCGATCGCAGCATCTGCAACTGGACGAGTTTTTTCGGTGCTTCCGACATTGGGCCGCGCTTTACCTATCTGCAGTTGGGGGCCAAGCCCTGGGAAAACCCCGAGGTGCTGTGGCAAAAAAGCCCGCTCTCGCTAGCACATCGGGTACAAACCCCCACCCTGGTGGTGCACTCTGAGCAAGACCACCGCTGCCCCATAGACCAGGGCGAAACCTGGTATACGATGCTGTTGCAAAAGGGCGTCCCCACCAAGTTCTTCCGCTGCCCCGAGGAGGGGCATGAACTGAGCCGCGCAGGCCGCCCGGATCGCCGTGTGGCCCGGCTGAATGCCTATCTCGAGTGGTTCAAGGCATATTTGTGAAGGGACGCCGAGAGGTAAGGGTCACGGAGCAAGCTCGGGAGCAAGCTCGAGAGCAAGCTTGGGGTGGAGTGTCGTACAGAATTAGCCTGAACACTTTCCTTCCAGATGCTAGAGTGTTCAGGCCCATTCCTCTGGTACACCCCTCCCTTCGGTCGGCGAAAAAAGCGTATCCCGTCTATCGCTTCCGAGCACGGGCTGTGCGCGGCCCGTGTCGGGGGATTACGTACGATGGATCTACCACCTTTGTTACGTAAGTTCCCCATCCCTTGTTCCCGCATGAGCCCCTACCTGTTTCCCCTCTACTCTGTTGTGGCCTGGGGCCTCAATTTTGCGCTGATGAAGGTGCTGGTGGGGCAGTTACCGCCCCATACCATGAACAGCCTGCGTACTCTCATCGCGGGGGTGATTTTCCTGCTGCTGTGGCGCTTTCAGGAGCGGCTGACAGTGCGCGACTGGCTGATTGTGGGGGGCATTGGGATGTTGGGAAATGTGGCTTACCAGAGCCTCTTTTTGGAGGCAGTGCCGCGTCTATCGGCTTCGTACAACACCATTGTTAGCACCACTGGCCCGGTCTGGGTGGCCCTGATCAGCGCGTGGTGGTTGCGGGAGCGGCTTTCGTTGCTAGGTTATATGGGATTTGCCCTGTCGCTCTTGGGGGTGGTGGGGCTGAGCTGGGGTGGAGAGGGGCGACTCGAGCTGCTGGGCGTGCTCTTCAGCCTGGGAGCGGCTCTGATCTGGGCGATTTACACGGTGGCCTCGAGGTGGTTTGGTGAACGCTACCGTCTCCTAACCTGGACCGGGGTCGGCTTCATGGTCGGGATGCTGCCTTACTGGCTGTGGCACGTTCCTGAGGCCAACCTGCAAAGTAGCCCGCTTTCACCACTGGCACTGCTGGGGATCGCTGCCTCGGCGGTGTTCGCACTGGTGCTGGCGTTTTTGTCCTGGGTGCGGGCAGTGCAGCTCTTGGGGCCAGTGCGGGTCGCGCCTTTCCAGTATCTGACGCCTTTGGTGGGAGTTACAGCGGGGGTGCTGCTGTTGGGTGAGACATTGGCCTGGATAGATTTGGTGGCTGGGGTAGTGATCCTGCTGGGCGTGTTTATTACCCAATGGGCAAAGACATCCTAAACCCATGTACTTAGTATACTATTCCTCAAAACACTTGACGCGTTGTTGAACTATGGTCTACAATTTACTGCATGTAAGAGATGGGGGATTTCAAAAAATGAGAAAAGCCACTAATTCACAAAAATTTATCTTCAGCAAGCGCTAAGCGCTTGCTGGACTTGTTTCTATGATCCTTGCTGCCTGCAATACCTCCCAGATGACCACCGAAAAAAATGATCCATTACAAGGTGGAGATATCTACTTGCCATCACTACCTACTGGCCTTCAAGTTGTTGGTACAACACCCAGTGCAGGCTCAACACTCACTTCCACCAGCCCAATCTCGGTAACGTTTGATAGGCCTGTCAGCAGAGAAAATACCGAAGCTTCGGTGAGCCTTTTTATAGGAACATACCAACTCGAAAGCAACCCATCAAACTACACGCGTTTAGGACTCACTAGTATGTGCAATGGGTACTGGCGAGTTCGCAACCCCAACAACTTTTCCATCAGCTTTACATGGGACATATACAAGAGCCCTGAACGTGGAATGGGAATCGCAAAAGCAAATGGGGACACGTTTTTTTACACAACACGAGGGAGCCGGACGCTTCGCCTATTTGTAAATGGCCAACAACAAAGTGTCAAGGCTCAAAATCAGACAGCCTGCACCTCAAACCGCACTTTTACTTGGAATGCTGAAAGTACCAAGTTAAGCTTTGGTCAAAGCCTTGAACCAGGAACCTATACCC
>JBBIUP010000003.1:46750-50894 GCA_037440185.1 Meiothermus sp. | reverse complement strand
TTGTACTGGGTACATCATGCTGCATGGCGTGCAGCGTGATGGTGGGAACCGCGATCACACCTGGCAATCAGCCCTTCCAAGCTGCTGCAATTGCGTTGCCCACCGCCCGGCGCAACTCGATAATGCCGGTTTCCTGGTGTCGGCTGGGATGCACCCGGTTGGTGAGCAAGACCCAGGCATAACCCCGCTCAAAATCCATCCAGACCCCCGTTCCGGTAAACCCGGTGTGTCCCAAGGTCTGACGGCTGCACAGACTGCCCCCGCTATAGGGAGGGTGCGGAATTAGCCAGCCCAGTGCCCGCTCGGCATGCTGCGGACGGCGCATCTCCACCAGAGCTGCCGGGGAAAGCACCTCGCCCTTCATCAAACGGTGGACATGGGCCAGAATCCCCCTCAGGCTGCCGAAAAGCCCGGCATGTCCGGTGGCTCCACCCAGGGCAAAGCAGTTTTCATCGTGTACCTGCCCCTGTAAGACTCGTCCACGCCAGGGGTCTTGCTCGGTAGCCGCGCATTTCCCGGGGTCGGGAGGATTGAACATCAATCCCCCTGGGAGTGCAAAAGCGTCCAGGGCCTGGCCCCGAACACGCTCCAACACCAATCCCAGGAGCATATAGCCAATATCTGAATACACGTGTGCTCCCACCGGCCCCACTTCCCAGCGATGCTGCAAAACGCGGTGCTTGAGGGTATGCGGCTCTCCACCCCAGGTGTAGATGGCCTCCCAACCTGGCAAACCCGACACATGGTTCAGGAGTTGGCGCAGGGTGCGACTGGGCAACTCGCTCCCTTGCATCCAGGTCATCTCGGGTATGAAGCGCGAAAGAGAATCGTCCAGATCGGCCAATCCTTCTTCGACCAAGCGGAGTATTTGGGGTACGGTAAAGAGTACTTTGGTTAAGCTGGCCAGGTCAAAAAGGGTATCGGGGTCTATCGCTCCAGGCTCTTGCAGATGCCTGACCCCCCCACAAAACATTTCAGAAGACCCATCCAGGTGTACTATTCCCAAAGCAACCCCAGGAATTCGACCCGATTCAACGGCATGCTGAACGATCTGTGAAGCCTTCTTTAGCATCGTGCTCCCAGTGTATACCGCTCAAAACCCCCAGCAATAGCGGTAGAGTTTGGGCTATGCGCGTTTTAGGTCTGATGTCCGGCACTTCGGTAGACGCAGTAGATTTGGTACTGGCCGAGTTGGAGGGTCGGCCCCCTCAGCTCGATTGGCGGGTGCTTTATCATAAAGAAGCACTCTTTCCAGCTGAACTGCGAGCCCAGATTATCCGTACCCTGAAGTCGCAGGCCGTTACCCGTGAGGTGGCCTTGTTGCACCACGCCATGGGTCGTTTCTATGCAGAAGCGGCTGCCGATTTCAAAGGCCAGGTAGATTTGGTGGCTTCCCACGGACAAACCGTCTGGCACGAACCCCCACACACCACTTTGCAGATTGGCGAGCCAGCTTATTTAGCGGAAGCCTTAGAAGTACCGGTGGTTTACGATTTTCGCCCCTCGGACATGGCCTTAGGAGGCGAGGCCGCACCCTTTGTGCCCTATGCCGATCTGCTGCTTTATGGGGAAAAAGGAGTCAACCGGGCCATCCACAACATCGGGGGTATCTCCAACCTGACCTACCTACCAGCCAACTTGAACCCCGAAAAAGTCCTGGCCTTTGATACCGGCCCTGGCAATGCCCTGCTCGACGAAGCCGCAGGCCGGTTGGGTTTGAACCAGGATACCGGGGGCAAAATTGCGGCTTCGGGCAAGGCAGACACGCTGCTGGTGGAACGCTGGCTCACCCATCCCTACCTTGATCGCAAGCCTCCCAAATCCACTGGTCGCGAAATCTGGAACCTGGAAATGCTGGACGAAGACGCGGCGCTACCCCCGCAAAACCTGCTCGCCACCCTGACTGAGTTCACTGCTCATTCCATCGCCAAGGCCTATCAGAATTTTGTACTCCCATATGGACTGGACGAAATCTGGGTGGCTGGCGGTGGAGCCTACAATACCACCCTGATGCAACACCTCAAAGCGCTTCTACCGATTCCCGTGTATACCTTTGAAGAAAAAGGCTTCGACTCCAAGCATCGTGAGGCACTTTGTTTCGCGGTATTGGGGTATCTACGCTACCTGGAACTGCCCAATATTCTCAAACAGACCACGGGTGCGCGCAGAAACGCCATTGCGGGAAAAGTTACCTTGCCCTCCAAGGAATAGAACGGATCGTACTGTCCTATGCCGCATAATGAACGCATGGCAGACTTTTACCACATCGGCTTTGGGCCTGAAGACCTTGGCGATACCCCCCCTACCCTGGCCATCCTGAGCGGGGACCCGAGTCGCGCTACCCTGATCGCACAAACCAACCTGAGCCAGACCAAGACCCTTTCGGAAAACCGTGGACTAAATAGTTATTTGGGGTTTCTGCCGAATAGACGGCCAGTTCTATCGGCTACCAGTGGGATGGGTGCGCCTAGCTTGAGCATTGTGGTAAATGAGTTGGTGCAAGTGGGTATTCGCACCATCATTCGAGTGGGTACCTGCGGTTCGATTCAGGATGAAGTGTTGCCGGGAAGCGTAGCCATTTCCAAGGCAGCTCTGTGCCGCCAGGGAGCTGCCAACGATATTGCTCCGCCAGAATATCCGGCCAGCGCCGACCCCTTCCTCACAGTAGCGCTGGTAGAGGCGGCCAGGAGGATGGGCATTGCATATGCACTGGGAATTACCGCTTCGGTGGATACTTTCTATGAAGGGCAGGAGCGCACCGGTTCGGCCAATCCACATTTGCTGCGGGCCTTGCAAGGCATCACCGAGGAGTACCGCACCTTACGGGTCATCAACTATGAGATGGAGGCCGGAACCCTGTTCAAGATGGGCAACGTCTATGGATTTGCAGCGGCCTGCATCTGCGGGGTCATTGCACAACGCACCAGGGCTGAACAGCCTGTACTGGAAGCCAAAGATCAAGCGGTGCAAAGAGCCATTGATGTGGCCATAGCGGTAGCAGAACAGTTTGCCTGACCGGGCTGCCTTGGCCGCAAGAGCCCGCTACCTGGATTCAATTTGGAACATAAGCTACAAAACCACCCCCTTTCATGTAACGCCGGGAAACTGCAAGCCGACTCTCATTCTGACACCAGCCTTAGATGTGAAATTCCCACATTAGAACATCAATCCGGAAATTGGCTTAAATGAGAGCATTAACGTAACGGGTTAAAACTCCCTTGACTTTTGATACACGCCTGCGTTAGTTATAGCAGCTGATGCCGCTTCGCCGTCACCCCGTGCGTTACACCCTGTGGTTAGCCCGAACCGGCGCAGCCCCCAGAACTTTGTCTCTACCGGTGTGGATTCCGGTAGCGGTTCTGCTGGTTTTGTTGAGCTGGAGTGGCCTGAACATCTGGCTCTGGCAGCGCACTGCCGAGATGCGTAGCCTGCAAATTCAGTTGGTCAGCCTATCGGATCAGG
The DNA here is from genome assembly GCA_037440185.1 of Meiothermus sp. Taxonomy (GTDB): domain Bacteria; phylum Deinococcota; class Deinococci; order Deinococcales; family Thermaceae; genus Meiothermus. Next base: position 47,432 of record JBBIUP010000003.1, on the reverse strand, counting down.
CCCGCAAACTCAACAATCAGCTGGCTGCAGAGCGCACCCGCAACAATACCCTGGGCCAGGATGCCCAGAGCATCCTCAAGCAGTTGCAGGTGTTGGAAACCGAGATCAACACCCTGCGTGAGCGGGCTGGAATGCCCAAGATCAAGCTGGTACCTACCCGCAACGAAGGCGGTGGGCGCGGAGGAGCCTCGGTTCCAGCAGAGCTCGAGGAAGTCCTCAAGTACGCCGGTCAACAGACCGCGGCCTTTACCAACAAGTTGAGCGAAGTTTCCCCTGCGCTAAATGAGACCCTCCAGCGGGAAGCAGCCATGCCCTATGGCTACCCTATTCGGGGGCAAACCCGCATTACTTCGTACTTCGGCTATCGTCGCAACCCTTTTGGCTGGGGTTTCGAGTTTCACAATGGCATTGATTTCCCAGCCTCCTACGGCACTGCAGTGCGGGTAACCGGGGCGGGAGAGGTGATTGAAGCGGGCTGGAAAGGGCCCTTTGGTCTGGCGGTGGTGGTAGATCATGGCTATGGCTACCGCACCCTATACGGCCACCTGTCTTCTATTTCGGTGCGGGTAGGCCAGAGCCTCGAGCGCGGCGACTTGGTGGGGTCGGTAGGCTCGACGGGTCGCTCTACTGGCCCACACCTACACTACACGGTCTTCCGCAACGGAGACGAAGTGAATCCCAC
>JBBIUP010000003.1:0-46650 GCA_037440185.1 Meiothermus sp. | reverse complement strand
CTGGCCCACACCTACACTACACGGTCTTCCGCAACGGAGACGAAGTGAATCCCACTGGGTATCTGGATTAAGAAATCTTAGGCCACAAACCAGTTGGATTGAATCCTCAGGGTATGATCGAGGGGTTGGTTTGCGGAGACTGGCTTCCATAAACTGGTTCTACTCATGACCGAGCCAAAAGGTGACGATGCTAATACCAAGTCTGTCTGCAAATGACCCAAAAAGTGCTGAGAGAAACCCTCGGACGCGCCCCAGGCCAAGTCGCTTGCGCAATTCTGGTGCAAAGCACTGGTATAACCGGAACCCAACCGGCGCGGCAAGTGAGGGGCGCTAAACGCGTCCCTCACACGCAGTTGGCATAAGATCAGATGTGGAATGTTCGCAACTGAAACCAGGAGTGTAGACTATGGCGGTGCTAGGCGGAGGACGTAAACCCAATCCGGCTGCGCTCACCTACGTGAGCGAAGGCAGCGAGATCGAAGGCAACCTGAAGGCCAATGGAAGCGCCCGCATCGACGGGAAGGTCAAGGGTTCGGTGATTATCGAGGGTGACCTCGAGGTGGGAAACAACGCCCACATTGAAGGGGAACAGGTCAAGGCCAACAACATCATCGTGCATGGGCAGATTAACGCCCAGGTCATTGCCAGCGGCAAACTGCACATCACCAAGAGTGCGCGTGTAGAGGGCGATGTGCGGGCCATGTCACTGGATGTAGAGGCAGGCGCCATTTTTGTGGGCCGCAGCCAGACTGGAGAACCCAGGGCTTTACCGCAAAACACCAAAAGCTAGAGCGGTTTTTGAATTGGCCATACCGGCTGAGGCTTCGAAAACCACCTCTCCGCCGCCTTGCGGTTCCGAGAATCAGTGCACTTTTTGTGGCAGCTGTCCTATAGATCACAACGTATCCAGCCTGTGAGTTGCTGCTACTTCATGATTGAACATACGGGTCAGGTATCACCCAGCCCAACAGCAATCAAGGGTAGGCTTATAGGGTCATGCCTCGAGAGCCCCATCCCCTAGCATCCAGCGTCACCCTGACGGTGCCGCTGTGGGTGGTGGCTTTACTGCCGGTATTGCTGATTGCAGCGGTGCTTTTTTTGTGGGATCGAAGCTCGAGCGACCGCAACCAGCTAGCCCAGCTCGAGACCCAAGCCCGCAAACTCACCCTGGAACTCGAGGCCGAAAAAAGCCGCAACGAGGCCTACAGCATAGAAGCCGTCCAATTGCAGCAGAGTCTCAAAGTGTTGGAGTCTGAGATTAACCGTCTGCGCACTAAGGCAGGTCTGCCCAAGATTCGCCTGGTGCCCGAACCTATTCAGCCTAACCAGGTTCCAGGCTCGGCTTTGCCGGCCGCCCCTCCCAAGCCAGAGAATCCACCCAGGGGCGCTGGCGAGCCTATCGAGTTGGGCAACTTACTACTTAGCTTGCGCTCGCAAGTGGGGAATTTTGCAGCAGAACTCGAGGCCACTGCCGTTGCTCTCAACAACCCACTCCCCCCCGACCCCAGCCCTGGGCGCATCCTGCGGCGCTCCCCACCCCCTACCCTGGCCCGCGTACCCCAAACCAACCTCCTCGATCCCGCGCAATTTATACCTACAGGCTTGCCCCTACTGGCCGAAACCCGCGTCACCTCCAGTTTCGGCTACCGTTCCAACCCTTTTGGTGGGGGTGCGTATGAGTTCCACAATGGGGTGGATTTTGCGTCCCCGGAGGGTACTCCGGTCTATGCCACGGCCTCCGGTACGGTGAGCGAGATGGGCTGGAACCCCATCTTCGGGCTGATGGTGCTGATTGACCACGGCAACAGCCTGCACACCCTGTACGGGCACCTCTCCGCCAGCTATGTCTCACGCGGGCAACAGGTCGAGCAGGGCATGTTGATTGGGGGAGTGGGTTCTACCGGGCGCTCCACCGGGCCCCACCTGCATTACACCGTCTATCGCTATGGCGTTGCTATTGACCCCTTGCCTTATGTGGGCTATGCCTCGAGTCGGTAGATTTTACTGTTCCACAAAAGCCCGCCTCGGCTCATTCATTGGAATTGCTCCCCCACTTCTAGGCATCTATCATTGCCTGCTTGATCAAATTTGAACCCCGTTCAAGCAAGGGGGGTTTCGTACGATTCTCATTCTGGGGTATAAGATAGGGCGTTATGGCCTTAGAGCGGCTTTTCCGCCGTCGCCGGGCACAGGGGGAGGCGAGGGATATTCCCGAGCTGTGGGTCAAGTGCCCCAAGTGCGACGCGCAGATTTACAAGAAAGACCTCGAGACCAACCTTCATGTGTGCCCCAGATGCGGACATCACATGCGGCTGTCTGCCGACAAGCGCATCGAGATGCTGGCCGACTCGGGCAGCTTCGAGCAGATCACCGGCCTCAAACCCGCCGACCCCCTGGGGTTCCACGATACCGAACCCTACCCCAAGCGCCTGAACCGCTACCAGAAAGAAGCCGGACGTCCCGACGCCATCGTGGGGGGGCGCTGCACCATTGGCGGGGTACCCAGTGTTCTGCTGGTAATGGATTATGCCTTTGCAGGAGGTTCAATGGGCAGCGTGGTGGGTGAGGAAATCACCAGGGGTATCGAGCTGGCTGCCCAGGAAAACCGTGCGGTGGTGATTGTCTCGGTATCGGGCGGAGCCCGCATGCAAGAAGCGGCCCTCTCGCTGATGCAGATGGCCAAAACCACCCTGGCCCTCGACCGGCTATGGGCCCAAAAACTGCCCTATATCTCCATCCTTACCGACCCAACTACGGGCGGGGTAACGGCTAGCTTTGCCGCCATTGCCGATGTGATCTTTGCCGAACCTGGTGCGCTAATTGGCTTTGCTGGGCCACGGGTGATCAAGCAAACCATCCGCCAGGACTTGCCTGAAGGCTTCCAGCGTTCGGAATTTCTACTCAAACACGGCATGGTAGACCAGGTGGTAGACCGCCGCCAGCTCAAAGAAACCCTGGCCACTACCCTGAAACTGCTGCATCCCCGGACGGTGAACCATGCTGGATAGGGATCGGGAATCAGGGGTTAGGGGTGGGGCTGCCCGACTCGAGGTGCACCCCTCTACTGCCGACACGCCCGAAGGGAGCGCCCATGCCGCTTGAGTTTGAAAAGCCCATCGAAGAGCTCGAGGCCAAAATTGCCGAGCTCGAGGGATTTGCCACCAGCAGCGGGGTAGACCTCTCGGGGGAGTTGCAAGTCCTGCGTGGGCGTCTGGCCCAACTCAAATCCGAAACCTTCGACAACCTGTCGCGCTGGGAACGGGTACAACTGGCCCGTGCCCCTGGGCGCCCCACTACCCTCGACGTGATCGGCGGCATCCTGAACGACTTTGTCGAGCTATCGGGGGATCGCACCTATGGCGAGGACGCGGCTGTGGTGGGTGGGCTGGCTTACCTGGAAGGTACTTCAGTGGTGGTGGTGGGCCACCAAAAAGGCCGCGATACCAAGGAAAACATCAGGCGCAACTTCGCCATGCCCCACCCCGAGGGCTACCGCAAGGCCATGCGGTTGATGGATCTGGCTGACCGCTTTGGTCGTCCTTTTATCGCCTTCATTGATACTCCAGGGGCCTACCCCGGCATCTCCGCCGAAGAGCGCGGCCAGGCCTGGGTGATTGCCCAGAGCATCCAGCGCATGGCCCGCCTGAGGGTTCCGGCCATCGCGGTCATTCTGGGCGAGGGCGGCTCGGGGGGGGCGCTGGCAATTGGGGTGGGCAACCGCGTGCTGATTCTGGAAAATGCCTGGTACTCGGTAATTTCACCTGAGTCCTGTGCAGCCATCTTGTGGCGCGACGCCAAGGAAGCTGCCAAGGCTGCCGAAGCCCTCAAGCTCTCGGCCCCCGACCTCTTGAGTCTGGGTATTGTGGATCGGATCATCCCCGAACCTGGCGGCGGTGCCCACCGCAACCCTGCTGCCACCCTGGTCAGCATTAAGCAAGCCCTACTAACCTCGTTAGAAGAGCTCACACACCTGAGCCCAGAAGAACTATTCGAAGATCGCTACCGCCGATTCAGGGGGCTGGGGCGCTACCAGACCTGAGCCCTTCTCCGCAAGCCCGCCACCTCTCATGCAGTAAAGTGGCCCGAGCAACAGCCCCAATTGGCATACTTGGGGCTGTTGGACAACAACCTCTATGGCCCAACCCGAACAAATCGGGCTACCGAAGGCACTCCGCTTTGGTTGATGATGAAAACCATGTAGTGGGTGGGGGGGGCCAGGTTGGCACTGGCAGGTGCAGCAACCGTTAGGCTGGATGCGTCCCTGGACTGAATCGAGAGGGTCATGAAGCGCTGGGTGTAGTTGAAAGCGTGGGTAGGGGCCCCCAGACCCAGCAGCGTCACAGATTGAATGCTAGCCGCATCGGGGGTCGCGATGGAGAAGCTCTGACCGTAGCGAATGCTGTTTGGAACGCTTCCAATGGTAGGACGGGTTGCCAGCGAACCACTGCTGTTGAAGAGGTAGGGTGGGTAGTAGATCTCATAGTTGAGTTGATTGACTGTACAGCTTGCACAGCCCCCACTGCCTGCTGTCCAGACCGTTGCATCGGGCAACAACAGGGCTACCGAGTGGTACTCGCGCACCCTGGCCGCCCTGGCTGTGGCAGTCCAGGTATTGGTGCTGGGGTTCCAGATTTCACTATCCAGTACTCCAGTGGCTACATCGAAAAGCGTGCCGCTGGTGTTTCCACCGTTGACGAACACCCGACCGTCTGCCAACAGGGTTGCATCCAGGTGGGTGCGGGCAAAAGCCATCGAGGGGCCAGCCACCGAGGTTACGCCGGTTCCAGTGAGGTCAATCAGGGTAGTGGTCGCAGTAGCAGCCTCACCCCCCCCGATGGTCATGAGGCGACCGGGTGTGTACATCACCGAGGAGCCATAATAGCGGCCGGGCCCCTGGCGAATCCAGGTCTGGCTACTCCAAGAGCCCGACCCGGCCGTATTGAGGTAGGACATGGTGCTGTTCCAGCCCGCGTGAAAGACCAAACCGTTGGGCGCCACGTGCATCCAGGGGAAATAGTGTTCGAAGTTGCGCCCGCTGGTAGTGGCTCCAGTCAACTGGCGCAGGGTACCGTTGGTCTGCCAGACTTCGTGCACCGTGTTGTTGGCCCCGGTCTGGGTCTGGCCCCCGGTAATCAGCAACTCGCCATTGGGCAGTGGGGTCACACTGGGATACCAACGCCCGGCCCGCATGTTGGGGCCCCTGGTCCAGGTTTTGGAAACTGGGTCAAAGATATTGGTGTGCAAGCTGCCGTTGGGGGTACCGAGGTTCCCCCCGGCTACCAGCAAACGCCCATCTTGCATCACTGCCCAACCCGCACAGAACAAGTCGGTGGTGTTGTTGTTGACTTCTTCAAAGGTGTTGGTCACAGGATCCCAAAGGGTTACGATGGAGCTTTGGTGGAAAACCGCGTTGGCATCCTGGATATCGCGGTAGACCCCAATACGATCGTAGCTGTACCAGGCAATCACCCTGCCATCGGGCAAAAGCGCTGCATGGGTGGCGACCAGTGGGAAATCACGTACTGGGCCAAACATCCCCCGAACCGCAACCTCCGGCCCGCCCTGGATGGGCCCCTGCGCCACAGGGGTGGTCACGGTAGTGGTAGCAAAAGCCATTGTCCGATCTGGGGCCGATCCGCTCACCCGGTAGGTGTACAGGGTGTTGGGGGCGAGGCCGTTGTCCACAAAGCTCGAGGCCGTTGGAGTACCCACCCGAACAAAGGTGCCGGTGCTACCCACACGCCGCTCCACCACGTAGCCGGTGGCCCCACTCACCACCGACCAGTCCAGGTAAACACTGCTCTCCGACAAACCCACTGCGATCAGGTCGGTGGGTGGCAACAGCGATTGGGACGTTCCGCTGGCATACAGGTATCGCTGTGGAATGATCTCGCGGGCCTGGCTGGGGCTGCTCCAGTAAAGCTGGGCTACTGCACTACCGGTATTCTCGTAGTACTCCATACGGAGGTCGTAGCGCTGCCCGACCACCAGGGCAATGGTGCCGCTGCGATCGGTAGCCGACTGGTTGCGCCAACTATCAACAATGAGCCGATTGTTGACCCACAAACGCACTCCATCATCGGTGCGCGTGGTGAAGGTGTAGGTCTCACTGAAGCGGGCCTCAACCTGGCCTATCCAGCGCACACTGAAGGTATCGGGCGCGATCTGGCTCATGGGGGAACCCCGGCCCCAGTTGAAGTTGATCTGCGCGTCTAAACGGGTCACTCTGGTTCCGGTGAAGTTGCTGTTGTCGAAATACTCGCCGGTGAGCCCCTGCACAGCAGGGCTACCCCCACCTCCATCTGCACAAACCAGGCGCGCATCGGCCCAGTCGGCATGATCGAAATAGTTATTGTCGCCCGCGTCGGTGATCACCAGTTGCAATTCCTGACGCCCGCTCACATCTACATCTATTACCTGGGTCGGGCTGTTGCCTCGCATCACTCCCGAATTGAAGATCTGTATTCCATCGGCCAGAACCCGGAAGACCACCGTACCCCATTCAGTCTGGTGGTCTACCTCGTCGTCCAAGCCCACCGCTGCTTGGAAGCGGGAGCAATTGCCCCCAAGATTGTAGACAATTTCGGAGTGGGCATGGGCGCCCAGGCCTTTGGCATAGACCACCCCATTCAGGGTTATGGGCTGTCCATCGCCTAGGGCGGTCTCGCCATTGCTGCGGTCACGCTCCACAGATCCCCAACCGTTGGTGGCGGAGAGCCAGTTGAGATCGCTAAGGTAGACGTTTCCGCTGGGAACGGCTTGGGTTACCACTGTTCCCTCACCGGTATCCGACCAGGGCGCAGGGCCTGCCGCATAGGGCCCTGGGACAGCTTTGTTGGGGCTCGAGCAGGCCGCCAGAACCAATACCATCATCAACGACAAAAGCCCGACTTTGTGCCCACACCATAATGACACCATATTCCACTCCTCCTGCCACCGCAGTGCACACTTTATGGGTTGCTATATTTCATCAAAGATTTAGCCAGACGTAATGAATGTTTAATACAGTGTAGCCACATTAGGGACATTTGCCCCGTTATGGGGTTCGTTATTGCTAATGGGCAAACAAGAAACGAATTCACAGCCCAACTGATAGGGGAACGCATCAACCTAATCTTGACTTGACAAAAATAACACCATAAAGTATATTAACGTTGTGAGTGCAGCAACTCAGACCCGCCAGGAGCGTATTAAGCAACGCAGCGCCGAGCGCCGTGAGCGGTCTCGCCAGGAGACCCGTCAGGCCATCCTCGAGGCCGCTGTTGAGATGTTTGAACGCGAGGGCTACGAAGGCTTTAGCTTGCGCCAGGTCGCTGAGAACATCGGCTACACCCCCACCACCATCTACCTCTACTTCAAGGACAAAGACGACCTCTTGTTCGCAGTCTGCTCACAGGGTTTTGCTGAGTTCACCCAAGCCCTGCAAACCGCCTACGCCACCCACCCCGATCCCCTCGAGCGCCTTCATGCCCTGGCATGGGCCTATTTTGAGTTTGGGATCAGCCATCCGTTGCACTATCAGGTGATGTTTATGCAGCGCAGCGAATGGATGGTCAAGGCCAGTGATACCAAGGGCGATGTGCAAGGTTCCAACTCCTTCATGATCCAGATGAACGCAGTGGTGGAGGCCATGAAAGCGGGCAAAATGCGCATGGGCGACCCGATAGAGGCCACCAACCTAATCTGGTCAGGCATCCACGGGATCGTGTCCCTGGCTCTAAGCATGAAGGGCATCGTCCCCAAGTGGGAAGATGCGGAGGTGCGTCGGCTGGTTGCAGATTATCTTGGGATGGTTCTACGCGGATTAAGCCCATAGACTCTTTTTTTAGCGATTTAGTTTACAGCGTTAAGTGAAGTGAATGAAATAAGCAAAGGAGTGGCGTATGAGAGAACTACAGGTCATCTTCGGAACCGGCCCCTTGGGAAGTTCGGTGGCAGAAGAGTTGCTGCGGCAAGGGTATCAGGTGCGGATGATCAACCGCTCCGGCCGGGCCAGTGTGCAAGACGCAGAAACCGTGGCGGGCGATGCCTGCTCGCTGGATTTTGCCCGCCGTGTGACCGAGAACGCTGCGGTGGTCTACCAGTGTGCTCAACCCGCCTACCACCGCTGGGCCGAGGAATTTCCGGCTTTACAGCAGAGCATCCTCGAAGGGGCTGCTGCCAACCGGGCCAAGCTCGTCATTGCCGACAACCTCTACATGTACGGCGACCCCAACGGGCAACCCATCCATGAAAACTCAGCCCAAAACCCCAGCACCAAAAAAGGCAAGGTACGCAAGGAAATGGCCGATGCCGCTCTAGCCGCCCATCAAGCGGGCAAGTTGCAGGTTGCGCTTTCTCGCCCTTCGCACTACTTCGGCCCTGATTACGAAGTGATCGGCGACATGGTGTTCAAGAATGCCCTACGCGGCAAGGCCATGCAGTTTTTGGGCCGCCTCAACCAACCCCATAGCTTTAGCTTTGTGCCTGACGCAGGCCGGGCGATGGCGATTTTGGGAACCAGCGAGCAAGGATGGGGCCAGGTCTGGATTCCCCCCGTACAGTCCACCCTGACCCAACTCGAGTTCGCCCAAAAAATCTGGCAAGCCGCCGGGCAAACTGGGACACCCAAGACCCAAGCCTTGGGTCGCATTATGGCCCAAATCGCGGGTTTGTTTGTGCCCACCATCCGCGAGACGGTGGAGATGCTGTACGAATTCGAGCGGCCTTATGTGGTGGACTCTTCCAAATTTGAACAGGCTTTTGGTATCAAAGCCACCCCCACCGACGAAGCGATCCGGCGCACCCTCGGGCACTACCGTCAAGCTGTTCCTGTCATCCAAACCGCCTAAAAGCGAGCCCTGTTTTCGAGGAGGAATCTGTGAAAAAAGTTCTGGTGATTCTTGGACACCCCCGACCCGACAGCCTCAGCCATGCGCTGGGTAAAGCCTACGCTGAGGGCGTACGCGGGAACGCCGAGGTACGAATTTTGGATGTAAGCCAGCTCGAGTTTGCCCTCAGCTACCCCACCCGCACCGCTTACGACAACAAGGTAGAAGACCATCTTGAACCCGACCTGCAAAAAGCCCAAGCCGACATCCGCTGGGCCGACCATCTGGTGTTCGCCTACCCGCAGTGGTGGGGCGGGGTTCCCGCGCTCTTGAAAGGCTTTATCGAGCGGGTCTTTTTGCCCGGATTTGCTTTCAAGTACCGCAAGGATTCACCCTATCAAGACCAACTGCTCAAGGGCAAGACTGCCCGTCTCTTGGTCACGATGGATGCACCGAGTTGGTGGAACCGTTTTGTCTACCGCAGCGCCGTACACAACGCTATGCTGCATCCAACGTTGCACTTCTGCGGGGTCAAGCCGGTGCGAATCAGCGAGTTTAATGTAGTGCGGAAGTCCACGCCTGAGTTGCGCGAAAAATGGCTGGAGCAAACCCGCCAACTGGGCCGGCAAGAAGCAAAGCAGGGCAACCCCGCAAGTGGCGGGATCGGGAGGGTCGTATGACCTACGAACTCAGAAGAATCGCCGAGAAACGTGCTAAAGCTAAGCTGGGTTTCTACATCCACGCCACCGTGTTCGTCTTCGTCAATGTGATGCAATTTGGCGTCAACCTCTTCACCACGCCCTGGATTTTCTGGTCGGCTTACCCCTTCCTGGGCTAGGGCCTGGGGCTGGCGATCCACGGGCTGGTGGTGTGGTTCAAGACCTCGGAGTTACGGGAGTGGATGGTTGAAGAAGAGCTCGAGCGAATCAGCGAGGCTCGGGAGGGTAACCGCTCTAGGGTTTCGGTGACGATCTCGCCGCAGGAAGAAACGTATAGCTCGAGGCGGAAGGCATGAACACTTCCTTTGATATGATCGTGATTGGTTCAGGTATGGGCGGGCTCAGCGTAGCAAGTCTGCTGGCCCAAATAGCCAAGAAACGTGTCCTGGTGCTCGAGCGTCACTTCAAACTAGGTGGATTTACGCACTCCTTTAGTCGCAAAGGGTACACCTGGGATGTGGGTTTGCACTACGTTGGTGGTTTGGCTCCAGGCAGTCAGGGTCGGCAGATACTTGACCTAATCACGCGCAAAGGAGTGGACTGGCAAAAGTTACCCGAGCAGTATGACAAGTTTGTGTACCCCGACCTAAGCTTTGCGGTTCCCAGCAATCCAGACCAGTATCTCCAGGGCTTGATTCGGCAATTTCCTACCGAAGAAGCTGGCCTGAAACGGTACTTTGCAGACCTAAAGCGGGTGAGCAGTGGACTTGGGATCGAACTGTGGAGCTGGTCGGCACCACGTTTGATTCGGATGTTGATGGGGGTGGTGAACGCTCGAGTTCGCCGCCTGGCACAGATGACTACCAAAACCTATTTAGACCAAACCTTTAGCGACCATAAACTAAAGGCCCTCCTGACCTCACAGTGGGGTGATTATGGCTTACCGCCGGGTCAGAGTTCCTTTGCCACACATGCGCTGGTAGCGGGAAGCTATCTGGAAGGGGCCTGGTATCCCGTTGGAGGGGCAAAAACCATTGCCGAGTGCATCGAGCCAATTGTTCGTGAAGCAGGCGGTGCTTGTTTGGTTAATCACCAAGTAGAAGAGATTTTGCTTGAAGGGGGTGAGGCCAAAGGGGTCAGGGTCAAGGTTAAGCAGGGCAAAACCACAGAGGAAAAAGTCTTTACGGCACCTCTGATTATTTCCAACGCGGGTGCTTACACCACCTTCACCAAATTGGTACCCGGAAACCTCGAGCTACCTTTTAAGGAAGACTTGCAGACCCTCGAGCCCGGTTACACGGTGGTCACGCTTTATCTGGGCTTCAAAGAAAGTCCAGCCCGCCTTGGCTTCAAGGGCGAGAACCACTGGATCTATGCCGGTTATGACCACGACCGGATGCTGGCCGAAAGTGCAGGCTTGCTCGAGGGGAAAGTGGCTGGTGTTTTTCTTTCGCTGGCCTCACTCCACGACGCGAAAGCACGGCAGCACACCGGGCAGATCATCGTGCCGGTTGATTTTGGGGGTTTTCAACACTGGGCAAACACACCGTGGAAGCATCGCGGCCAGGATTATGAAACCCTAAAGGCCAAAGTCAGCCAAGCACTTTTAGACTTTGTAGAGCAACGCCATCCTGGCTTTCGTGAACTGGTGGATTACAGCGAATTGTCCACACCGCTCACCATCGAGGATTTCACCGGACATTCTAAAGGAGCCATCTATGGAATCCCGGCTACCCCCGAGAAATACCGCAGACGCTGGTTTGGCGTGCAAACACCCATCAAAAACCTGCTGCTCACGGGAACGGATGTTTGCACACTCGGCATTCAGGGGGCGTTGATGGGCGGGGTGTTTAGTGCTGGTTACGTGCTGAATCCCGCTACCGGCCTGTTTAAAGTGATGCATTCGGCAAAACTCTACAGCCAAAACCCACCGAAGAACCTGGTTCGACAGCGAGAGGGGGATCCGCAATCATGAGCATCCATAAGTCCATTTCAGGGCTGCTCTACATCATTGTAGCGTTTATCACAGCCTCGGTGGGGGTCAGATTCATCACCGCCACGGAATTCTTCGATTATCATGCTGAGGCTTCTGGCCTGAGCTGGGAAGCGGTGGAACCGGGGCTGCGAATCGTCTACCTGGCGGTTTTTAAGGTGTGCGGAGCAGCGATACTGGCGGTTAGTGCCAGCTTGTTGATCATGCTCACATTCCCGTTTGCCAAGCATCGGCAGCGCTGGTCTTACTACGCAATACCATTAGTCGGCTTGCTGCTCTGGTCAATTGTTTTTGCAACAACCCTAGATGTCAGCATCACCACCCCAGGAACCGCTCCTTGGATTGGTAGCCTGGTCTGTGTGGCCATGATTCTTACCGCGTTCGTACTCTCGTTGCTGGATCGTTCAGCCTCGGCCAGCCCTCTGCCATGAGCCATGCGCTACTTCCGGGCAGAATCAATCAACTTCATACAGGCGCGATATAGCCTGTCGTCTAGGAGACAAGCATGATTCAGACTGGGCGCTTTACGGCACAGCACGAGGGGCCGCTGGTGGTGTTTCTGATCGGGGTGCGCATCAACAACTGGCTGCGCTGGCGCGAGTGGCTGCCAGTGGTGCAGGCCATGAACCCGATGGTTTCGTATCTGTACCAGCACCCCGAAAGCGGCTTTCTGGGCCTGGGGGGGCAGTGGCTGAGCATGGACTTTCGCGGCCTGCTGATGGTGCAATACTGGCGCAGCACCGGCGATTTAGAGCGCTTCGCTCGCACCGATCCCGAGCTGCACCCCGAGGCCTGGCGCGACTTCTTCCGCCAGTCCTTCAAGGGCGGGGCAGTAGGTATCTGGCACGAGACCTACGGGGTCGAGCGACATGAAGCGGTCTATGGCAACATGCCGCTGATGGGCCTGGCCAAAGTGAGCAACGCCGTACCCATTCGTGGCAAACTGGAAACCATGCGCGAGCGGCTGGAAAAGGAATCGGTGTGAGACAGATTGCCCAAAGCCTCTATCGGCTCGACCTCAGCATCGCCAACGCCTATCTGATCCGGGGCAAGAACGCGGTGGTGCTGGTGGATGCGGGCATCCAGCGCTCGCTGCCAAGAATTGAACACAGCCTGAAACAGGCCAAACTGGGCTGGCGCGACCTTACCCATATTTTCATCACCCATGCCCACCCCGACCACGTGGGCAACTTCCCCGAGATTGCCCGGCTCTCCGGGGCCGAGGTCTGGGCGCACCGCCTCGAGCTGCCGGTGCTGCGGGGCGAGAAGCCGGTGCTGCGACCCAACCCCAAGGGTTTACGGGCGGTGGATCGCTGGCTAGCGGACAGCAGTGGGGTGCTGATGCGAGAAACCCAGGCGACGGGCAAAGTCGAGAAGGTGCTCGAGGCCGATGCCCACCTCTCGCACATCCTGCCCGACCTGCGCACCGTCCACCTACCCGGTCACGCACCAGGTCAACTTGGTTTCTATCACAAGGGCGAGGGTTGGCTAGTCGGCGGGGATGTGATGATGAACCTAGCGGGCCTGACCTTCCCGCTGGCGGCCTTCACCCCCGACCCTGCCGAAGCCTGGCGGAGTATTTTGCGGGTGGCTACCATCCGGCCCAAAATTCTGGCCCTGGGCCACGGCCCCCCGCTCTTCAACACGGAGGAAGCCTTACATCGGATGGCTCGGCGGGCCCAGGCTGAGCTACAGAGGATTGAAGCCAGTCAAGATGCGTAGGTCAAACCAATCGGCTGCGCAGCCACGAAGAAGCAAAATCAATGATATTCACCACGATCACGATTGCAATAACCCCCACAATCATCTGGTCGTACTGTCCCGAGGCCATCTTCTCGTTAATGAAGTAGCCAATGCCACCCGCCCCCACCAGACCCAGCACCAGCGAAGAGCGGAAGTTGATCTCGAAATTGTAGACCGTATAGGACACAAACAGCGGTAGCACTTGTGGCAAAATGCTCCAGCGCACCACGTTCACGCCCGACGCACCGGTGGATTCCAAGGCTTCTACCGGCCCTTTGTCGGCGTTTTCGATAGCCTCCGAGTAGAGTTTGCCCAGCTCGGTCAGGGAGTGGATGGCAATGGCCATCACCCCCGCAAAGGGCCCCAGTCCCACCGCAGCCACCAGGATCAGGGCGATAATCAGGGTTGGAACCCCGCGCAGCACGTTCAGGAACAAGCGGGTGACATAGAACACCGAGCGCATAAAGGGTGTACCCGCAGTCACGTTGCGGGCCGCCAGAAACGAGATGGGCATGGCAAAGATCGCGGCCAGAAAGGTGCCCACCAGGGCCATCTGCACCGTAACGGCTATCTGGCTCAAGACCTCCTGCAAAGGATAGCGCTCGGTGCTTGGGTCGGCCAGCAGCGGTGGCCAGGCTCTATCGGCAAATTGCTGCAAGAAGGGCCAACCCACCACCAACTTGTTAAGATCGAACTCGGTGGCATCAAAAGCGGGAATAAGGAAGCTAGCCACCAGCGCAATCAAAATACCGGCCCGGAAATCGTCGGGTTCCTGCAAGCTGGCGTTGCGCAGTTGCATCAGCCCTGCACCCAGCATCAGCCCCGCCAGAAAGAAAACAGCGAAAGCACCATACTGGGTAGTAGCCGGCTGCACCAGGCGATAGCCCTCGCTCGAGGCCTGTTGGGGAATGGCCCCTTGCAGGTCGGCCAGGCTTTGAATGGGTTGAAGTGTGTCCTGACCCAGTTCCTTGCGGATGGTGTTGAGTTCAGGCAGCGCACGATTGTAGGCATCTGCAATCTCTTGTTGGATAGCGGGCGGGGTGGGGTGCAGCAGCTTGTAATAACCCAGGCTCTTGGGTAGGTAAGCCCCACCCCCTTGGGGCGCATGGAACCATATGAAGGCCAGCACCCCCGCTACCACCGCACCTATCATGATTGGGACGCGCTGCTTGGGGCGACTGAAGGACAAGAGGGCAATCGAGCCCGCCACCACCAGGGCAATCAGCAACTCGATCAAGCTCTCGATAGGGTCCAGTCGAACAATCTGGACGGGTTGTGTGTACCACAGCCCAGCGACTGCAATTACGGTCGCACCACCAAGCATCCCGCCCAGCCCCGCAGCCTGCCCACCCCGTCGGGCCAGCACCAGCGCCACCACCACCCCCAGTGGAATGAGCAGCAACAGCGGAAAGGTCGGCACCAGGGCCAGCAGGGTGGGGTCTACCGTATCGCGGCTCAAAAAGCCCCTGGCCCGGCTAAAGGGAAAAGCTGCAAATACCACCAGCAGGGCCAGGCCCGTCCCAATCGCCCAGCGTCGCATCGAACCTTTGGCAATCCCGGCCAGGACAGCCAACAACACCCCGATCAAGGCATAGATCCATAGCTCGGTCATGCCAGCATCTCCTTGCGTTCGTAGAGGTCGTCCACCATGTCCTCGGACAGTTGTTCGGGCGGCCCATCAAATACCAGCCACCCCCGCTTGAAGGCAATGATGCGCTTGGCGTACTTGAGGGCCAAATCCAGGGCGTGGATATTGATGACCACCGTCACCCCATCCTGCTCGTTAAAACGCTTGAGGGTGCGCATCACTTCCTCCGACAAAACCGGGTCGAGGTTAGCAGCGGGTTCATCGGCCAACATCAGGGTGGGTTGCTGGGCCATCGCGCGGGCAATGGCCACCCGCTGCTGCTGCCCGCCCGAGAGCGAGTCCACTCGAGCGGTTTCCTTCGCCGCGAGGTCTACCCGCTCGAGCTGCTGCCGTGCAATCTGATAATCCGCTTCGTTGTACAAGCCCAGCAGCCCACGCCAGGTTGGAAGGTAGCCCAGGCGACCATGCAGTACATTGTCGAGGGTGCTCAGGCGGTTGACCAGATTGAACTGCTGGAAGATGAAGCCCACTGTGCGGCGGTATTTCTGCAACTCACGCTTGGGCAGCTTGGTGATATCGGTGCCGCCCACCACCACCGAGCCGGTGGTGGGAATCAGCAGCCCATTCAGGGTGCGCAAGAAGGTGCTCTTGCCCGCCCCCGAGCGCCCGATGATGGCCACAAAATCATTTTTGGGGATATCCAGGTTCACATCCATCAACACCTGCAAAGGCCCCTTGGGGGTATTGAAGGTCTGGTTGAGGTTGCGGACTTCAATCATGTGAGTCCTCCACGGCACACATCGCTTTGCAAAAAGGTCATATACCCTCCAGGCTGTTGTCAACAAATCATAAGCCCCCAGCAACAACCTGGGGGCAGGGTGCTCCAATAGCTTGCGGGCTTTACTGCCCAGCCACTTTACGGGCCTGACGCACCACGTCGTAGTCGGAGTCTTGCGCAGGAATCATGTAGTCAATGCGGTAGAGGTTCAGGAGCAGGTTGCTCTGAGGGGTACGGATGCCCTGCAAGGCCGCAGCAATGCCACGCGAAAGGGTAGGGTTGCGGGCAAAGAACTGCCTCGAGACCGAGAAGGTATCGCCAGGGATGGGCTTGGAGTAGAAAATAGCGGTCAGTTGGGCAGCCTCCTCGGGTTTGAGGAACTGCGTCCAGGCCCCGCTCTTGTTGCGGGTGTCGTTGGCGAAGGTGGCGCAGGCATCCACCGATTTGTTCAACACTGCCAGCACACAAGCATCGTGGCGACCGGCAAAGGTCTGCTTGGCAAAGAGCTTGTCCGGGTCGAGGCCGGCTCCCACCACCGCAGCGCGGGGGAAGACATAGCCCGCAGCAGAGTTCTTGTCCACCCAGGCAATATTTTTGCCATCGAGACCCTGTACATTCTTGATGTTGGAGTCCTTGCGCACGATGATGGCGCTCCAGTAGAAGGGACTGGTGCCGCGCACGCTCTTGAGGAGCACCTGGGCGCCCACATCGGCGTTGGCAATCACATAGCCGTCGGGTGGGAAGAAGGCGAAGTCGAGGTTGCCCCCACGCATGGCCTCAATCAGCCCACGGTATTCGGTAGGGATGAAGATTTCTACTTCGATGGCCCCCTGGAAACGGCGCTCCAGGTAGTCCGCAATGGCCTGGGCCGCCGGACGGAGCTGGTCGGAGTTTTGGGTGGGGTTAAACCCAATGCGCACCTTAACCGGATTCTGGGCGAAAGCAACCGACAAGCCAAAGGCCAACAAAGCCAAAATGGGAAGCAGGCTACGTTTCATACGCCGCCTAGCCTACACCAGCCTTTGTCAAAATTGAATCAGGTCAAAGTTTTAAGTGGCCTGGATAAAGTTTGTAAGTTGAATCAGTTTTGTAGCGATACCCGCTTCGGTTTCAACTGACCCCAAAAGCAATAGAAACAGCTCCCACCAAGAACGAGGGGCTCGTTTAGCGTTCCTCACGGGTATATTTGGTACAACATCAGGATCGGGGCATGGATACTTTTGTGGGCTTTTCAACCCAGTCACTCCCCTGACAGAAAGTACAATTCACAGATGCAAGCCCTCATCTTCGACTTCGATGGCACCATTCTGGATACCGAAAGCAGCGAGTTTCAGGCCTGGCAAGAGGTCTACCAGCAATATGGGGCAGAACTGACGCTGGAATACTGGCTTCCTTTTATCGGTAACAACTCAATGCCCTTCGACCCAGCCGGTCATCTGGAAACACAGGTTGGTGAACCACTGGACAAACACAGCCTGGAAAACTGGGTCTGGGAACGCAAACAAGAACTCAACCAAGCCCTACAGCCCCTGCCAGGGGTGCTGGACTACCTCGATGCCGCCGAGGCCCTCGGCCTCAAGATAGCCGTGGCCAGCAGCTCGAGGCGGGACTGGGTGGAAGGGCATCTGGCCCGCCTGGGACTTCTGGGGCATTTCCAGGTCATTCGCACCAAGGAAAATGTCGCACTCACCAAACCCGACCCCGCCTTATTTTTGCGGGCAGCGGATGGGCTGGGCGTGCATCCAGGCCAGGCCATCGTGCTGGAAGACTCGCTCAATGGGGTACAGGCCGCCAGGTCGGCGGGGGCCTTCACGGTAGCGATTCCCAACGCCCTTACCAAACACCTGGACTTAAGTCAGGCCGATCTGCTCCTGGCTTGCCTGTGCGACCTGCCGCTGTGGGAATTGTTGCAAATCGCTCGAGGGCGAGGCTACCCCCAGCTACCCACCATTGTTTAGGAAGCGCAGGATGCCACGGGCCATGGCTTCGGCCAGGGATTGGCGGTATTCGCTGGTCTGGAGACGGCGGCCCTCCACGGGATGATTGGCAAAACCTGCCTCAACTAGAATGGCCGGGATGCGAGCATTGCGAATCACATAGAAGGGCGCCTGGCGCACCCCCCGATCCACCGCCCCGGTGGCCTGGAGCATGGAGGCCTGTACATAGTGGGCCAGTTGACGCGAGAACTTGAGATTGGACTGGGCAATCAGATCGCTCACCAGCCGCTCCCCCACACTCTGGGCCTCGCGGGTCAGACGGCGACCCAACTCTCCCCCACCGTTCTCACGAATCACCTGGGCCAGCAGGCTCGGATCAATGGTGTTGCCGAAATAATAAACCTCGATGCCCTGAGCGATATTGGGTGCACTGTTGACATGGATAGAGACAAACAGGTTGCGCTTGGAATTGGCCATGTCGGCCCGCATACCCAGGTCGGTGGCCTTATCGCGCGAAAGGTGGGTGTCGCTGTTTCGGGTAAGGATCACCTCGATACCCTGGTTTTGCAGCAGTTTCTGCAACCGCAAAGCCAGATCCAGGGTAACTTCTTTTTCCACCACAAAACCCACCGCACCTGGGTCAATACCCCCGTGCCCCGCGTCCAGCACCACAATCTTGGGTTGGGTACGGGGTTTGGGGGGCAGGGGACGGGCGGGTGCCCCTGTGTTGGGGGGATTTGGCGCGGGGCGGGCAAGGCTTGATACATCCACCACCAGCCGTCGCCGGTTTGCATCGGTCAACAAAGAGGTCTTGACTTCTACATTCTGCCTAAGTCGCACAAACACCGTAGCCCCACCCGTGGAGTGCACCACCTGGTAGGAAGCCACCTGGGGTGAACCCACCTCTGTATCGCTGGCAGCCGGTGTGATGCCGCTAAAACGAATGGTCAGGGTATCGGGCGTTTGGGAAAACTGGTAAAGCGCAGTGGTGTCTAAATCGAAGACCAGGCGGGTATAGCCTTCGTGGAGTCCCAGCCGAGGAAAGGCCAAAACTGGAGCCAGAATTACGATCAGGAAGGCCAATAATCGCATCTACTTTGGAGTATAACCGAAAAAGATGGGCATTTCTGAGGATTCGACCTTAATTCTTCGGACTCATAATGGGTTGGCGTTAGTGTATGTTTGTACGGGTATTACGGGTTTTTTATGCTGGGTAATCCAGCCCCTGACTCCTGCTGGTGCTGTATTTACCTGATCTAGAAAATGATCTAGAAAACCTAGCAATTAATTACGTTACTCAATATTGCGGCGCACCTCTCGCTGTGCGGGGGAAATCGGCGGTCTCGAGTCCCGGTCTATTGATGTTTTGCTCATTCGGTTCATGCCCGAGGCTCTAGGATTGAAAGGATGAAGCGTTGGTTGGTTCTGCTCACTCTTCTATCTTTGGTGGTGTTTGCTTCGCGGTTTACAGGTTTTGAGGTGAAGCCCAGGGGCAACTCGGAACTGGATGTGGGAACCGGCATCTACACCCTGCCCTCCGGCGGCACCATCACCGACAACAAGAGCGGGCTGGTGCTGGAAGCCCGTTATATCCAGTACAAGGACGGCGAGTTTATTCGGGCCCAGGGGGCCACCCTCAAGTCCAAGGAGGGCGACTTTAGTGCAGCCAGCCTCGACTATCAGCAGAAGCCCGACACCCTGCGGATGAACGGAGTGCGCTTCAGTTCCAGGCAGCTCAAAGGGATAACGGCCCAGCAGGGTTTGTTGCTCAAAGAGGATGTGCTGGTGCTCAAGGGCGAGGTGCGCTCGAGCGACCCGGTACTCGAGGCCAGTACACTCGTCGTGGACACCCCCAAAGACCAGGCCCTGGTGCTGGGAGTCTTCACCTTTCGCGATGGGGCCACCACCCTGCGCGGCAATCGGCCCGATAGCACCTTATTGCTCAACTTTGCCGATGGAAAAGTACGGGCCAATACCCGTGTTCCGGTAGATATTTTGAACCGCCTGCGCCCCTACGCCGATAGACTGTAGGGCATGCAGGTGAGACGAAAAGGGTACAGGGCTCCGGATTCAGGACTCGAGGTCTACACGAAGCCAGGGCCCGGGATCAACTGGCTGCGGGCTTTGCTCCCCCTCTGGCTCCTGGTGCTCAGCAGCCTGGCCTGGGCCTCACCGACCCACCCAACCCCCTGCGCCGAGCAACCCTACACCCTCGAGACCCCCGAAGGGCTGGCAGGGGGGGGGAATCTAGAATTCGACGGCGATATGGCGATCTTTAGCGACGGGGCCTGTTTGCAGACTAAAGGGCTATCCCTGCAGGCACCTGAACTGCGTTACGACCAGAGCAGTGGTGAGCTCACCGCACGCAGCATTGAGATACAGACCCCCCGCTACCGTTTTTGGGCCGAAGATAGCACGGTAAAGGAGCAGGTTTTACAGGCCAGCGGGATTCGGGCCACCACCTGCAAGTGCGGCGACGACCTGCGGCTCTTGTCGCAAACCCTGCGTTTTGATACCCAGACCGGCGAGATCGTGCTGGAGGACAGCCAGCTCGAGGTCTACCAGTTTGGCCTGGCCCGCTTTAGCGAGTTACGTCTCGATCCCAACCAACCGCTCAGCGAAAACCTGGGGCTCACCCAGGCGGCTGGAGCCGGTGAAGCCCCCCTTATCCTGCCGATTCGTTTCGACTTCGACCAGGGTTTGAATCTGGGTCTGAGCGAGTTTCCCTTGCCCGAATCGGGGGCTCTTTCCGGCAAATTCAGCACCCGGCTGACCCTGTTGGGACTGCGCCTGGGCAGCCCCGATCCGGTGTTGCGGCTAGGGCTTGCAACGCAGGGAAAAAACCGGCAGGCCAGCCTTCAACTCGACAGTAAACCCAGTGGTTTTGCCAGCCGTGGCGAGGTGGTGGATGGCCCTTTGTTTTTTGTTCACGACAGCGAAAAGGGGCGTTATGCTTTCGGGTTGAAACAGGCTTTGGCCTTAGGGCCCTTTACCCTGATCCCCTTTGGCTGGGTGGCCCAGGACTGGCGCGACGGAACCCCGGCCACCCAGGAGCAGGGGCTGGCCGCCGGTGCCGAGTTGCGCTACAACCTCGAGGTGCACGAGGGGCCATTTCGCTTTCGCCTCGAGCCCTTCGGGGTGTTGGGTTTCTACAACCAACCCCAGCAATATGTGGCCTACGGTGGACAAATAGAAGGCCGCTATGAGGGCGATTTTGCCCTGCGTTTAGGCTATTCCTGGGCCATCGAGTCTACCCCAGGGCGCTTCTGGCTCGAGCGCCGCGAAGCCACCCAGAATCTCTTGGGCAGCCTGCAATACGCAGGGCTACGACTCGAGGCCGAACACGATTTCCTGAAATCCCAGACCCAGAGCAGCTTGCGAATTGGCTATGCACAGGACTTTGGCGAGGTGTGGGCCCAGCTTAACACCTGCTGGAATTGCATGGGCAAAACCCTCAGCAATGGACGCGACGATTGGGAACGAAGGGAGCTGGTAGTGGGCTTCACCCCGGTTCCCCTGACCTGCACCTACGACCTCAACCTCACCCCCTTCCTCGGGTATGATTTCCTGCGGCAGGGCATCAGCCGCTGGGGTTTGGAACTGCGCTATGCCGATTGTTGTTTTGTCTGGCGGTTGGGCTATCAGGAAATTCGCATTGCCCAAGACCCAAGCGAAGCGGCCAATGGCAGGCTGGTTTTTGGACTGGAAATTCGATGAACCATCTGGATCGTTACATTCTCCGCGAAGCCGTGCCGGTCTTTTTGTTTGGGCTGGTGCTGTATGTGGGCTTCGGGCTCATCAGCAACATTCTGCCCAGAGCGCAGTGGGTGGGCACAGCCGAACTAAGCGGCATCCTCAAGTGGCTGGCCTTGCAGGTACCCGCCGCCTCGGTGCAGGCGCTACCCATCGCGGGCCTGCTCTCAATTTTGCTGGCTTTTGGACGGCTGGCCCGGGAAAACGAACTGCTGGTAATGCAGGCTGGGGGTATCCCGGTACTACGTACCGCCAGGCTGTTTTTGCTGGGAGGGCTCTTGATGAGTGGGCTTTCGCTGGCACTCTCAGAGTGGGTAGTACCCTGGGCCAACCGAGCGACCACTGTGGTGTACTGGAATGAACTGGTGCCCGAACGCACCGCTCAGTTTCGTCTGGCTGGGCGTGAGCTTTCGGTAGGCGACTTCACCTTGCGTTTTGAGGGTTTCGATCAGGCCAAAGATGCGTTGCAGCAAGTACGCCTGGAACGCTGGCAAGGCCAGACCATGACGGTGATCCTAGCCCAGACAGCTCGTTTACAGGGCCAGGTGATTGTGTTTCAGGATTACAAGGTCTTTACCCTCGATTTGGCCCAATTACCCATCCCCGACTTTGCCACTTTAGAGCAAGCTGAAGAAGGCTTACAGCGGGTTTTCCGAGCCCAAAACATCGGTCAGCCAGGGGCCGAACTCTCGGTACGGCTCTCGCGCAGCCGTGAAGACCTGGAAGCCCAGTACGCCGGGGGCGGCTTCGAGACGCCCGTGCCGCTTTCGCAGTGGTGGAGCAAGCTTCGCAACCCCAGCACCCCACCCGGCGAGGTGCGTGAAGCCAGGGCCCAGTGGCATTCTGGCATCGCCCTGGCCTTGGGCAACCTGATGGTACTGATTCTGGCCCTGCCCATTGCGGTGCGTCGGGCAACCAACCCTGGTACGGCGCTGGCCCTGGCCTTGGTGCTCACCATTGCCTATTACGTGGCTTTCAGCACTGGCAAGGTGCTGGCCCTGTCGGGCCCTTTGCCGCCGGAGGTGGCTGCGTGGGGGGCCAATCTGCTGGGTATGGCAGTGGGCTTCTGGCTGGGTAAGGGCATCTACCGTTAAAACATTCGACCACCGCATTACCCTGTGCGGAAAACCAAACGACGATGTACTAAGCTATAGGCAGGTGTTTTGAATGGTGCCAATTCTTGACCTCCAGCGTGAGTACCTGGCATTGAAAACTGAGATAGACGCTGCCATACAGCGCATACTGGCTTCCGGCGGGTTTGTGGGTGGCCCCGAGGTCACTGCCCTGGAAGCCGAGCTTTCGGCTTATCTGAAGGTGCCTCATGTGGTGACCTGCGGCTCCGGCACGGATGCACTTTTTATTGCCCTGCGGGCCATGGGAATTGGGCCAGGGGATGAGGTCATTACCAGCCCTTTCACCTTTATCGCCACCCTCGAGGCCATTCAACACGCCGGGGCCACACCCGTTTTGGTGGACATTGACCCCCAGACCTTCAACCTCCACCCAGCCCTTCTAGAAGCTGCCCTTACGCCGCGCACCAAAGCCATTCTGCCCGTGCATCTATACGGGCAGGTCGCGCCCATGGGCGAAATACTGGCCTTCGCACAAAAACACGGTTTGAAGGTTCTGGAAGACGCAGCGCAGGCCATCGGAGCCAGGTACTGTGCCCCTGGCTGCCAGCATCCGCTGGGCCATGCCTGCGACTGCCTGCATCCTCAGGCCGGAACCATTGGCGACGCGGGAGCCTTCAGCCTCTACCCCAGCAAAAACCTGGGGGCCTACGGCGATGCGGGCTTTATTGCTACCCGAAGCGAACAGGTTGCCGAAGAGTCACGCTTGCTGGCAGCGCACGGCTCTAAGGTGCGCTATCACCATGTGCGACCTGCGGGCTACACCTCGAGGCTCGATGCTTTGCAGGCCGCCATTCTGCGGGTCAAGCTGCCCCACCTGGAGGCCTGGAACACCCGCCGCAGCCAAATTGCCGCGCACTACACCCAGGCCCTCAAGGGCTATGTCCAAACCCCCTGCGAGATGCCCTACGCCCTGCACGTCTATCACCAGTACACGGTGCGCCACCCTGAGCGTGACCGGCTGGTCGCCCACCTTAAGGATCAAGGCATCGGCAGCAGCGTCCACTACCCGGTTCCGGCCCACCTCCAACCGGCTTACCGCGACCTGGCCCCAGAAGGCTCCCTCCCAGCTGCAGAAGCCGCCGCCCGCGAGGTGTTGAGCCTGCCCATGCACCCTTTTTTAGAAGAAGCGCAGGTGGAGGCCGTAATTCGGTCCGTGCAAAGTTACGCCTAAAAGCTACACATCTTCTATACCCGACCCCCCGTATACTGATGTGCTATGTTGGAGAACCCCTTGCTAGAGATTCACTACGATATTCCGTTTGGTGAAATCCAGCCCCAGCACATCGAACCAGCCATCCAAACCCTGATCGTCCGCGCGGAAGAAGAGTTCCAGGCCATCCTCCAGGTGGAGGGGCCGCGCACCCAGGCCAACACCCTGGTGGCCCTAGATCGGCTGGGCGAAACCCTGACGTATGCCTATACGTTGGTGGCCCACCTCGAGAGCGTGACCACTACCCCCGAGCTACGCGCTGCCTACAACGCCATCATCCCCCCCATCACCGCCTT
The DNA here is from genome assembly GCA_037440185.1 of Meiothermus sp. GTDB lineage: Bacteria > Deinococcota > Deinococci > Deinococcales > Thermaceae > Meiothermus. The sequence goes on along the minus strand of JBBIUP010000003.1, from coordinate 22,750 downwards.
TGGCACCAAGGTACAAATTTCCGCCGAGCTCTACCAGGCCCTCCAGGATTTCGCCGCCACCCCTGAAGCCCCAGGTCTTAGCCCCGACTGGGCCCGCTTCCTCAAACTACGCCTGGACGAGTTCCGCCGCCAGGGCGCCGACCTTCCCGCAGACAAGAAGGCCCGCCTCGAGGCCCTCAATACCCGCCTTTCGGAGATCACCACCCAGTTCGAGCAAAACCTCACCGACTCCACTGCCGATTGGGAGCTCTACCTGGACGAAACCCAGGTTGCGGGCCTGCCGCAGAGCGCACTCGAGGCCGCCCGCGCCAGCGCTCGCTCCAGGGGCCGCGAAGGCTACCGCTTCTCCCTGCAACAACCCAGCTTCCTGGCCCTGCAAACCTATCTGGACGACGACGAAATCCGTAAGCAAGCCTACCTGGCCTACTACACCCGCGCCACCGAGGCAGGGCGTGACAACCGCCCCCTGATGGACGAAATCCTGGCCCTGCGGCGAGAGAAAGCCGATCTACTGGGTTATGCCAATTTTGCCGACTACGTGCTGGAAAACCGCATGGCCAGTAAAGCCGAAACCGCCTTGCGCTTCGAGCAGGATTTACGCGAGGCCTACGAGCCCCATTTCCACAAGGAGATCGAAACCCTCCAGGCCTTCCGTCGTGAACACGAAGGCTCCCAGGCTCCCCCCCTCAACCCCTGGGATATTGCCTACTATGCCGAGAAACAGCGCAAAGCCCTCTACGACTTCGACGAGGAAGAGCTGCGCCCCTACTTCGCCCTGCCAAAGGTACTGGCCGGACTGTTTGAGATCTGCCACCGGGTCTTTGGCATCGAGGTACGCGAGGTGGAGGGCGTCCAGACCTGGCACCCCGAGGTCAAGACCTACGAGATTTTCCGGGACAACGAGCGCATCTGCCGCTTCTTTACCGACTGGCACCCCCGCGAAAACAAACGCGGTGGGGCCTGGATGAACTCCCTAATTCGGGGCGTGCGCAACGGGAACACCACCGAACCCCACCTGGGCCTGATGTGCGGCAACCTCACGCCCCCGGTGGGCGACCAGCCCGCCCTGCTAACCCACCGCGAGGTCGAAACCGTCTTTCATGAGTTTGGGCACCTCTTGCACCTGGCCCTTTCCAGTGTCGAGGCCCGCAGCCTGATCGGCACCCAGGTAGCCCGCGACTTTGTGGAGCTGCCCAGCCAGATCATGGAAAACTGGTGCTGGGAGCGCGAAGCCCTGGACTTGTTCGCCCGTCACTACCAAAGCGGCGAACCCATCCCCGACGAGCTTTTTGAGAAGATGCTGCGGGCCAAGAACTACTGGGCCGCCAACCTGGGCATGCGCCAGTTGTCCTTTGGCCTGCTCGATCTCTCGCTGCATGTGCACTACACCCCCACCGATGGCGACGTAGTGAGCTATGCCCGCCAGATCACGCAGCCCTTTATGCCGGCCCCGCTGCCCGAAAACTATGCATTTGTGGCCAGTTTTGCCCACCTCTTCGGGCATCCGGTGGGCTATGCAGCGGGTTATTACTCCTACAAATGGTCGGAGGTGCTCGATGCCGACGCTTTCTCGCGCTTCAAAACCGAGGGCATCTTCAACCGCCAGACCGGCGAAGACTTCATCACCCACATCCTGAGCAAAGGCAACTCGGTAGACCCCGCCGAACTCTTCCGCTACTTCCTGGGCCGCGACCCCGATCCCAAGGCGCTTTTGGCCCGGTCGGGGTTGTTGGACTAGCCATGCCTCCAAGCCAGGATTCAAACATCAGGAATGGATATTGGGAAACTGCCACTTCTCGAAGACAGTAAGATAAAAATACCTGCGATTCGTACCGAGCGAGATGTTGAGAAGCATCTCTTGGAGCCTTTTCTAATCAAGCTTGACTTTTCAGAGGATGATTGGGCGCGACAGGTCAAAGTTAAGATTGGAAGACAAGAAAAAGCCATTCCAGATTATGTGTTACTTCCTATACGAGACGGTGTGTCCAACCGGGTTAGAGCAGCTTGGGTTTGGGAAGCCAAATTAAGCATAGCAACCCACAAGCAGTTACAAAGAGATTTTGAGCAAGCTGTATCTTACGCTGGTTTGCTAGATGCCAATGGAGTCGGCCTTGTTAGTAAAGAAGGAGTATGGGTCAGTCTCAAGCAAGATGATTATTCTTTACAAAAAGCCAGACACTGGTCTTGGCAATCTCTAGGGGAAATAGACCACCTTAACGAAGTCCGAGAAGTTGCAGGCAAGAAGCGAATTGGCAGGGTTCGCTAGTAGGTTTGAGAGATTCAAGTTAGCCCTTTTCTAGTTCAATGGGGCTTCAAGCTTGTGGGTTGGTGATGGGGGCTTTTTCCTCGGTGGTATTTTGCATATGGGCCCGCTCGATCAGGTCTTTCTCCCAACCCAGATAGTACTGCTTGACCGACTCGGAGGCGGTGTCCTCGGTGAGGTATTTGACGTTGGAATACATGGAGGCACGGTAGTCACGCACCTTGCCACTGTGCAGGGCATCAATCACCTGCTGAATGCCCTTTTCTACCGTCCACTGTGGCACGAAGCCCAACATATTGCGAATCTTGGAGAAATCCACCCGGTAGTTGCGTCGGTCGCCATCGCGGCCCGAGTCAATCAGCTCGGCATCGGGCACCAGTTTCTTGACTTGTTCGCCCACCATGCCCAGGGTCATGTTGCCGTCGTTGCCCCCCACATTGAAGGTCTCGTTGTGGACACGCTCTTTGGGGGCTTCGGTGGCGAGCATCACCGCCAGCGAGGCATCGTCCACATGGACAAAAGGCCGCCACTGGTCGCCACCAAACACCGTGATCTTCTTGTCCACGATAGCTTTGGCGGTGAGCAGGTTAACCACCAGATCGAAGCGGGTACGGCCTGAAAGACCGAAAATCGTACCGAAGCGCAGGATCACCACCGAGAAATCGTCGCTCTGGAGCTTGTGCAGCACTTGCTCGGAAGCAATTTTGCTACGGGCGTAGAGCGAGACCGGGTTGAGATTGCTGCGCTCGTTGAGAACCATGTCACTGGCCCCATAGACCGAGCAGGTGCTGGCGAAAATAAAGCGCTTGACGCGCATGCCCTTGGCAATCTCGGCGATGGTGCGTGTAGCAACCAGATTGATTTCGGTGGTGAGATTTTCGTCCAGGGCACAGGCCGGGTCACCTACCAGGCCGCCCAGATGAACCACGGTGTCCACCCCCCGCATTGCCTCTACCACTTTGTCCACTTGGCGGAAGTCGGCCTGGATGATCTCCAGATTGGGGTGGTACAGTACGTGGGCGATGGGCTCTTTACCAAACATCAGCAGGTCGAGCAAACGAACCTTGTAGCCACGCTCCAACAGCCGGGGGAGCAGGCCTGAGCCAATATAGCCCGCACCTCCTATCACCAAGATGGTGCGATCATTGCTGTGGAGGTTGGGGATAGGGCTGGCTTTAGCTTCGGCCTTAGCTTTGCGCCCCTGCTCAACGATAGACCAGTAGTGCACCCAAGCACGCGAACCCAAGATAAGGGCCAGCGTGAAGAGAAAGCCCAAAAATACCACCGGGCTGGGTGGATTGGTCACGGCTGGAATCATGAAAACGGTAAATCCGTAAACCAGATAAGCCAGGGCTACCGCCTGAGTTACCACCAGCATCTTGTAGCGACCCCGGTAGGCTCGACCTCTGGTGTAGAAGCCGTTGGCTGCAAAAATGACAAAGCTGACCAGCATGAAAATCCATACGTTCTGTGCGTATACCTGAGCATACTGACCCAGCAAACTGGGGTCAGCGCCTGTTCCGTTGTAGGCCAAGAGCAGGTGAACCACCATCGCTGCTGCGAAGCTACCCGCAACCATCAGTTGGTCGGCCAGAACCCGCAACACCACATCGGCACTCAAACGCAATTCCTTCAAATTCTGAATCATTCCTGCTCCTCTCGCGTCTTAGCGCGAAGCCTCTTGCATTACCTGTTCAACCACATCGGCAGTGGCCTTGATGTGCTCCATGCTCAGGGTGGGGTGTACCAGGAACATCAGCGAGGTCTCACCTAGTTCCTGGGCTACTGGCAAGCGCTCGGCAGGCTGCCAGCCCCGGCTGGTAAAGGCTTTCTCGAGGTAAATCTCACTGCAACTCCCACTCATGCAGGGAATACCGATATCGCTCACCACTTGCATAATCCGGTCCCGGCTCCAGCCCGGCTTGAGCATTTCCGGGCGCAGATACACGTAGTACTTGTAGTAGGCGTGGTACAGGTCGGAGGGCACCTCCGGCACCCGCAGAGCCGAGATTTGGCGAAAGCGCTCGCCGAGGTAGTGGGCGTGCATCCGACGCTTCTCGATCCAGCCATCCAGCTTGCGCAAAATTACCCGGCCAATGGCCGACTGCACCTCGAGCATGCGCCAGTTGGTGCCGAAATCCTCGTGCAGCCAGCGAAAGCCAGGAGGGTGCTGGCGGTTATAGACCGCATCGTAGCTCTTCCCGTGATCCTTGAAGCTCCAAGCCTTGCTCCACAGCTCATCATCGTTCAGGGTGAGCATCCCGCCTTCCCCGCCAGTGGTCAGAATCTTGTCCTGACAGAAAGACCAGGCCCCCGCATGGCCGATAGAGCCCACGCTCTTGCCTTTGTATTTTGCACCATGCGCCTGGGCACAGTCCTCGATGACCCAGAGGTTGTGCTTGCGGGCCAGTTCCATGATGGGATCCATGTCGGCAGGCCAGCCGGCCAGGTGCACCACGATGATGGCTTTGCTGCGGGGCGTGATGACCTTCTCGATGGTCTCGGCAGTGATCAAGCCGCTGTCACGATCCACATCAGCCATGATCGGCCTAGCCCCACGCATCACTGCCGCACTGGCCGAGGCAATAAAGGTGCGGGGCGTGGTGATGACTTCGTCACCCTCGCCTACTCCCATCGCATACAGCGCAAGCTCAATCGCAACCGTGCCATTGTGCAAGGCGATAGCGTGCTTAGTCCCCACATATTCAGCAAACTCACGCTCGAAAACACGGCCTTCCTGGCCTGTCCAGTAATTCACCTTCCCTGACTGAAGTACCTTCACTGAGGCTTCAATTTCGTCGGGTTCAAAGTAGGGCCAGGGAGCAAAGGGCATGATGGTAACGGGGTTTTTCAGCATCAGTGCGCTCCTTCATAAGTCGGAGACCTTCATCTCCAGGGGTATGCTAAAAAGGTTAGGGTAAATGGCGTTATGGCTGCGTTATTCGCCAAAAAGTGCGATGCGTAGCTGCATTGTCGCTTTCGTTACGCTTGGTCGCAAGCCTTATTCACGCTGCAACACAGCAGTAACGTACTTAATAACGAAACCTCCATAGAGAGCATCTCCAAGACTGACCTCGAGAACCTCCAAAAAATCCGTTCAGGAGGTTTTTATTTCAGGGCATGGAGCAGTTCCGTTTCAGTTGATCCGTAACTTGGCGTTACAGATTAATGGGTCATTTGTCCCCAGGTTGCAAGACCTCAGGCAAATTGATGTTCGTAGCGTTTTGGCATAAACCTTAAAGTGCGCCTAACCGATAGGCCGACCAGAATAAGAAAGCCAATACCAGCAAAACCAGTGAAGCTCCTACCAATAAAACGGCATTGCTGACAATCAGCCCCACCTTGACCAGAACAGCGGTAATAGCCCAGACCACCAGCACGGTTTTGGTAGGGTTATGCACATATAGCTGATCCAGCCGATCGTAGGTGTGGTCCCGGTCGCCATCGAAAATAGGCTTGCCACGTCGCCAGCGCCGGATAATGCCTGCGGCCATATCGTAGAGTGGGAAGCTAACCATTATTCCTGCTGCCAGGAAGGTAATCCAGCCATGTGTTGCCGCTAGTATCAACAACATGGCAAGCATGTACCCTGTAGAGAGACTGCCACAATCACCCATAAAGGTTTTGGCCTTGGGGTAATTCCATACCAGGAAGCCCACCAGGCTACCCACCACGATGATAGCCAGTAATGCTTCAAGTTGCATGGCCCACAGCATCACCGCCAGGCCCGCAGCCGAAATCATGGCGTTGCCAGAGGCCAGCCCATTCATGCCATCAATCAGGTTTACAGCATTGGCCATCACTGGAACCAGCACAATACCCATGACCAAGCCCAACCATCCCAATCCGCTCCAAAAATGCAGTCCCAGCGCCAGCCCTGCTATCAACTCGGCTACTAGGCGCATCCTGGGTGAGAGGTTGTAGCGATCATCGAGAGCACCGGTAGCGGCAATAATTAGCAAACCCAGCAAAGCCCATCCAGATAAGGTACCGGTGTACAAACCCCAGACGGCGATGGTGGTCACGATACCAATCCCACCAAAGCGCGGGGTTGGCAAGGAATGAATCTTGATTTCCCCAGGCTTGTCTACGATGCCCAGCACTCGAGCCAATGGTATGGATAGTCCTACCAAAGCAACCGCAGATACGGCGGTGAGCAGCAACAACAACCAGTCCAACACAAACTTCCTCTCTCAGGCAGGGTTCAGCACCGGCTTTGCACCAAGTGCTTCTGCATAAAGTTCTTCATGCAAGCGGATGATGTTCCCCAAGTCATACGCTTTCATGCGTTCGCGACCCTTACGGCCCATTTCCTGGCTTTCCTCGGGGTTTTCGATAATCCACTGCATGGCTTCTGCCATTGCTGCTACATCTCCGACCTCCGTTAGGAACCCACAGCCATCCACCAACAACTCACGTACGCCCCGGATATCCGCCCCAATTACCGGAATGCCCAACGCCAGCGACTCCAGAACAGCTCTGGGCAGACCCTCGCGCTCGGAGGGCAACAGCGTCGCGTTGGAAGCACGGATGAGGATGGGAATATCCCGCCTCCATCCCAGGATACGCACCTGATCCTCCAGACCTAGGTTTTTTGACATAGCCCGGATATCTTCCATCAGCGGGCCGATGCCCGCCAGGGCCAGCACCACGTCTTTCCGACCCAGCCTAGCCAGGGCATTAATCGCATCACGGTGGCGCTTTTCCGGGGCGTACTCGGCTATCATGCAGAACAGTGGCTGGTCTCTATGCACACCAAGCTCGGCTCGTACATTGGCAATGGCCTCTTCACCTACTGCGCTCGCAGAGTAGTGGTTTATATCTACTCCGATGCCGGGCATGTAACGAAGTTGATTCTCTGGAACAATGCGGTAGCGGTGGTTAGCCTCCTCATCCTCGCGGTTTATGACCACCAGATAGTCCGTCCAGGGGCCCGCTATTTTCTCGATGCCGAGAAAAATGAGGTTCTTTAGCGGGTGACCACGTTTGTGAAAATGAAAGCCATGTACGGTATAAACTATCTTGGGACGGCGAAACATGCCGCGCAGGGCCATGCGGACAATAAAAGCCGAAACCGGCGTATGTACGTGCACCAAATCATAGCCTCCGCGCTCGACCAGATCGCGCACCTGCCTTAACCCGCGCAGAAAGTTGTGCATGTCGAGGGGGTTGCGTGACCACTGCAGGTTGAAAACTTGGTCGAAGTGCTCTACACAACGTATACAATCGGGCATTTCTGATGCTGCCGCGTCTACCTGCCATCCCTGTGAGCGGAAGTGGTCTGCAAAAGGTAACAAGAAGTCGGTGAAAAAGCGGGCGATATTAGCGAGAAACAGGACTTTGGGCATCCGTCACCTCCATCGTGAGACCCTTGCGACGAAGCTGCTCGGTGTAGATGGTTTCCCACTGGGTCAGGACAGACTCGAGGCTATAACGCTGCTGCACAAGAGCCCGCGCAGCCTCTCCCATGCATTGCCTTTGTAGTTCCGGTAAGGCCATAAGGCGTAGCATCGCGGCACTCAAGGATTCAGCGTTACTAGGGGGCACCAGATAGCCGGTCTGACCCTCTTGCACCACTTCGCGGTTGCCGCCCACGTCGGTTGTCACAACAGGCAGTCCGGTAGAAGCGGCTTCCAGCAGAACCATGGGAAGACCCTCCCAGGCCGAGGACATCACGTAGCCGTCGGCAGCGTTCATCAGGGCCGAGATGTCCTTGCGCAGGCCCAGAAATCGAACGGCCTCGCGCAAACTCAGGGTTTGCGCTAACCGCTGGATGGCCTCCATCTGCTCACCTAGCCCCGCGATCATCAGGCGGGCCTCGGAATACTGAGCCTGCACTTTGGCAAAGGCTTGCAGCATATTAGGATAGTCCTTGGCTTCGGCAAAACGACCCACGGCCAACCAGATAAAGTTTTGTTGCCAACCCAATTCTTCTCGTACCCTGGCCCTGGCCTGTGTATCGGGGCGAAACTCAGCAGAGTTGATGCCGTTGGGCACAAAGCGAATCTTGTCCTTAGGGGTAGCTCCAACCAAGACATAACGCTCCCTGCCGGCTTCGCTCACCTGGGTGGTGAGGTCGCACAGTGCGTCGGTCAGGCGGTAGGCAATCTCGCGCCAGCGCGAGCCCTCGTTGATGTTGTGGGCAGTGGAAATCAAAACTGGTACTGGGGCGAAAAGTCGTGCGATCCGACCCAACAAGTTGGCATGCACCATATGCGTGTGAACAATCTGCGGCTTCTGCTGGCGCAGGTAGTGGGCCAGGGCCAGCACCGCTCTGGGGTCGGGGCTGCCGGGCCTCATGTTCAGCGAGACGGCGGGAATTTGGGCCTGCTCCAGGTCCTTGGCAATGTATTCCATGGGGATCAGCGAGACCACAGAAACCTGCCAACCGCGCCCCTTGAGCCCCGAGGCCAAGCGTACCAACTGGGTCTCGGCTCCACCCATACCCAGGGTGGTAATCACAAAAACAATGCGCTTCGGAACAATTGCAGTCATGGTTTATCCCTTTTCTGCTCGCAGTGCCAGTACCGGTTGCTTTGCGGGCATCCAGGCAGGGTAGAGGATCTTCCAATGGGTCAAAATCATGCCCAGCACAAACCAGGTTTGCTTGCGCCACTCCCAGTTCTGGGCCAAAAAAGCCAGGAACAATACAGCCAGCACCGTAAGCCACAAGCCGCGCTCGAGCGAGGGCATCTGCCACAGCAGTGCTACGACACTCACCAGCATCAATCCAAATAACCCTAAGCCCAGCAGACCCATCTCGGTAGAAATGGAGACAAAAAGGTTGTGCGGAGCCACCCAGTCACGGAACAACTCATGGTCGCGCAGGGAAGCGCCAAAGGCTCCGGCTCCCACCCCAAGAATGGGGTTATCTGAGAAGTTCTGCCAGCCGGCCAGCCAAATATTGGTGCGGTCGTTGAGGCTGCCCTGGGTTAGCTCTTCGCTCAGGGTGGCCAGGCGCGAAAAACTCTCCGCAGGAACCAGTACTGGAATCATCCATAAAGCAACAAGCCCCAATAGTGTTGCCAGGGCCTTGACCCGCCAGGAAGCTCTGGGCAGCGTGAAAAACACAAACAATAGCCCCACTGCTACTCCCAACAAGCCCGCCCTGGCCGCGGTCAGCAAAATGACCATTACTGCTACAAGGGGATACAGTCGGTAGAACCAGACCAGCCGGGAGTTCTCTTTGAAAGCCAGATACCAGGCCATCGGGATACCTAGAGCCAGTACGAAGGAAAGGTCGCCAGGGTCGAAACCATCGGCTGCAAAGCGCTGGTAGTAGGCTTCGGAACCACTTAAGAAGTTGGAGATGGTATTGAAACCCGCCACATAGCAGCCCAGCACATACGCCACTAGAATCCCGCGCAGCTGCTCGGTTTTGTCCAGCACCGAGAACAAAACCCAGAAAAACGCGAACAACAATCCGTACTGAAAAACCCGGTTGAGGGTGTCGGCCGTTTCGATGCTCCAGAAATAGCTCAGCGCGGCCAGCAGCACAAATAGCACACCCCATACGTGGGCTCGGTGGAACCGGAGCGAGCCGGAAAGTAACACATAGAGCAAACCAATGCCTACTGCGCCTATCCCCACAAAGCGGCTCAGGGTGCCCAAACCCGGAATGGTGATGATATTCTCCCAAGGAACAGTGAAAACATACAGCCACAGGGCAACGTAGGCCAGCCGAGTCACTTCAATTCCCCCTCAGCAATTGCAGGTATTGATCCACCACTACCGGCTGGGTATAGCCAGCGTAGGCTTCTTCCGATACGGGCTTGGGGGGTTCGGAAAGGGTGGCCGCGATGGCCTGAGCCAACGCGGAAGCATTTTTCATGGGCACCAAGCGACCCAGCGTTCCCCCACGCAAAATTTCCATCGGCCCACTGGGGCAGTCGGTTGCCACCACTGGGGTTCCCAGCGCTAAGGCTTCAATGAGTACCGTAGGCAATCCCTCCCAGTCAGAAGATAAGACAAAAATAGCAGCCCTTTTCATATAGGCGTAGGGATTTTGCACAAACCCGGGTAAGCTCACCTCGGCTTCAAGGCCCAGTTCACGAATCAGGGCCTCGAGCGCTGAGCGGTCTTCACCCTCGCCTAAAATCATCAAGCGGGACCGGTGTTGCCCACGTACCTCGGCAAAGGCGCGGATCAGATTGGGAAAGTTCTTCTGTGCGGTCAGGCGGCCCACCCCCAACAAGACGGGCGGCTGGCCGGGTTGAAACCAGGGATGCTCCACTGGTTCTTCGGCCCGCTTGAAGAGATCGGGGGTAATAACCGGGTTGTGGATGACCCTTACTTTCTGGTGAATCCCAGTCATCTTGATAAAGTCGTCTACCACACCCTGCGAAACACCCACGATACCAGTGGCCCAGGGGTAGAAGAGCCGCATAGCCAGCGGCGTCAGACGACCTGGGATAGAGTTGGCATGATTGGCATCCTGGGTAGGGGTGTTTTGCATACAAACAGCTACCCGGCTTTGTCCACCCGCCAACCGCCTTGCCCAAAGAGCCACCACATTGGCGTGATCGAGGGCCGAAACCATACCAACTGGTTTTTCCACCCGCAGGTAGTGGATCAATGCAGGTAAACTGGACAACACCCGTCCTGCCCTCAAGTCCACCAGCCGAACCTGCGGGGGTACCATCTTCAGGTAAGGGCCAGTGGCAGCCGCCAGCACCAAATCTACATCTACATTTTGTTGTGCCATCCCGATGGCCAGGTTGAGCATCGAACGCTCCGCACCGCCCCCCAATAGGGCTGGAAGATAGACTGCAAATCGCTCTCTAGACACCCACTGCCTCCCTGCATCTCATACAGTTTTGACCCCAACCAGGTTGGGCCGATCCAGCACTTCTTCGAAGAGGGCCGCATAGTTGGCAACCGCCTGCTCCACCGAGAAGCGCTCCTTGACCTTGGCTCTGGCTCTTGCACCGAATTCTGCTTGTATTTGTGGGTCTTGCAACACCCGCACCAGTCCATCGGCCAGGGCCTGGGGGTTGTTGATATCTACCAGCAGTCCATCCATTCCCGAGTCCACAAACTCTGGGGCGGTAGCAAAGCGGGTCAACACCACTGGCTTGCTCAGGTACATTGCCTCCGAAAGAACCAGCGGTGAGGCCTCGCCAAAAGCTGAAGACATGGTGAATACCGTAGCCCTGGTCATATATTTATAAGGGTTCGACTCGAAACCAGGCATCCAGACCTGTTCCCTGACCCCCAGTTCGGAAACCAGAGACTCCAACTGGGGGCGCAGCTCGCCTTCGCCCAGAATAGCCAGCCGGGCCTGGGGAATTCGCTCCAACACCAGTTTGAAGGCGCGCAGCAGGGTGGGGAAATCCTTCATTGTATCCATCCGCCCTACCGAGAGAATTATGGGGTTTTGACCTTGAAACCAGTCGTGCTCTACCGATTCCTGGGCTTTGCTCTCAAGGTTGGGGGCAATAGCCGGGTTGTAGATGACTCGGAAGTCAGAACCGGGATACACTGCCCCCGACAGGCGGGCTACCTTCTCCGAGACGGCCACATAGGCGTCCGCGTTACGCACAAACAGGCGAATTAGAGCCGTTTTGAGCCCACCTCGCAAACCGTGCCCCAAATAGCCCTGGATCTCGTTGTGTTCGGTGAGAATCCACTTGGGCCGTCGCGCCTTGGGCAGCAACCCCAGGGCAATCGCCACCGTGAGGTGAACCCTGGGCCAGGCCGAGAGCAGCAAATCGGGCTGATATTCAGCCAGAATAGACCACAAGCGCCACACCTGCCGAGGAATTGCCCGGTGCTTCATGGCCGAGCGCTCGGTGGGCGCAGGCAAAATAGTCACATTGGCTGGCAGCTTGGACTGAGAGAGCAGATCACCGGGTTCGGAACCCTGCGCTACGATCAGGATGTCATATCGAGCAGCAAGGCCATTCGATAGATGCTGTACCACCCGCTCAACCCCACCATAACCGAGAATTGGAATGTAAAAAAGGACTCGAGGTTTCATAAAATCTTCCGCACCTTGAGCACAACAAAGCGAAACCCGGTAGCCCAGGCCTCTGCCGAGACCACCGCGATAGCCATTCCCAAAGCCCCCATACGCGGGGCGAGAATCAGCGCCAACACTAGATTAAGCACGCTAGCACTGAGCACCGAGTACATTACCTCGCGGTCCATCTGCCGGGGAAACATATATTGCATGGAGAGCGAATACCCAAAGCCCACGATGGGCAGTAACAGGGCCATCACCTGCAACACTGGAATGGAGGCTTTGTATTCTTCACCAAACAGCAAAGTAACCAGGATGGGAGCCAGCGCTGCCAGCAACACCCCTCCCACCAGCCCGATGCCCACCGTTGCCCACAAGGCCAGCCGGCTCAGACGCATGGCCGCATCGGCATCACGCTTGATGAGATGGTTGATGCGGGGATAGATGGCCTGGGCTAAAGGCCACAAAATTGAAAGCCCTGGACGCACCAGCCGGTTGCCGGTTTCGAAAAAACCCACCTGAATCGGCGAGGTCAGCAGCCCTAGAATTACCCCGTTGGCTGACGTGTAAAAACTATCTGAAGCGCGGGATAGAAACAGGCTCCAGCTTACCCGCAGCGCCACCCAGCTCATGCTCAGATTGGGCATCTTGAAGGGGATTTCGCGGTACATCAGCCATAGTTCGATAGTCGTAGCTAGGCTGTAGGCAATGGCCTGTATAGCCAGGGCCACCCAGGTGTCTTCAGGGCTACGCACAAAGATAAAAATGCCGATTAGGTGGCCCAGGCGGATAAAGCCCTCCAAAATCGCCACCACCCAGGTGCGCTCGATGGCCTGGAAATACCACAAGGGACTGAGGGCGGCAGCCACAGCAATCATCAAGGCCCAAAAGGCCAGGGCAGCCTGGTTGCGAAAACTTTCGATGGCAGCCCAGGCCAGGAAGGTCATTAAAATCATGCCCAGTACCAACAACAACTTGGCCCCCATAATGGACATCACGATGCCAGCTACAGCCTCTTTTCGATCTCGCAGGCGAGCGATAGAGCGGGTAGCAGAGTAATTGAAGCCATATTCCCCCACCACGGCCAGCCAGTTGGCAAAACTCTGGGCAAAAGCCACCAGGCCAAAGTTGTGGGGCTCGAGTACCCGCGCCAGGTAGGGCAACGAAATTAGTGGAAGGATATAGGACAGAATTTGCACAGCATACAAGGCCGCCGCATTCTGTGCGATACGGCTGCTAAACATCCGGCGAATTCTCGATAAAGCCATGCAACAAGCTCCCTGCAAACCGTTAATTCTTTGAAGACCCAGTCATACAACTTCAAGACTACGCGCTAATGCACTCCTGAGAAACCAATTATTCACACCTTAACGCCTGGAACGCACAGATTACGGCCAAAGTATCGAGTGCCACTCACACCCTAAAGTTGGAGCGAATGGCACCTATGCAGCAATACTGCCACTATGGAAATTTACGGGCGGCGCATTCCAGCAGTCTGGGGAGACGGGCTGCCTGCACCCGCCAGGCGAGCAAACTCCTTGGGGTCTACTGAGCGCGATTGACCCATTTCGTAGGTAATGAGCTTGCGCTTGAAGAGGTCGGCCAGATAGGAATCCATGGTAATCATGCCATACTGTCCGCCGGTCTGAATCACGCTAACCAGTTGGTGGCTCTTGCCTTCACGAATGAGCGCTCGTACGGCGGGTGTAGCAATCATGAGCTCATAAGCCAGAACACGCCCCCCACCAAAAGCTTTAGGTAGAAGCTGCTGGGTCAAGACAGCAACCAGGTTGTTGGAAAGTTGTACCCGCACCTGTTCTTGCTGGGCCTGGGGGAAAACGTCAATGATACGGTCAATGGTCTCAGGAGCACTGTTTGTGTGCAAGGTACCACAAACCAGGTGGCCGGTTTCAGCGGCGGTAATGGCGGCTGCAATGGTCTCATAGTCGCGCATCTCTCCCACCAGAATCACATCGGGGGCCTGGCGCAACACCGAACGTAGGGCCTTGTCGAAGCCATGGGTATCAGAGCCAATTTCACGTTGGTTGATGATGGAGGATTTATGGCGATGGAAGAACTCGATAGGGTCTTCGATGGTAACGATGTGGGAGCGTCTGCGCTCGTTGATGTAGTCGATCATCGAGGCCAGGGTAGTGGATTTGCCTGAGCCGGTGGGGCCGGTCACCAGCACCAAGCCACGGGGGTTCATGGCGATGTCGGCCACGTTTTTGGGTAGGCCCAATTCCTCAAAGCTCTTGACATTGGAGGGCACCACCCGTAACACCCCACCGACACTGCCCCGCTGCAAGAAGATGTTGACCCGGAAACGACCCTTACCCGGCAGACTAAAGGAGAAATCGAGCTCCTTTTCTTCTTCGAAGACCCGTTGCTGCTTTTCGTCCATCAGCGCATAGGTCAGGCGACGGGTTTCCTGAGGGGTGAGGGGTTCATATTCGGTAGGGTGGAACTCACCGTCAATTTTGATCATGGGGGGTAGGCCGACAGTGATGACCAGGTCGCTCGAGCTGCGGTCTACTGACAGGTTGAGCAAATCTACGATATCCGGGGCTTTGGTCATGCGTATCTCCAGTTGTTATTCAGGATACGTTATACAAAAGGCGAAGTATGTTTATCTGACTTCCTGACCGCTGGCTTACCCTGTGAAGTAAAACCGGCTCACGAGCAGTTCATACCCACCAGCTTGACGGTTTGGAGCTTTATTTCGCACCCAGATACTTGAAGTAACGTTCGCGGGTAATCATCCCGTGTATGGTGTTTCCATCGGCCACAAACACAATCTGGTGCTGGCGGAACAAGGAACCCAGTTCGCTGGCAGCCGTCTCGCCGGGAACCACCGGGGCCTCGTCCCAAGGAACCAGTGAATCGTCAATGCCGATAACACCCACTGGATATCCTGCTTCAAGCAGCACCGCGATGTTGCCTTCAAAGGATTGCAGGGCATTGATGGCAGGCACTGGTCGGGCTAGCTTGCGGGCCGAAGTGGGGGCGAAAATCCCGGCAGAGAGCAGGGTGGTGGTGGTCACCTTGACCGCTCGCTTGGCAATCCACAACGAAAGGGTAAAGACCAGCAAGAAGAAAATGCTCTCGAGGATGCCGAAAAAATTAAACCCCTCCCAGCCAAACAAACCCCGCCGCCCAAACGCCAGGTGTACGATTCCAGAGACGATCAGCCCGGCAATCAGGGCTGCCAGATAGGCAATCAGGCCAGCAAGGCGTAGGTCACGAACCGTTCGCATTCAATGTCCAGTTTACAGCAGAGGGAGCGGAGGGGAACCAGGCCAGCCACAGTGGTCATGTAAAAAATGCAGTTAAGCGGCCTCAAATGGCACATTATCGCGCACTTCACAGACGTTGCCGCTCGAGCTTCTCGAGTGTGTTGCCAGGGGTCGGGTTTTGGTTCAACTTAACCACTGCAAATCTTCTTCCTTATCTATATCCACCCCCACCTCGGCATAAGGGGTAATGAGGGCTCTGGCCGGAACTCCAATAATTTGCGAGACCTTGGCTTCCAAACCGGCAATATCGGCCTGACCCAGCAAAACCCGCAGCAGGGTTCCAAAACCGATCATCTGGGCCAGTGCCAGAGGGTTTTTGCGTAGTTCCAGGGCTCTCTTGAGCAAAGGCAGAGCTGTGAAAAAGAGTTTTTTGTCAACTAGAACGATATTGCCACCGGTGAAAGAACCCTCGCGTATACGAGCATAGGTACGGCGCATCTTCGGAAAACGCTGTTCGATGGTTTTTTTGGCAATAATCGAATAAACAAAACCTGCCTGGGGCGCGTTCTGTAATACCCAGCGCACTGCTTCACCACTCAGAAAAGGCATATCGCCGGTAGCGACCAGGACTTTTTCGCCTCTGGCAGCGTTGATACCGGCCTCGAGGTTGGCAATCAGGCTGCCGTGATCGGGCAAGGATATATTGGGGGGAGGGTTCAAGGCGGCTTGCGGGCCGACAAAAATGATATCTAGACCAGCTTGTGTCAGGGCCTCCAGGGTGTACTCCACCAATGGACGCCCCTGGTGCGGCACCAGGGTCTTGCTGGCAACTCCAAACTTCTGTGCCAGAGGATCATCGGATCTGCCTCCGGCCAACACAATGGCTTCCACAGGCATATTCTATCCTTAGTTGCCAGGCTCTCTTTACCGGGCCCCCGCTAACCGATACCCTATGGTCTATGGATGACCTGCTCGAGCGGCTTGGCAATCATCTGGTCTGGCGCATTGGCAAGGCCGAAGGCGAAGAGGTGCTGGTGGTGCGGGTAGGGTTGGCAGCCGCCGCCCCCGAATTTAGCCATCTTTCGCGGCTGCGCAACGTGAGTGACGAGGAAATCGAGCAACTGTCACAGGCTGGACAGCTACGGGTGGAGTGGATCAATTGACCGAAAATCTGGTTTGGCAGGGCCACCCCCTACCCCTCAGGTGGTGCCCAGGACTTTCAAACCGCCTCCCACCCAAATATCCCAAGCCTCTGAGCTGTGCTTTTCCGAGGCTGGGAAAATGGTGCTGATTTTGGAGAACGGCCGATAGCGCGGCAACTGCTTGAACAAGCGCTGAAACTGGTGTGAACTTATGGTGCTAGAAAAGTCCTTTCAACTATGGCTCGCCGAACCCCCCGAACACCTGCTAAAGCCCGAACAGGTTTTTGCCAGCAAACCCCCTTTTGGCCAACTTACCCGCCAGGACACCACCCTTCAGGGCTATCTGGTGGCCGAGGCGCCACTGTTTGGGGAAATCCATTTCCCCTTTCACAGCCGTATCCATCCTCGGGGCAACACAGCCCGCTTGGAGGCCTTGCCCCTTGAAGAGCCCCCTGCGTTCTGGGCCGAGCTAGAGGGAAGCGGGGAGGTGGTGCGGGATGGAATTGACTACCGGCTTACCCTCCGCATCCATGCCACTTTGCCCCAGGGGGAAAAGTGGGGCGGACAGGCCTTGGGGCGGCTGGCCGAAGCTGCCTTCGAGCGCAATGTGGAGCGGGTATTGGAGCGGCTGGCCAAAACCTGATTGGCCTACCACAGTTATACTCCCGTCCAGGAGCGTAACTTATCGCGCACTTCACAGACGTTGCCGCCTGGCGAAAACGAGAAGTGACCAGCAGACGTGCCTCACCGAGGTGAGACGCTTTCTTCGCCGCGAAGCGGGGTGGCACGCTGGTCTGCGTTGCGTCTGCTAGGGGATGGCGTAAGCCATAGCCACTATGTGGCGAACCTCCAGGGGGTGGCGTAGAGCGGTTCTCGGAAAGAACCCGGCAATCCTCGAAAGTCAAAAACATGTGCTGAACTCGTTTTTTGCCGCCCTGCTCCAGCTTTAGTCTAAACCCACAGAACCGCTCTGCTAAACCCAGTGTGGCTCGGGTGGCAAACCCGGAACCAGCAGCAGACATATACTAAATACACTTGGAGGTATAACCGTGGTCGAAGTACGCTTTTTGGGACATTCGGCGCTTCTTGTCAGCGATGGTATCACTCGGATTGTGGTAGATCCCTTCCTCACCGGCAACCCCAAAGCCGCCCTCCCAGCCGATCAAGTCCAGGCCGATCTGATCGTACTGACCCACGCCCACGGCGACCACTATGGCGATAGCGTAGCGTTGTCCAGGCGTACTGGGGCTCCCATCCTTTCCAATTACGAGATTGTCAGCTATGCCGAGAAGCAGGGGGGCCAGGGCGTGGGGATGAACCTGGGTGGCACCTACAAGTTCAAAGGGGGTTGGCTCAAGTGGTTTCCAGCCATGCACTCCTCATCCTTCCCGGATGGAACCTATGGCGGGCTGGCACAGGGTTTCGTGCTGGAATTGGGCGGGAAGCACATCTACAACGCTTGCGATACTGCCCTCTTTAGCGATATGGCCATGGTAGCCCCGTATAATGTTGATCTGGCCATTTTGCCCATCGGTGACCACTTCACCATGGGGCCAGATGATGCACTGAAGGCCCTCGAGCTAACCAGGGCCAAGCAGGTCTTACCCGTGCACTACAACACCTTCCCCCCCATTGCCCAGGATGGAGATGCCTTCATCCGTCGGGCCGGCCTTTTGGGGGTGGGGGGACAGGCCCTGAAGCCAGGGGAAAGTTTAACTCTTTCGTAACGCAGCTTGTGCTGGAATAGTTGGAAGTTTTTAGGGAGTTACGTGGATTATCGCCGACTGACCCGCCAAAACTACAGGCTCGAGATGCTCTTGGGCCTGGGGCGGTCGTCGCAGGTATATCTGGCCCATGCTCCCGACGGCACCAAGGTAGCCCTCAAGGTACCGCGCCGCGAGGTGCGCACCAACCGGGCCCTCACCGAGCGCTTTGCCCAGGAGGTAGCCCTTTCCCTCACGCTCAACCACGCCAATCTGGTGCGCGGTCTTTCGGGCCGTCCCGAAGGGGAAGGAGCTTTTTTAGCCCTGGAATATTTCGAGGAGGGAACCCTCGAGGACAGTCTCAAAAAAGGCCCCCTCAGCCGCGAAGTTGCAACCGAATGTCTGGCTCAGATTGCCCAGGCCCTCATCTACCTCCATGACCGGGGCATCATCCACCAGGATGTCAAACCTTCCAACATCTTTATTGATGGGCTGCTGTTCAAGCTCGGCGATTTTGGGGTTGCCAAGACCCGCGAAAACCCCAAGCCCCTCGAGCGGGCCGGAAGCCCCTTTTACATGGCTCCCGAGCTATTTGTGGGTGAGGTAGCTACTCCTGCCTTGGATGCCTATTCGTTTGGGGTGATGGCCTTTGAGTTGCTGGTGGGCAAGCGACCTTTTGTGGGCGAAACGCTGGAGGAAATCACCTACGCCCACCTGCACAAAATGCCCCCTCCCACCAACCTCCCACCCCATCTGGATCGGATCGTGCGCAACCTCCTGGCCAAAGACCCGGCCATCCGCGCTACCCCCCAGGCCTTTCTGCGAATAGCGCGAAACCTACCCGAGCCCGAACCCAACCCCAACAAAACCACCGGGGAAGACAAACCCACCAAGGGTAAAGGGTTGTTTGGCCTGTTTCGCAAGCGGTAAATTCCCCACCCTAAAACCAGCACTTATAAAAAACCATCCCAGTTCGCTTGGTCGTGATCGAGGCTTCATAGGCTTCGATTTAACTTTGCTGGTAGTCCTCGAGCGTGGGTATATAAAAGAAGGGCCGGTTCCAGATCTGCCGACAATGCTTCATTTCGTGGGCTAAGCTATGCCATAGTAAGTTTGTCAATCCGTGGTCGGTGGGGTTCGGCAGGCTCACCCACCGCTTGGTCGAATCCGTGGTCGGTGAGCTAGTCGAATCCGTACAGGGCCATCCAGAAAGCCCTCTCCTTGAGCGGTTCCCACCAATACCCAGTACAACGGTTTTGGTGGTACTGGGTAAATTACGCTGCAGGGCCTGCAGCTAAACTGTAGGCGAGCAAAGTGAGGCTAGCTATGAGTGAACCCATCTGGTTCCCGTCCGAAGCATACCAACGCGGCAGCCATATCGAAGCAATGCTGCGGCATCTGCACCTGGAAAGCTACGAAGCGCTCTACCAGTTCAGCATCACCCAGCCCGAAGCTTTTTGGCAAGCAACGCTGCAGCTTCTGGGCATCGAGTGGTTTACTCCCTATCACCAGGTGCTCGAGGTTTCCCAGGGCCCCCAGTGGCCCCAGTGGTTTGTGGGGGGCCAACTTAACCTAGCCCACAACGCACTCCACCATGCCAAGAACCGGCCAGGCGACCCAGCCCTGATCTGGGAAGGGGAAGAGGGTGCAGTAGTCCGCCTGAGTTATGGCGAACTCGAGGCTGCCGTGGCCCAGGCTGTCCAGGCTCTAAAAAGATTGGGTATCGGCAAGGGAGACCGGGTGGGCATCTTCCTGCCGATGCTTCCCGAGACAGCCATCAGCGCACTGGCACTGGCCCAAATAGGTGCGATTTTTGTACCTATCTTTTCGGGCTATGCCGCCGACGCTGCCGCTACCCGTCTCAATGATGCCGAAGCCAAACTGATCATCACCGCCGATGGTTTCTACCGTAGGGGTGGCAGGGTCAAGTTGTTGGACAGTGCCCGCGCATCCGCAACCCTTTCGCCCAGCGTACAGAAGTTGCTGGTAGTGCGCCGCTTCGGCGATATTGCTCTAGCAGAAAACGAGGTGGCCTGGGATCAGGTAGTTTCACAACAACCTTCCACCGCGCCTTATGAACCCATGGGCAGCATGGATCCCTTCATGCTGATCTATACCTCTGGCACCACCGGTAAACCCAAAGGCACCGTGCACTACCATGCTGGCTTCCCCCTCAAGGCCGCCCAGGACATGGCACACCTATTTGATGTGCGCAAAGGTGAGATCCTGTTCTGGTTTACCGACATGGGTTGGATGATGGGGCCGTGGGCGATTCTGGGGGCCCTGACCATCGGCGGCACGGTACTGCTCTACGAAGGCGCTCCAGACTATCCCGATGCAGGCCGCCTGTGGGCCATCTGCGAGAAACACGGGGTCACTCACCTGGGCCTCTCCCCCACCCTGGTACGGGCCTTAATGCCTTTGGGCGACGAACCCATCCGCAAACACAACCTGTCCAAACTTCGCATGCTGGGTTCCACTGGCGAACCCTGGAACTTAGAACCCTATCTCTGGTTTGCCAAAACCGTGGGCCAGGGCCGTATGCCCATCATCAACTATTCCGGCGGCACAGAAATTGGCGGTGGCATCCTGGGCTGCACGGCCTGGCGGCCCATCAAGCCCATGGGGTTCAATACTGCTGTACCGGGTATTCATGCCGAGGTGCTGGACAGCGCAGGCAAACCTGTGCGAGATGAGGTGGGCGAGTTGGCAGTGATGGGGCCGTGGCCTGGACAGACCAGAGGTTTTTGGAATGCACCCGAGCGCTATTTGAACACCTACTGGAATCGCTTTGAGAATATCTGGTTACATGGCGACTGGGCCGTGCTGGATCACCAAGGCCACTGGATTATCCAGGGTCGCAGCGACGACACCCTCAAGATTGCCGGCAAGCGGGTAGGGCCAGCCGAATACGAGAGCGCTGCGGTCGAACACCCTGCTGTGAAAGAAGCCGCCGCCATTGGAATTCCGCACGAAGTGAAGGGCGAGGCGGCAGTGGTGTTTGTGGTGTTGCGGGCCGAGCAAACCCCCAGCAGCGAAATGGAGAAGGCGATCGGCGATACCATCGCCAATCGCCTGGGCAAAGCTCTCAAACCAGAAAAAATTCTCTTTGTCTCCGATCTACCCAAAACCCGCAATGCCAAGGTGATGCGTCGGGTGATTCGAGCCGCATTCCTGGGACAAAACCCGGGTGACCTGTCCGCTCTGGAGAACCCCCAGGCAGTAGAGGCCATTCAGAGTTCGTCAAGCTAGCGCTGCATCAACGGATCATTTTCGGGCCATGCCCCCGCTTCGTGGACAGTTCGGCAAAGTCTGTGACACAGTTTCCGAGAAAAAGCCATGAAAGGTCAGGCTGCTCAGCATCAGTTGACGGTGTACTCGTGCCGCCTCTTGACTTGGTAACTCGGTGGATCTTTTGCAGCCATCGCCATAATGCATAGCAAAAAACAACCGACTCCAATACGGAGTCGGTTACTAAAATTCAGAGTCTTACTTCTTGGCAGCCGCTTTTTTGGGAGCAGCCTTTTTCGCGGCGGGTTTCGCAGCAGCCTTAGCAGCAGGCTTGGCAGCGGCTTTCGCGGCAGGCTTCTTGGCTGCGGGCTTGGCGGCAGCTTTCTTGGCAGCGGGCTTCTTGGCAGGTGCAGGTTTTGGTTGTTCAGTCATGTATATTCCTCCTTGAATCAGAGTGGAGCCATCTCAGCAATAACCCTCGAATCATGCGCTATCCAGCGGATGATTCGCCCATTGCACATAACCAGGTTTTTGGCATTGTGCGAACTGTGGACGGGTGTTGCTGTTAGATTGTTTCTCCACTGGAGAATACTATACTACATGTTGTGTAATTTTTGTATGTCAAATACAACCTCTTGGTGAATTTTCAATTCGTCCGATGTGTATCGAAAAGCCATGTTTTGTGCCTTCCCCATCGCATTTCCTCGATGTCGAAGATTCCCTCGAGTAAGTCTTAATCAATTGCGCCAGCATCGAGTGAACTGGTCGTCAGTATTTTGCCTACTCGAGAATCTTCCAAATTGCAATATGCGATTCATGCTGTATTTATCGAGCCAAAACACACTTCGGGATTTTGACTTACTCGGCCATCTATACGGTCGGAAGTTGGCAAAGCCAAAAACATCCAGGCACGCTGCTGCCGAGCGGGAGGCCTCGAGAATGACCCACTTGAACAGTTGAACTGGCCTGGTGTCAAAAAGTATCACCCCGAAACTAGCCCGTTCTTATCGGGCAATTTCACGCAGAGGTGAGCAAGTGTGTGGATAGAAAACAGTCGCGTTCCCTCAAACACTCGCCACTCCGGGGATGGGAACCGCCCATGGTGTATTGGCTCGAGGCAGTAGTTGCTGCTTTGACTGTTCGGGGCATTCGCAAATTTGTCCTGCGATAGAATACTCAGCATGTTGGATTCGAAAACATTAGCCCTGGCCCAG
>JBBIUP010000002.1:0-60204 GCA_037440185.1 Meiothermus sp. | reverse complement strand
AAGCCATCATGACCCAACAGGAGTTCATGATTGCCGAGTTGGAGAGCTATATCACGGGGTCGCGCTGAAGCTAGGCCAAAGGTCGCGTTAGAGCTGGCAAACAGCTACTGGTAGGCCCCAGCGGGTGTTGTTGGCCTGGGGATGTGCCTTCACGCCCAGCCTGATTGTCTTTTCGATTCCGGCACTATCTCGCCCTGTGTCGATCCGAAGGCCCAATAAGTAGATTGAGTCCAAAGCTAATAACCGAGAGCAGGATGGCTCCAATCAAAGCTCCGCCAAACCCCCGCACATCCAGCGGAGTTAGACTTGCCACAATCAACAAAATCACGGCGTTGACTACCAGGGTAAACAACCCCAGGGTCAGGATATTGAATGGCAGGGTGAACAGCAGCAGCAGGGGTTTGAGCAGGGCATTGGCAAGGCCGAAAATCAGTCCAGCTAGCAGATAATCGCTCAGGCCGCTTCCCCTGGCAAAATAGATGCCGCCGTAGAGTTGGGCCACGATCCACAAAGCCAGGGTATTAAGCAACAACCGCAGCAAGAGGTCGCGCATGACCTTAGGGTACACCTTTTTAGAGCGATGGGCTAAGGCATTTGTGAAGGGCTTTTGGATGTAGTTGCGTACTGGGCGCAATTCCCGAGTGATTGTTAATTCGCTTATTCCCCAGGACATCCGCGGGAAGCACTTAGAAATCGTCAGCGATAGCGCTCAGGCCCTGGTTTTATTTACGTGGGAAACGGAAGGCCAGCAGGATAAATAGCACACCCAAGGCAGCGCTCAGAATGGCCCAGGGAATGCGGTTCTGGATGGCACGTACTGGCTGCAAGACACCGCTTTGATAGGCCTGGTTCTGGGTTTGGGAGAGCACGTCTACAGCGGCTGGGGCTCCTACCGGCCCGTTAATCGTCCATGTGCCGCCACCGGGACGTACCGGGCGGAAGTGCCAGGGCGTGAAGGGGTCGTAGAGTCCGACTGTTACGTAGTAGCCATAATCCCCTGGGGGCAGGCTGGGGGAAAGCTCGAGCCAATCCCCATTTTTCGTAATCGGTACAGCCTGCACGGTTCCATCTGGATGGTGTTCTTCGGCTTTCCAACCGGTAAGCAAATAGGCCCAGTTCCAGCCCTGACCTGGGGGGGTTTTGAATCCCGTGCCAGTGAGCTCTTCGTTGCCTCCTGCTTCGGTATGGATATAGAGGCCTATGGTGGCCAGCGAAAAGCCATGGGGGGCATTACCAGGGTTTGGATAGCGATTGAGCTTGACCCGCAACACCACCCTTTCCCCATTGCGCAAGGCTTCAAAGCCGGTCAGATCGGCAAAACCAGCCTCGGCAAACAATGCTGCAGTGGGATAGGCATAGCCCAGGCCGTAGTCGTCGCCCACTGGATCGGAGAAGAGAAGGGGGATCATGGCGTATGGGTTTCCCTGCAATACCCAACAATGCCACTGGTTTATGTATATGAAATGTAGACGTTTACTGGGCGTCTTGCAGCCCATAAGCTCACACCCTACCCTGACTTTACCTCAACATCAAGGGGCTGGGCATACCGTTTCGGATAGGTTGCTGGATGAGCGTTATTTGAGGTTGATAGCCAGCCAAGCGCAATGGAGTTTCTGCTGCTCCCAAGACCTATAGCCATCGTCAGCTTTATTGTGGCTCTTTCCTTTTCAGCGGCGGGGATCATGGATAAAAAAAGACTCTATACGGCATTTTGGTACACAAGAACCCTTGCACTTTTTCTAGGGCGGTTAACGTATTGATCTCATCCCTCTACCGTACACAAATCGCCCCCACAGCGAAATTTTCGGCTGTGGATACCCTGTGATATTTCCTGAAACCGCCCTAGCGCAGAGCCATGAGGGCTTTGACCAGGCGGATAGGGTCGTGTTGGGCAAAACCGGGCTCGAGGAAGTCGTCAGCGACGATCTGAACACCCTGCCCCTCGAATGGCTTGGGGTTGAAGCGTACCGGCATCTGGCCTTCGGCCCGGTAGCGTTTGAGCAAATCCTCGGGGATGCGGGCGTTGTTGACCAGCACCACGTTGGGTTTGCGGCCCAGGTGTTGTTCGATGGCATGAAAATGATCGTAGGCATCCATGCCTTCGGTCTCGCCCCGCTCGCTCATGATGTTGACAATGTAGACCAGCTTGGCCCGGGATTGCTGAATGGCGACCTGGATACCCTTGGGAAGAAAGCTGGGGATCACGCTGGAGTAGAGGCTGCCCGGCCCCAGCACAATCATCTCGGCTTTTTGCAGGGCATGTACTGCTTCGGGCATGGCTGCCACGCCGCCAGGGGCCAAACCCATTTTGCGGATGCGGCCCGACTGCTCACGCAGAGCTGTTTCACCCTGTACCCGTGTACCATCGTCACGGTCGGCCCACAGCCTGGCGGCCTCGAAAGTCGAAGGCCATACAGCCCCGCGCAGTCGCAGCACCTGGTTGGCCTGGCGCATGGCCCTGGCAAAATCGTTGTTGAGTTCGGAGAGCGAGACCAGCATCAGGTTGCCGAAGGTGTGGCCCTTGAGCTCATCGCCGCGCTGGAAGCGGTACTCCATCAAGTCTGGCAGCCCCTCCGCATCGGAGAGGGCGGCCAGGCAGTCCACCAGGTCACCTACGGCCGGAACCCCGAACGAAACCCGCAAGCGCCCAGTAGAACCCCCGTCATCGGTCACAGCTACCACGGCAGTGGCGTTGGCGGTTTCCATCTTGAGGCCGCGCAGCACCCTCGAGAGCCCTGTTCCCCCACCCAAGGCCACAATGCGTGGGCCGGCCTCGAGCCTGCGGCGAATATAAACCTGTTTGGAGACCGAGCCAGGGTCGGTGATGGCCGAGAGCATGCTGCGGTTCATCCAGCGCAAACCCAGCAGGAAAAGCGTGAGTCCACCCACAAGCCACAACCCCCCCGAAACCCATAGCGGGATGGAAAAGTAACCTGCCCAGCGGGTGGTTTGCAAAAACCAGGGCAGCAGGGTGGTATGCCACGACATGTGTACCACTCCAGTGAACATTGCCAGCATGCCCAGCAAGGCCAGCAGGGCATAGCGCTTGACCCGCATTCCCGGCAACAGCCAGCGCAGGGTGCTGAGGAAACGGTCATCGGCAGGGTTGGCCCGAAAGCCCTGGGTTAGCGAACGCAGGTTGGGTCGTTTGGCCTTGTTCCAGATCATGTCTAGCGGCCTCGCTCAGGCAACCATGGTTTTTTCCAGGTCGCGGTGTTCCAATTCCACTCGAAAACGCCCTGAAAGTTCTTGCGTCAAGCGCTCGGCAACCGCCACGCTGCGGTGCTGTCCACCGGTGCAGCCTATAGCTACAGTGTACGCTGCCCGCCCGGTCTGGCGTGCGCCTTCTGCCGAAAGCCCGATGGTGGCCAGCAGGGTGCGGTAGAAGGGCTCATTTTTCTTTTCTGAAAACACGTAGGCCGCTACGTCCGGGTCGGTGCCAGGGCGTGATTTGAGCACCGGGTCGTAGTGGGGGTTGGGTAGCGCCCGTACATCCAGCATCAAATCGGCATCCTGGGGTGGGCCCCATTTGAAGCCAAAGGAGAAGATTCGTAGCAAGAAGCCTTCTTCTTCGCCCAGGGCAGCCTCGAGAGCCTCCTTGAGTTGGCGGGGGGTGCGCTCGGAGGTATCAATGACCAGGTCGGCCCGGTCGCGCAAAGGGGCTAGCGCCAGCCGTTCCTCGTCTATCTCGCGCAGCAGATTGCCCATACCCAGCGGGTGCAAGCGGCGCGAAAGATTGTAGCGCTTGAGCAGGATATCGGATTTAGCTTCCAAGTAGATGATGAAGGGTCGGAGCTGGGTCAGCACGTCTTCCACTTCGCCCAGCAGATCACGGGCCCGGATGTCCAGCACCACCACTACCTTGTGGATACCTCGAGCTTCTATGGTTTTGAGCAGGTCGCCCCAAAGCTGAGGGGGGATGTTGTCTACCGAAAAATAGCCCAGGTCTTCCAGGGCCATCCGAGCCGAAGTCAGGCCGGCTCCGCTCTGTCCACTTAACACCACAAACCGCATTGGTTTCACCACATTCCTGGTACTCCGGTAGCTCAATTGCCGGGATAGATTCTATCCCTATGTAGTCTGGGAGCTGCTCTGAGCACTTCATTTTTTGGGAACTTCACAGCATATCATTCCTAACTTACCAGACCACTCGGGTTAGATGCTTGATGTTGTTGGAATGAAGGTTTGCGACGAAAATCGGCAAACTCATCCAACCAGTATACCCGTGGCTGCTACGGGGCATTGGGTTATGTGTCCAACGAATGCGCTCGAGTTTTGAATTGGCCTGAAACCCCATCATGTGATGTAGGGATTTTCCGGACAGCCACACCCGCTGGTTTTTAGCGAATTTCCAGCAATTCTACGTCAAATACCAGTGCCGAATTGGGGGGAATATCGGGGCTGGGGCTGCGCTCGCCGTAGGCCAGATTGGCCGGGATAATCAGTCGGCGCTGGCCTCCCACCCGCATCCCCACGATGCCCGAATCCCAGCCAGGAATCACCTGACCCGCCCCCAGGGTGAACTCGAAGGGGGTGCGGCCCGGCTGGCAGGAAGTGTCGAACTGTTTGCCATCTACCAAGCGCCCAATATACTGCATGCGCACAGTGTTGGAGGTGATGGCCTGCCTGCCGCTACCTTCCTTGGTGTCCTCAATGCGGAGGGTGGTAATGCCCTCGTTGGTCAGGCCGGCAGCAGCGGCAGGCAGGTTGGTGCAGAGAGTTCCGCTGCCCACGCTGGCCCCCTGGTTGCCAGAGCGCTGCCCTAATAGCAAATAGGCTCCCACGCCCAACAAGGCCAACACTGCAACTGCGATGAGAATGACGTTTCGATTCATACCGCCGCTTATTGTAAGGGTTTTGCATGAAAGCCGTTAGGGTTTGAGAGCCCAAAAGCGATGGTTGGCTTAGGCAGGCTGCTTCAGCGCAAGTTGCCCGCAGGCGGCCCCCACATCGCGCCCCCGGCTCCAGCGAACCGAGGTTGGGATGCCCTGCTTCTCCAGAATGGCCGCAAATTTGAGGATTTGCTCTCTATGGGTGCCCTGGTGGGGTGCGCCCTCCCAGGGGTTCCAGGGGATCAGGTTCATGTGGACGCTAAGACCCTTGAAGTGCTGGGCCAGGGCACGGGCCTGCCAGTCGTGGTCGTTGACGCCTTTGAGCAGGGTGTATTCCAGCGTGATCCGGCGCCCCGTCTTGGCGTAGTAGTGCCGTACTGCTTCCATGATTTCGGCGATGCTGTAGCGGTGTGCAGTAGGGATGATCTGCTGGCGGGTTTCGTCGTCAGGGGCATGCAGCGAGAGGGCCAGGCGCACCTCGAGCTCGGACTCGGCCATTTTGTAGATGCCGCGCGGAATGCCTACCGTCGAAAGGGTAATGCGGCGTGGGCTCATGGCCAGCCCCTCGGGGTGCAGCATTCGCTCGAGGGCAGAAAACACGTTCTCCAGGTTTAAGAGTGGCTCGCCCATGCCCATCAGCACCACGTTGCGAATCTCGCGGGGCGAATGTTGTTGGTGGTGGGCAGCAAACAAAATCTGATCCACAATTTCTGCTGCGGTAAGGTTGCGTCCGAAGCCCATCTTGCCAGTGGCGCAAAAGGTACAACCTGCCGGGCAGCCCACCATGCTGGAAATGCAGATGGTCTTGCGGTTCAGGTAGGGCATGTAGACCGCTTCGGTTTTTTGGTGGTCCAGCAGGGTATAGAGGTATTTTACCGAGCCGTCCTGGCTCTGGTAGGGTGTTGCCTCGGTGAATTCCGAAATCCGAAATTGCTCGGCCAGCTCACTCCGCAAGGCTTTGGGCAGGTCGGTCATCTCGTCCCACTGCCGCGTCCCCTTCTCGTAGAGCCAGGCGGCCAGTTGCTCCCGACGGTAGCCCTGGCCCGGAAGCTGTGCGATGGGCAGCGAAAGCAATGGGGTCTGGTCTTGCGGCAAAGCCATAACGCTTCAGTATAGCCATCCCTTGGGCCCCGGCCGGGCGCTCGGTCACCTTTGGGCCATGCCGCATGGTGCCTGGTGCTCAGCGCTTTTGTTGCTCTTCAATGCGCTCTTGTAACTCTCGAGCATATTTCGGGTTGCGTCCTCCACCCAGCCCCGCCAGCCCACCAATCACCAAAAATGCCAGGCCCACCGGAAAAGGTTTGACCAGCAGCGCAGCCAGAATCCCGCCCATCAAAAAACCCAGGGCTACGCGCCTACGCCCCGCAAAAAAACCGCGCACGGCCAGAAACGTGAGGATGCCGGGCAGCACCCACAACAACAGCCGCAGCACCAGAACCGCGCCTTCCGTCATGGGTTCAATGGTAGCAGAGTTGGGGTTTTACGACCCAATACCCCAGACCAGCAGCGCACCCAGGTCTTCGGCCGGGACGGGCCAGCCCAGGATGTGGCCCTGCCCGTAGTCGGCCCCCAGTTCCTTCATACGGGTAAGCTGGGACTGCTCCTCCAGACCCTTGGCCACAGCCTTGGTACCGACCGCATGCACCATGTCAATGGCAGCCTTGGCCAAAGTAGCGTTGTCCGAGGCCGAGAGCGATGGGTTGAGCTTGATCCAGTCGAGCGGCAAGCGCTTGAGTTGGGTGAGCGGGAGGGGGTTGGTCCCGAAGTTGTCGAGGGCAATCGAGACGCCCAGGTGCTTGAGGATCTCGAGGCTGCGGCTGGCGGTCTCGAGGTCGCTCAGGATGGCCTCCTCGCGCAACTCGACAATGATGATGTCGGTGGGGAGGCGCTTGGCCGAGAACATCTCCTGCAATAGCGTGGGGAAGTTGGGGTCTACCAGGGTTTCGGAGGAGATGTTCACGCTGAAGCGGGCGTTGACCCCGGAGGGCTTCCAAAGGGCGGCCTGGTCGAGCACCTTGTCCAAGGCCCAACGATCTTGGGCGCTCATCAGGCCAACCTGTTCGGCCAGGGGCAAAAACTCACCGGCCTGGTGCAGACCCTTGGGTTTGGGCCAGCGGGCCAGAGCTTCGACCGCGACCAGCTCGAGGTCGCTGAGGTTGAACACCGGCTGGAAGTGCAGGGTCAGGCCATCTTGCGAGAGGGCTTCTTGCAACTCGGTAGCGCCAGGGGTGAGCAGGCGAATACCACCGCCGGTCTCGAGGGCCGAATTACAGGCTTGTTCAGCCTGGTTCCATAGCCCCTCTACCGTGGTGGCGTCCTGGGGGAACATGGCGATGCCAATCCCCACCTTAAGGCCCGAAAGGGCGGCCCGCAAGCGGCCCAGTAAACGATGGGCCACCCGACTGGCCCCCGCCGTCCAGCGTACCTCGGAAAGCAGCAGGGCAAAACCCTGGTCGCCCAGGTAGGCCAGCGAGTCGCTCTGGCGCAGGGTATAGGCAACTTCGCGGGCGGCCTGTTCGGTCTGGGCCTTGTTCATACCGTCAACCCGGATGCGCATCAGGGCCAGCGAACGCCCGTGGCGTTGGGCCAGCGAGAGGGCCTGAGCCAGGTTGAGTTCGAAGTCGCTCCGCTTAACCGCCAGCGACTTGCGCTCGGGGGTCTGAATTTTGATGTCCTCTTTGAGCGGGCGCAGGATGCGCTCGATGACCTGGGCCATCGCGAGGGCCAGGGTCTCATCGGCAGAACTCCATTTGCGCGGCTGGATGCTTTCCAGCCACAACACACCCCGCAAACCGCTTTCGCCATGAAACACCACCTGCAGGACGGCCCCCAACCCTCGACTGATCAGGATGTCGCGCAATTCGGTCATGCGGGCGTCCTGGCGGGCATCGTCGGCAGCAATTAACAGGTTGCGCTCCAGCACCTGGAAGTATACGGCGTGACGCTCGGGCAGGAGGTCTTCAGGAGGGGAAGCTTCGGGGTACTGACCAACCAGTTTCAAGGTGCGCTCGTTGCTGTCGCGCAGCCAGAGGCAGATGCCTTTAAATCCCAAGGTAATTAAGATTTCACCCAGCTTGGGAAGGGCTTCTTCCACGCTGGTAAAGCGAGACTGGGTGAGTTCCAAGAGTGAGCGCTGCCAGGTTTCCTTGGGCATGGGGTTGACCGCCACCCCTTGGGATTCCACCAAAAGCGATTGCAAAGCTTCGATCAGGGCCAGCTTGGCCCGTTCGCTGAGGTTGTAGCCTTTTTGACCGATATGCAATCGTGGAGAGGCCCAGACCAGGCGGCTGCTCACCCAGGATTCGCCAGTGAGCAAATTGAGCAGTAGCTCTTGCGCTTCCTGGGGTTTGAGCACCACCCCCCCGACCCCTCCCAGGCGTACCGCCATGCCCGAAGGCAAGTCCTGATGTTCGATCAAGAGCGTGGCCCCTTCAATCGAGAGCGGCGCAAATAGCTTCCAACTAACTTCGTTCACCGAATGCCCAGTCCTTTCCTAAGTGGCTCCAAGCCCTATGTGTTTATAAATGTACCAAGGGCCGGTATGGCGGGGTGGTTATTCGTCACCAGGTGATCCGTTAATAACGGCGTTAATTTCACGGAAACCCAGCGGAATTACGGCCGGATCACCTTTAAGCCCCCTGGAATCATGTGAACCCGATACTCGGCTGAAGGTTCGATGAGTTCGCCATCGGAATGGGCCGGAACTGCCCGGTCGAAGCGGGCGATGAACTCGGTACCCTGGAAGAAGCGCAGCTTGCGGTGATGGACGTGTTTGCCCATCAGCAAGCGCGGTAGAATCCCCACCACCCCCAGGCGGCTGAACTCGCCAGCCACTGCCGCCGAAATAAGGCCGTCGTTGGGAACGGCATCGGGTACGATAGGGATACCCCCACCATAAGTCGAGGCGTTCATCAGCGCGACCAGCAGTGTTCGACCCTGGTAGATGATCTGGCCGTTTTGGATCAGCTCGAGGCTAGGCAACTCCAACTCCTTAAGTACGGCGAACATCGAGTACAGGTACCGTGGCATCCCCCGTAAAAAGGTGGGAGCGCTCAGGGCTTTGCGGGCGACGGCTGCATCAAAGCCAATGCCCAGGCTGGCCCCATAGGGTTGGTTGTTGACCATACCCAGGTCTACTTTGTGGATGTGCCCTTGCAGAGCAGTGCGTAGGGCGGCTTCCAGCGAGAGCCCCCGTAAACCCACCATGCGGGCAAAGTCGTTGCCGCTACCAATCGGGATGACCCCAATGGCTTTGTCTGAGCCGGCAATCCCCCGCACGACCTCGTGTACCGTTCCGTCACCCCCCACCGCTACCACCCGGCTGCCCGCAGGGGCGTTGCGGGCAATCTCGGTGCCGTGCCTGGGCGCCTGTGTGATGGCAATCTCTACCTCAGTAGACGGGCCGTGCTGGCGGATGGCGGCCTCGAGGCGCTGCAACATCTGACCTACCCGCCCACGCCCCGCCGCCGGGTTGATCACAAAGGTGGTATGGCTGCTCATTGTGTGTGAAGATTCTAGCAGAAACCGACGTTGTACAATACGGTTACCCAGGGTGGTTTTCTGG
This sequence comes from Meiothermus sp., assembly GCA_037440185.1. GTDB lineage: Bacteria > Deinococcota > Deinococci > Deinococcales > Thermaceae > Meiothermus. The sequence continues at coordinate 50,808 of JBBIUP010000002.1, read as the reverse complement.
TTGCATTGCAAGATGTTTGGCAAACCACCTCTGCAATGTTGCGTAATGCGGTGGTGTGCGCTTTGTTGGATAAAGGCTCCTTGCCGTGCTTCAGGAGGATTGCATCATGAACCGGCCCGTAGCACAAACCCACCTTTCCCAACTCGCCGAGCTATTGGCTTGGATGGATCAAGACCCCGAGCGCCGCTCACTGGCTCCCGAGGCGCGTACCCCCGAAGGGTTATGGTGGGAAGTACTGGCTGGGGAGGACGAAAAAGCCTGGGTCTGGCTAGAAGAAGGCCGGGTACAAGGATATGGGGCGTTGGTGCCCTTCTGGGACGGGGCAGCGCTCGAAGGCCCCATCATCCGCGATGGCGACGGCAAGGCACTCCTGGAGCACCTGGTCAAAAAAGCCGGTTTGGAGGGTTTTCCTACCCTTTATGCTTTTCCCGAGGCCAGTAACCACTATGCCCGTAAATTACTCGAGCAGGTGGGTTTTTCGGCCGAACACACTACCTACTTTTACACCATAGGTCGCACCGATTTGTCCTACCCGGTACCCCAGGGCTTCGAGATCGGGCTGGCCGAACCCTGCGACCCCCAGGTTTATCGCGACCTCTACAGCCGGGCTGACGATGGTTGGAGCCTGCGCCTGCACTGGACGGACGAAGAACTGCGCCAGCACTTCCTGAGCTCCGAGGTCGAACTCTTTATGGCCTACCATACCGATGACGGGAAGCCGGTGGGTATGGTCGAACTGGAACTGGACGATACCGAGGCCGAGATCGCCTATATTGGCGTGGTGCCTGAAGCAAGGGGCAAGGGCCTGGGGCGCGCCCTGCTGGGAACTGCCGCCGAGCGGGCTTTTAGCAACCCGCAGATCCAGACCCTGCAAGTGCGCGCCCATGACCACGAAAAAGCGGCCCAGGCTCTTTACAAGCGCCTGGGCTTTAGACAGACCAGTGCCGTGATGACCTATGCCCTCGAGCTCTTGTGATGGAGCCAAAAGCCCAAGGCTATCGCGTCCACCTCTATTTTTTGCTGTCAGGATGAGCAGCAAAAAACGAGTCCTGTACGGCTTTTTAGTTTTTGGAGAATGTGGGATTCTTTCCTTAATTGCCCTCCCCCGACCCTATTTTTAGCTTGGCTTCGACCAGTGCAACCCGGCCTGGGCGCTGGAGCTGGGTGTAGAACTCGAGTAAATACTCCAGCGAAACAATCGGAATGCTTAAGCCCAGATAGTCAATGACTTGACGCTTCTCACGAAAATTAGGGGCAGGGTTCCAACGCCCGTTCAGGGTCTGGAACTCCAGGTTGCCCATCACCTCCACCACGATGTCGTGAATCTTGTACTGGGCCATATACGAGCGCACCAGCCGCACCCCCAGATGCATACCAGGCGGGTAGACCAGATACTCGGCCAGCAACTGGGCGGTTTGCTCGGCTCCTACCCGGTCGGTCTGGAGGTCTACGTCCTTGGGCACTACCGGCAGCCCATGTAGTGCCAGGGCCAGGCTCCCGCTCACCGCCCATTCCACCTGAGCATCGTTCAGGATGGGGCAAACCACCCGCAACACCTGGAGGATACGCTCAGGAAGCAGAATGGGAGTCATAGGGTTCTACCGCTGGCTCAGTTCATATGGCTCAAAGGCATGGGGATCGAAGCGACACTGGGTCAGGTCTTCCCAGTATAGCCAGCCCTCTCGCAGGGTTGGAAAGTTGCAAAACCCCCCTTCCGCCTTGAGGTGAAAAGCCAACTCGCTGGGTTCGCTCACACCTTCCTGGAAGGCCAGAAGCGCGGACTGATAGGCTCCAAAGCTCGACAAAGCCTGTGAGCCCACCATAGCCCGCTTGCCTTCCGCGCGGCTCAGGGCCAGCATTTCCAGGCTCTGGGTGTAGCCGGTGCGGGCAGGCTTGATGTTCAAAATATCGAAAGTCTCGAGCTGCGCTTCGCGCCACAGGTCTCGCAGGGTAAAGGCCGAGTCATCGGCAATGATGGGCAGAATGGCCGCCTTGCGCAGTCTTTTGCGGGCCAGCACTAGAGCGATGGGCAAGGGTTCTTCCACGTACAGCAACCCCGCTTCGGCCCACATCCGCAAAAAGGTCTCGGCATCCTCAGGATGCAAGGTCTCGTTGGCATCGGCATAGAGTTCGATATCTGGAAATTGTTCCTTAAGCGCGGTAATCCGCGCCAGGTCGCCCTTAAGGTCGCGCCCTACTTTCACCTTCAAAACCCGTACCCCAGCTTCGTAGACCGCACGGGCATCGGTCAGCATCTCCGTCTCGTCGGCGATGCCCAGGATGTAGCTCACCTTGACCCGCTTCTGATACGGCTCCAGAACCTGCCAGAGCTCCTGACCCTCACTCTGCGCCCAGGCTTCCCACAGCGCGATGTCCAGCCCGCCTTTGGTGGTGGGGTTGTTGGGGAAGCCGTGCAGCACTTTTTGTACGGCTTCGGTGTCCTCGGCTTCCAGCCCGAGCAATTGGGGGGAAAGATATTCCAGCGCTGCCTTTACGGTGCCCAGGGTTTCGCCATAGATGGTGGGGCGCGGGGGAATTTCGGCCCGTCCGATCGAGCCATCGGAAAGCTCTACCTCCAATAGCACATGCTCCAGGGCTGCTAATTCCGAGGCTTTGCCCCAGCGCAGCGTACCTCTGAGCGGTAAACCAAACGGACGAGGGGTAATGTGCCGGATGCTAGGCATGGATCTGCTCCACAAATGCGCCAATGGCAGTCGCTTCTTGCGCCACACTCAGTGTTTCGGTGTCTAAAAACAAGGCTCTGGGTGACCCCAGCAAAGCCCGCTGGGTTCCAGCGGGATCATAGTTTTTGCGCTCCTCTGCCACGATTTTGAGCTTGGCGGTGAGGTCTTGGGCCGAAACGTTCCACCGCAAGGCTTCCTCGAGTTCTCCCTCGCTCAAAACCCCTTTAGCAAGTTCTCGAGCTGTGTGCGGGTTAGTCGAAGCTATTCGTACCCGGTCGAAGTCGTCGCCTCGCGTCAGCAGGCGTGAGAGGCGGGTCAGGTCGCGGGCTTCCAGCACAATAAAAAAGCTTTTGGGCAGGTGCTTTAGGGCAAAGCGTACCTCATCCTCCCCGCGCAAGCCGTCGAACAGCAAGGGCCAGGCTGGAACTGCGCGGCTCTTGGTCAAGATTTCCGCGACCCCTCCAGGGTGTTCTTGGCGGAAGCGCCGCGTAAGGGCAAATCGTTCGCTACGGTCTAGCTGGTGGCCAGCAGCATAGCCATACAAGGGAAAAACGTAGCGATCTACCAGCTCTCGCCGGTCGGGCAGGGTGGCAAAACCCAGTTGTTCGATCAGGCTGGTTTTGCCCACGCCGGTTAGGCCCACCAAGATCAGCAAGGGAACTTCAGGCAGCACAGGTGCATTGGATGGTGCAGGCTCACCTGGAAGGTAGAGAGGATGGGCCATGCGCCTATTTTGCTAGATGAAGGGAAATCTGGCAAAGTGGACTGAGCGTTTGGCTCGGAGTTCCAGGTAGCATAGAGGTGTGGATATCCTCAACCTCTATAAAGAAACAGGCGCCCTGTTGGAAGGGCATTTTTTACTGCGTTCGGGCCGGCACTCGCCTAAATTCTTGCAATCTACCACCTTATTGCAGCACCCCATCTATGCCGAGGCGGTGGGGCAGGCCCTGGGAGAGCTATTCGAGGAACTGGACATTCACTTCGTGATCGGCCCGGCGATGGGCGGGGTGGTGCTTGCTTTCGTAACCGCCAAGGCCCTGGGGGTGCGGGCCCTCTTTGCCGAGAAGGACGGCAAGGAGGGTATGGAGGTGCGCGAGGGGCTCACCATCCACCCTGGCGAACGCTTTCTGGCAGTGGAGGATGTGGTTACTACGGGTGGATCGGTGCAGAAAGCGATCCAGGCTGCTGAGGCCAGAGGAGCCAGATGTGTGGCGGTAGGCTCGATTGTAGACCGCAGTGCAGGTCGTAGTGAGTTTGGGGTGCCCTTCCGCTCCCTCACCCAACTCGATTTTCCCACCTATTCGTCGGATTCCTGCCCGCTATGCCAACGGGGTGTGCCCTTACAGGAAGTTTAGGCCAGAAGCGGTAGGCTAGGGGCATGTGGAGGGCTGTGAGCAACAAGCTACGAACAACGGGTTGGGCCATTGTGTTTTTGGTTATCCTGTGCTTTCCTTTTTCCCTTGCCCAGAGCAACCTCGAGCTGGCCCGGCAGGCCGTCCAGGACTGGCAAGCCGGTAAATACACCGTAGACCCCTCGCAGGCGGTGGGCAAGCCCACCGAGGAGGCCGTGCGGATTCTCGAGCGCAGCTTCGCCTTCGCTCCTGCGCCGGGGGGACTTTCGGTTAACCTGAACGAGCCTCAAGAAGACCAGACCCCGAATGGAACCATCGTGAAATTCCCTGCCACAGTGGCAGGACGTGGCGGTGACGTGCGCGTGACTATCCGTGGTGGTGAGGTCACCCGCATCGGTTTTGTGCCCGAAGGAGGCTTGCTCCCGGCCTGGATCAAGAACCCACTGTCCTGGGGGCTTTTTGTGGCCCTCTCGCTGGGCTGGCTGGTGGCCCTGCGCGGCAACAACCGTCTGGCCCGCTGGTGGGCCGAGGGGTGGGCCCTGGTGCGCCAGTACCGCGGCCTCTACATCGGTATGAATATTGGCCTCTATGGCTTGTTTGTGTTGGGTGGACTGGTCGCTTATGCCAACCCCCAGTTGGTCAAGCTCATGCAGGAGATTGTGGGGGGCGCACTGGAACAGATTGGCATTGGCGGTGCATTGGGAGGTGGGGTGCTGGGTTTGGCCATTGTGATTTTTTACTGGAATTTCACCAACGGCCTTGTTCTGACCACGGCAGTGCCGGGCCTATTCCTGGGCATCCCTGCGTTGTTGTTCAACGCGATGCGTTACTTTGTGCTGGGCTTTGCCCTGAGCCCCGTAGCGCTCCCGCTGGCCAACTATTTGTTGCACCTGCCCACCATCGTGGTCGAGTTGCAAGCCTACATTCTGGGTACCTTTGGCGGCATGGTGTTGATGCTCAAGACCTTGCGCGGTGAAGGATACCGCTCTGGCCTGCGGGCGCTGGGTCTGATGGTCTATTTGGGGGCTTTTTTCCTGCTGATAGGTGCGTGGTACGAAGCCTTCTCCATTCTGACCCTGATGCGACCGTAGTCGTACAATCGGCTATGCCTTATTCCGCGACCCTCCCCAAACCCCAGCTACGAAAAGCGGGGAGGGGTCAGTTGGATCCAATTGCGGTGATTGGGGCAGGGGCTTGGGGTACGGCGTTGGCACTTTTGGTTGCTGCTAAGGGTATTCCGGTACGGCTGTGGGCACGACGGATCGAGCAGGCCGAGGCCATGCGTGCGGAGCGGCAGAACCTCGAGTATCTGCCAGGGGTAGTGTTCCCCGAGAGCTTATTGCCCACTTCTGACGCGGAGGAAGCCTTTAAAGACATCCAATTCGCCGTGGTAGCCGTTCCTTCGAAGGCCATTCGGGAAACGCTTGGGTTGTTGCCCAAGGCTCCAGCCTATGTGTCGGTAACCAAGGGCCTGCAGTTCAGTGATCATCACCTGCTGCGCATGAGCCAGGTGGTGGAAGAAGTTACGGGGGTTGCTCGAGTGGCGGTGCTGTCTGGGCCCAACCTGGCCGATGAAATAGCCCGTTTTTTGCCCGCGACAGCAGTCGTCGCGTCCCAAGACCCGGAACTGGCGCAGCAGGTGCAGCAAGTATTCTCGGGGGCCAGCTTTAGGGTCTATACCTCCTCGGATGTGGTGGGGGTGGAGCTGGGCGGGGCGCTCAAGAACGTGATCGCGCTGGCGGCAGGCATGGTGGATGGCCTCAAGCTGGGCGATAACGCCAAGGCCTCCCTGATTACCCGAGGGCTGCGCGAGATCATCAAATTTGGCGTGGCCCAGGGGGCACAAGAAGCTACTTTTATGGGCCTTTCGGGCCTGGGCGACCTGATCGCTACAGCCAGCAGCCCCTATTCGCGCAACCGCTCCGCCGGAGAGCGCATCGCAGGGGGTGAGACCCTGGCCCAGCTTCAGGCCCAGAAGTCGGTAGTGGAAGGTATCTACACCGTCAAGGCCCTGCACGCCTGGGATCAGGAGACTGGGGCCGACCTGCCTATTACCGAGGCCGTCTACCGCGTGGTCTATGAGGGGGCCGACCCAATGAAAGAGCTTTCCCGTTTGATGGGACGAGAGGCCAAGCCAGAGTGAACTTCCACCGGGAGAGGTAATACCAGTTCTGTTTATGAATGACCCAAAAGATAGTCAAAGAGACCCTCGGACGCGCCCAGTGGCGCGGCAAGTGAAGGGTGCGTTTATAGCGCCCCTCACGCGCAGAGTTGGTATAAGAAAGAATGGTAGTGCAGAGCGAAACCTACGACGGCGGGACTATTACCGAGCAGAACGTTTTGCCAGCTATGAGGGAGCCGCTTGAGAAGGCCAGGCAGCGGGAGTATCCGGCAAGCACAACGAGGTTTTAATGGCCAAGACCACGCCAAAAGTGCAGAAAACGCAAAAGGCGACCAGCGATCGTCCTCCAGCTAGCCGCCGTTACGACCTCATCACCATGGGTCGTTCTTCGATCGACCTTTATTCCAACGACATCGGGGCGGCTTTCTCCGACATCACCTCCTTTGGGGCGTATATTGGCGGGAGTCCGCTGAACATCGCGGTAGGGGCGAGCCGTCTGGGGCTCAAAACGGTGTTGTTGACGGCGGTGGGGGTGGATAAAATCGGTGAGTTTATCCTCGAGCGACTCAACCGCGAGAAGGTCGAAACCCGCTTTATTCCGCAAAAACCGGGAACCCGCAGCAGTGCGGTGGTACTGGGCATTGAGCCCCCGGACAAGTTCCCCATCACTTTCTACCGCGACAACGCCGCCGATATCCAGCTTTCCATTGATGATGTGCTGAATACACCTATCACTGAGGCCAGGGCGGTTCAGCTATCGGGTGTAGCCTTGGCCAAGGAACCCAGCCGCAGCGCCACCTTCTTTGCTGCCGAACAGGCCAAGGCTGCAGGCACCACCATCTTTCTCGACCTTGATTTCCGCGCTGATGGCTGGCACGACCCCCGTGCTTACGGTCTCCAAGTCCGGGCTTTGCTGCCGCTGGTGGACGTGGCAATCGGCACCGAGGAAGAGATCAACGCAGCCATGCTGCGCCGCCCTGAAGACATCACCATTCGCCACTCGCAGATCACTGCGCCGGAAATCCGGGGGGATGTCGAAGCCAACATCCGGACTTTATTGGACAAGGGGGTTGAGGCGCTGGTGGTTAAACGGGGAGCCAAAGGCGCTGATGTTTATCTGCCAGACGGCAGTACCGTGAGCGCTCCAGGTTTCGCAGTGGAAGTACTGAGCGTGCTGGGTGCGGGCGATGCCTTTGCTGCGGGCTTTATCTACGGATGTCTACAAGGTTGGGACTGGTACAAGAGTGCCCGCATGGGTAACGCCTGCGGAGCAATGGTGGTCACACGCATTGGTTGCGCCGACTTTACACCCTATCTGGACGAAACCCTGGCTTTTATCGAGGCTAAAGGCGGGTTTTGAGGTGGTTGGGATGCATGCCGCGGGTGGATGTGGGCTGATCTAATCAACGGTTACGTTGTATGGGGGGATTCGCGGGAACGTAATGGTTTCTACGCTACCTCTTTCTGCTTCTCGGCCAAGTAGAGCCAGGTCTCGAGCACGCTGTCTGGGTTGAGCGACATGCTCTCGATCCCTTGCCGCACCAGCCAGTCGGCCAGTTCGGGGTGGTCGGAGGGGCCTTGGCCGCAGATGCCGATGTACTTGTTCATGTTTTTTGCAGACTGGATAGCGCGGGAGAGCAAGAACTTTACCGCCTCATCCTGCTCGTTGAAGAGATCGGCCACCAGCCCAGAGTCACGGTCTAGTGCGAGGGTGAGTTGGGTCAGGTCGTTGGAGCCAATCGAGAAACCATCGAAAAGCTCCAAAAACTGCTCGGCCAGAATAGCGTTGGAGGGCACCTCGCACATCATGATGAGCTTGAGGTCATTGTGGCCGCGCTTTAGGCCGTGGGACGCCAGAATCTCGATGACGCTTCGTGCCTCTCCCACGGTGCGCACGAAGGGGATCATGACCCATACGTTGGTGAGACCCAACTCGTCACGGACTTTTTTGAGTGCCTGGCACTCCATGGCAAATGCTTCGGCAAAGTCGGGCGAGCGGTAGCGCGAGGCCCCGCGAAAGCCAATCATGGGGTTTTCTTCTTTAGGTTCGTAGAGCGTGCCCCCCAGCAGGTGTGCGTATTCGTTGGACTTGAAATCCGAGAGGCGCACGATCACCGGGTTGGGGGCAAAGGCGGCGGCGATCATCGAGACGCCCTCGGCTAGTTTCTCTCTAAAGAAATCCTGCGGGCCGGCATACCCGGCGATGCGGCGCTCGATTTCGGCCTTGAGTTCGCCATCTAGTTGGTCAAAATCCAACAGGGCTTTGGGGTGGATGCCAATTACATTGTTGATAATGAACTCGAGCCGCGCCAGCCCCACCCCCGCACCCGGCAGATTGGCGAAGCTGAAGGCCCGATCGGGACTCGCCACGTTCATCATGATCTTGGTGGGGATCTCGGGCATGTTGTCGAGTTCAATTCGCTTGACCTCAAACTTAGGGGTTCCTGCATATACCCGCCCGGTGTCGCCCTCGGCACAGGAAATAGTAACCACATCGCCGTCGCGTAGCTCGCGGGTGGCGTTGCCTGTCCCGACCACCGCCGGGATGTTCATCTCGCGGGCGATGATGGCCGCGTGACAGGTGCGCCCACCCCGGTTGGTCACGATGGCAGCCGCTCTTTTCATCACTGGCTCCCAGTCGGGGTCGGTCATGTCGGCCACCAGCACGTCGCCGGGCTGCACGCGGTTCATTTCCTTGGGGTGGTCAATCACCCGGACGGTTCCGACGCCAATTCTTTGGCCCACCGCACGGCCCGTTACCAGCACGGGGCCGCTCTCCAGCATCTCGAAGCGCTCCAGCACCCTACCGGTGCGACTCTGTACGGTCTCGGGCCGGGCCTGCAGGATGTAAATCTGCCCATCCAGCCCATCCTTGGCCCACTCGATGTCCATGGGCCTACCATAGTGCTGCTCGATCAGGAGGGCTTGTTTGGCAAGTTCCAGCACGTCGGCATCGGAGAGTGAAAAACTGTGGCGCTCCTGCGCAGAAGTTTCGACGGTCTGCACACCCTTGCCCACGTCGGCATAAATCATCTTTTGCAATTTGGTGCCCAGGGTACGCTGCAGGATGGTGTTGCGGCCCTCGACCAGCCCTTTTTTGTAGACATAAAACTCGTCGGGGTTGACCGCACCCTGCACCAGCAACTCGCCCAGGCCGTAGGTCGAGGTGATGAGGATGGCATCGCGGAAACCCGACTCGGTGTCGAGGGTGAAGGCCACCCCCGAAGCCCCCAGATCACTACGGGCCATGCGCTGCACCCCGGCCGAGAGCGCCACTTCTTCGTGGGCAAAGCCGTGATGGACGCGGTAGGCGATGGCACGGTCGTTGTAGAGGGAGGCGAAGACCTTTTTGATGTGCAGCAGCACGCTGTCAATGCCTTTTACATTGAGGAAGGTTTCTTGTTGCCCAGCAAAGCTGGCCTCGGGCAGGTCTTCGGCGGTGGCACTCGAGCGCACCGCAACAGAAAGTCCGCCCTCGAGTTGCCCGGCGGACTGCATACGGATAAAGGCATCTACGATGGCGACTTCTAGCGCCTTGGGTAGCTCGGCGCTCTCTATCCAACCGCGAATCTCCGCACCCACCAGGGCCAGCTCGTCCACGTCATCGGTGTCGAGGCTTCCCAGGGCTGTGTTGATGCGCTCGGTCAGGTTGTTGTGCTGCAAGAACTCGAGGAAGGCCTGGGCCGTGGTGGCAAAACCCCCCGGAACCCGCACTCCAGCCTGCGATAGATTGGCGATCATCTCGCCGATAGAGGCATTTTTGCCCCCTACAACTTCCAGGTCTTTCATGCCCAGCGTCTCGAACCAGCGAATATAGACCATAGCGCACCTCGTTGCACTTGATGGTAGGTTGAGTTGGAGGCGAAATGGAGTAGCTGGTTTTGGTGTAGGTATGGCCCAGAGTTCTGTGTAGCAGATGCTACACACATAAACTACACTGTTACCTGAATGTCCTGCGGGAGTGTGCTATGGAGCGAACGGTTTTTATCGTCTCAGACCATACGGGCTTGACTGCCGAGTCGGTGGCGCGGAGTTTGCTGGCCCAGTTCGAAACAGTGCGTTTTCGTTATGTAACGCGGCCTTTCACAGATACTGAAGAAGAGGTTTATGGTCTTGTGTACGAGATCAATTCGATTTTTGAGCGCGAGCAGGTACGCCCGATTGTGTTTTCGACCCTGGCCAATCCAGTGCTAAATGACCAGCTCAAAACCGCCCCGGCCCTGCATTTTGACCTGTTTCGCACCTATCTGGGGGAGCTCGAGCGCGAACTCGGCCAGCCCCCCACGGGCCGGGTGGGTCGGTTGCACAGCGTCAGCGACAACAGCTACTTTGCCCGGATTGATGCGGTGGACTTCGTGCTGGCCACCGATGATGGTATTGGCGACCGCCACTACCAGATGGCCGACGTGATTCTGATTGGGGTCAGCCGGGCCGGCAAAACCCCTACCTGTTTGTTTTTGGGCTTGCAATACGGCCTGCGGGCTTCCAACTATCCGCTGGCTGAGGACGATTTTGAGCGCGATACCTTGCCCGAGCCAGTGAAGGCCTATAAGGATAAGATTTTTGGCCTGACCATTCATCCCCAGCGGCTGCACCAGATTCGCACCCAGCGCAAACCGAACAGCCAATATGCCTCTATAGAACAATGCGAGTACGAGGTGCGGCGCGCCGAGTTGCTCTTTAGGCGAGTGGGAATCCAGTATTTCGATACCACCAGTGCTTCCATCGAAGAGATCGCTACCAACATTGTGCAGAGCGCCGGTTTGCAACGTAAAATCGGCTGATATTGGAGACAACCCGTCTGCGGTTGCGGTGGTTTATCGCGACCCCCTCTATTTTTGCCGCTGACGAAAACGAGAATGCGTCTGGGCCCAGACGCATGTTTTCGAGTTTCGAAAACGAGAAGAGACAAGCAGACGTGCCTCACCTCGGAGAGGCACGCTTGGGGTTCGAGTTTCCCTAGCGGCGAAAACGAGTTCAGCACAGTTTTTTGACTTTCGAGGATGGCTGGGTTCTTTCCGAGAATCGCTCTATGCTGGAGGATGCCCCCGTCCTGAGCGCCATCTGGAGCGACCCCAAAGTCTACCGCCATCTGCCCTTAGCATAGAGCAGTGCCAGCAAAGCATTGCCCACATGAATCCCCATTGGGAAAAACATGGCTACAGCGTTTGAACCATGACCGATAGAACCAGCGGGGCCGCGCTGGGCTACTGCGGTTTGCGCTATCTGGAGGAAATTATCAGCACCGAAGTCCTGTACGGCTTTGCACGGTTGGCTTGGGGCAAAGGAATTGCTATCGAAGCAGCCAGGCTGCGGTGTGCTTTGGTTTTGAACACACAGGACTGATGGAGATTGTGGCACTGGCGGTTCCCGAAAACAAAGCTTCGCGCCGGGTGAAGCCTGTACGACCTTATACCATTTCTGTCTATGGCTGACCCAAAAGGCCATAAAAGAGACCCTCGGACGCGCCCCTCACGCGCAGAGTTGGTATTAGAGCCAATCCAGGCTATCCTGGTGGTGGGTCAAAAACTGTGCGAATCCCCATCCTTGAGCACTGGTTTGTAATCTGGACAGATAGAATCCCGACTAAACTACTATACATTCTATTGAACAGAACCTATACTCTTATTGCGAGTGATTCGCAGTAAGAGTATCCACCCTGGCTGCACTAAAAAAACTCTGTCGGAAAAGGAAAAAGCATGGTAAATCAACTGGAAATCCGCAACCTGCACGCCAAAATTGTGGACGGCGAGACCATCCTGAACGGGGTTAACCTGGTTCTGCCCAAGGGCCAGGTACACGCCATCATGGGGCCCAACGGGGCCGGCAAGAGCACCCTGGGCAAGATTATTGCTGGAGACCCCAGCTACGAGATCATTAAGGGTGACATCCTGATGGACGGGGAGAGCATCCTCGAGATGGAAGCCGATGAACGCGCCCGCAAGGGCTTGTTCTTGGCCTTTCAGTACCCGGTCGAAGTGCCGGGGGTGTCCAATGCCAATTTCCTTCGCCTGGCCTTGCAAGCCAAAAAGGGCGACGAAGTAAACATGATGGAGTTTTATGGCAAGCTACAAAAGGCCCTGGCCACCCTCGAGTGGGACGAGAGTATCCTGACCCGCTACCTCAACGATGGCTTCTCCGGTGGCGAGAAAAAGCGCAACGAGATCATGCACATGATGGTGCTGGAGCCCACCTACGGCATCATGGACGAGACCGACTCCGGCCTGGACATAGATGCTTTGAAGGTGGTGGCCAAGGGCGTGAACGCTATGCGCGGCCCCAACTTTGGTGCCCTCCTGATCACCCACTATCAGCGCCTGCTCAACTACATCACCCCCGATGCAGTGCACGTGATGATTGATGGTCGCATCGCCGCCAGCGGCGGCTTCGAACTGGCCGAGCGTCTGGAGGCCGAAGGGTATGAGTGGGTGAAGGAACTGGCGGTTGCTAGCTAATAGCCCATAGCTGAAAACCGCCTTTGCCGTAGGCCATTAGCTATCAGCTATCGGCGTGACCGAAGGGAGCGTAAATGTCCGACAACGCAGTAGTCGAGAACATCGGTAACGAATACAAGTATGGCTTTGTAGACGAAGTAAAGCCCGTCTGGAAAGCTGAGAAGGGTCTAAACCGGCGGGTGGTCGAGGCCATCAGCTACCACAAGGATGAGCCTGCCTGGATGCTCGAGTTCCGCCTGAAAGCCCTGGAAATCTACCAGTCCAAGCCGGTTCCGGTCTGGGGTGGCGACCTCTCGGGCCTCAACATGGACGAGATCTACTTCTACGCCAAACCCACCGAGCAGCGCGATGCCCGTAGTTGGGACGATGTGCCCGAGGAAATCCGCCGTACCTACGAGAAGCTGGGCATCCGCGAGGCCGAGCAGAAGGTGCTGGCCGGGGTGGGGGCGCAGTACGACTCGGAGATGGTGTATCACCAGGTTAAGGAAGAGCTCGAGCGCCTCGGCGTGATCTTTGTCTCCATCGAGGACGGCCTCCAGCACCACGAAGACCTCTTTCGCGAGTACTTCGCCACCGTCATCCCGCCTGAGGACAACAAGTATGCTGCCCTGAATAGCGCGGTGTGGTCGGGGGGCTCTTTCGTTTACGTTCCGAAGGGCGTCAAGGTCGAGCAGCCCCTGCAAGCCTACTTCCGCGTCAACACCGCCGAGCTGGGCCAGTTCGAGCGCACCATCATCGTGGTGGACGAGGGCGCCGACATGCACTATATCGAGGGCTGTACCGCCCCAACCTACACCACCGACTCCTTCCACTCCGGGGTGATCGAGATCGTGGTCAACCAGGGGGCCAGGAGCCGCTACACCACCATCCAGAACTGGTCGCACAACATGTATAACCTGGTGACCCAGCGGGCTGTGGTCAAGAAGGATGCCTACCACATGTGGCTCGACGGCAACCTGGGCTCCAAGCTGACCATGAAGTACCCCTCTTCCTACCTGGTCGAGGAAGGTGCGCGGAGCGACATCCTCTCCATCGCCTTCGCCAGCACCGGCCAGCACCAGGACGCGGGCGGCAAGCTGATCTTCGCGGCCTCCAACACCGGTGGCTCCATCGTGTCGAAGAGCATCTCGCGTGGCGCGGGCCGCAGCAGCTACCGTGGCTTGATCAAGGTTTACGAGGGTTCCAAGTATGTAAAAGTGAACGTGGAGTGCGACGCCCTGCTGATCAACGAGGAGTCGCGCACCGACACCTACCCCTACATGGAGATCGAAGACGACACTGCCACCGTGGGTCACGAGGCCACCGTGAGCCGCCTCAACGACGAGCAAATTTTCTACCTGCAAAGCCGTGGCCTGCCCGAAGACGAGGCCGCCGCCCTGATCGTGCGCGGCTTCATCGAGCCTGTTGCCAAGGAGCTGCCCCTGGAATACGCCGTCGAGCTGAACCGGCTGATTGAACTCGAGATGGAAGGGTCTGTAGGGTAATGGGTGAAGTTCGCAAAGCAGGCCTAACGGATTCTGAGGGCATTTTCGCCCTCAATCCGCTGTGGCACGAGAAGGACAGGAAAAGTTTTCAAAGGGCCGCGTTTTCGGCGGGAACGTGTTATACGGGGTGGAGCCATGACCACCAGTCTCGAGCAGCGCCGCGAGAAATACACGCGCCAGCCAGTGCCACGCCGTTTGGGGAACCTGTCGTCCAACCTCAACAGAATCGCCACCTACTCAGACGGTTCTTTTAGCAAAGAGAGCATCCTCGAGCTGATCCGCGAGAGCCAACATTTTGCCGAGTGGACGATTGGCGACGCGCCGCTCGAGATCGCCCTGAACCTCGTGGAGATGCAGCGCGACGCAAAGCAGTGGTCGGACAAACTAATTGACTGGATGGAAGCCACACAGGCTGCCTAGGAGGAAGATAAGTGGAAGTAACCTCAACCCTTTCCCGTGACCTCGTTTTAGAGGTCTCCAAGAAGCTCTCCGAGCCCCAGTGGCTGCTCGAGAAGCGCCTCGCCGCCTGGGACACCTTCGCCAGGCTGCCCTACCCCTCTACCCGCACCGAGGAGTGGCGCTATACCGACATCACCGAGGTGCCCTTCGAGGAGCTGAAGCTCGAGCTGCCCACGGGCGGTGTATCCGAGATTCCTCAAGCGGTCAGAGACCGCCTAGCCCAGGCCCAGCTTTCGGGCTACGCGGTGTTCGTGGGCGCCGATCTGGTGCATGTTGAATTGCCCGAAGACCTGAAGGCCCAGGGTGTGATCTTTACCAGCTTGCACGAAGCCATCACCAAGCACCCCAAGCTGGTCGAGGAAAACCTCTTCAAAGCGGTCAACTGGGCCGACCTCGTGGGCACCCAGGTCAACCGCCCCGAGAACTCCAAGATTCCCGCGCTCAACGCCGCGCTCTTCACCCACGGGGTGTTTTTGTACATCCCCAAGAACGTGGAGTTCAGCAAGCCCATCGGGGTGTTCAAGTACCTGGAAGGCGGAAAGCTGTCCGGCTCCCGCACCCTCATTGTGGGCGATGTCAACAGCCAGGCGGTATACATCGAGGAGTACATCTCTCCTGCCAAGGTCGCGGCCTCGGTCAACACCTCGAGCACCGAGATCATCGTGAGCAGCGGGGCCAAGGTGCGCCACGCCCACATCCAACTGCTGAGCCAGGGCTTCTACCACTTCCACCGCCAGCGCGGCCACATCAGCCGCGACGCGGCCCTCAACGACCTGGTGGTGAACATGGGTGCTACCATCAGCCGCGCCGACGTGCAGTCGGAGATGCTGGGGGCGGGCTCAAGCTCCGAGATGCTGGGCCTGTACTTCACCTCGGGCACCGAGCACGTGGATCACTACACCCTCCAGCGCCACGTCGCCGACCACGCCTTCTCCGACGTGCTCTACAAGGGCGCGGCCAAGGATCAGAGCCGCACCGTGTACGCGGGCATGATCAAGGTCGAGGAGGGCGCACAGAAGACCGACGCCTACCAGACCAACCGCAACCTGCTCTTGTCGGAGGATGCCCGCAGCGACAGTGTGCCACAGCTCGAGATCGGGGCCAATGATGTTAAGTGCTCGCACGGTTCGTCCACTGCGCCCGTCGAGCCTGGCGAGCTGTTCTACCTGATGAGCCGAGGCTTGCCGCGCCACATGGCCCAGCAAATTTTGGTCAAGGGCCACATGACCGATGTGCTGACCCGCATCCCCATCGAGCCGTTGCGCCAGCACATCGAGAGCATCATCGAGGAGAAGGTAAGGGTCTAAGTGGAAAAGGTGAAAGGGTGAAAAGTAAGGCCTGTGTCCTTGCTCTCCCTTTTTACCTTTTGACCCTGTAGTTTATGTGGATTCCCGTCGCTACCCCCAAACAGTTCGAAAATGGCCGCCTGGTGGTTAAGGTTGAGGGTGAGAAAACCCCAGTGTTGCTGCTCCATACCGGCGAGGAGATTTTTGCCATTTCGGATATCTGTACCCACGACAAGAACCCGCTCTCCGATGGCCCTGTAGAAGGCGATACCATCCAATGCACCCGCCACGGAGCCAAGTTCAATCTGCGTACCGGCAAGGCTACCCTGCCCGCTCCGCGTCCGGTCAAGGCCTATAAGGCCAAAATAGAAGACGGGCAGGTCTGGCTGGAGGTTTGACCAACGGGTTGAGCAAGCGCCCCCTCGAGGCCGAGGGGGTGTTTTTTTGAATTAACGTTAACTGCTTTTGGGCGCAGAAATATCGAAAAAAGCCGTTAATCTTCCAGGGGCATAAGGGATGTAACGGCTAAATCTGCCCTTGGTATCTGGGGTTTTCCGCTAGTCTGACAGCAGTCTCCGAGCAGGGGTGTCTCGAGGCACCCAACAAGTACCACACCGAGGCACATTCAGATAATACCCAGAGTCCATCATGAAGCCCATGCACCCAACCTCTCGCAAAGAAGCCATCCTGATTATGGACTCGCGCTTCATGCCCGGTAGGGCGTTGCGCCATCAAAGCTTCCGTGATGGGTGGAGCAAACTCTATAAAGCAGGGGATTTGTACCTGGACTTGACCCTCAAGACCGAAGGTGCAAAGTTTGTACTGGTGGGGCAAGTGATTGCCGAAGCCCAGCAGTTTTCCGAACTCAACATAACCCTACACCGCCCCAACGGATACAACACCAGCCCTGTCAATGAATATGGCATCTTTCGCCTGAATATCCAGGAGAAGGGCAGCCATATGCTGGAGTTTGATCTGGGCCAGGATGCATTTGTAATTCACGGAATTGAAGTGTAGGGCAGTTTTCAAATGAACCGCACGGCGGATGGCCTGGAAGGCTGCCTTTCTGTCGTTTCGCGGCCCCCGGGATCAGTGTGCCTTTTGCAGCAACCGCCCTGGTTTTCGATTTACCCATGAGCGTCACTCGAGTGGTGGCGCTTTTTGTTTGGCAACGATGGCGTTATCTGCACAAACCCTGACTGGAACGGGAAAATCTCTTTGTATTTGCCTTGGATTTGAGCTTGCACAGCCACGTAACGGTAATTTTCGGTCTAGGGGGTTCACTTCTTCAGGCATGCTGACCTTCAGTACAGCAGTGCCCGTGGGGGTGAACTAGAGTGAAGAATAAACCAACCAAATCAAGAAGCAGGATGCGCAGCGGATTTTTACTGGTTGCGGCTTTGCTGCTCTCGGCTTGTGGTGGGCTGAGTGGGGGGCCGCCAATGGGCGGAGCTGCCGACCCAGGCTACATCATCACCGTCAGGGTCGGGGCCAGCGATACGCAAGAGGCGCTGGCGCAGAAATATGGGGGCACGGTGCTCTCCTGGTATCCCGACCAGGGCATCGCCCACCTGAAGCTGAGTACCACAGAACACACCGTACTGATGTCCAAAGGGGTTTCGGTGCAGTCCACGGCCAACGGTACCTTGAGTTCCCCCGAGGTGGGGGCCAATGGTTTCAACTCGTGGGCGGGCGGCTTCAATAGCTGGGCCGGTGGGTTCAATAGTTGGGCGGGCGGCTGGAATAGCTGGGCCGGAGGGAGCAATCTACCGTCCTCCCCTGGCGAAAACAACGCGGTCTTTATGCAGATTCGGCTGCCCCAGGCCCATGCCATCGCCCGAAATTTTGGCGAGGGGGTCAAGGTAGCGGTGGTGGATACCGGGGTAGATACCAGCCATCCGGGTCTGGTGAACAACCTGGTTCCCGCCAGCGAATGGCGCGATTTCATCGAAAACGACAACAACCCCATGGAGCCCACCGGGGGTGCTGCCTACGGCCACGGTACTGCTGCCGCAGGGCTGGTTTTGCAGGTGGCTCCGAAAGCCAGGATTCTGCCCATCCGCGTACTGCAGAGCAACGGACAGGGCAGCCTGGATCATGTGATTCTGGCCATCAACCATGCGGTAAATGCGGGAGCGCAAATTATCAACCTGTCGCTGGGAGCTTTTGACTTCTATCAACCGTTGGTGGATGCCATCAACTTTGCCAGCTCCAGAGGGGTTTGGGTGGTGGCCTCGGCGGGGAACACGGGTCAGAAAGACAACATTACCATGCCCGGTCGCTGGGGTTGGTGGCTGGGCAATGTGGTGGGTGTAGGGAGTGTGGATAGCGACGATCGGCTCTCTAACTTCTCTTCGTTCGGAGCCGATGTATTTACCTGGGCGCCGGGCAACGATGTATCGAGTTACTATCCCGGCAATCGTAGCGCAAAGGTTCGCGGCACTTCTTTTGCGGCTCCGATTGTGGCGGGGGCCCTGGCCCTGGCCTATAGTGAAACTTCTCATTTCTGGGTTCGCAGCAGCCTCAAAAGCTATTACCAAAATAGCCTGGAATCCCAGAGCATCTGGCACAACCGGTATCGCGCAGACTCCAAGTGGTGCACCGTGTCGGATGGTTGGAATGGGGTATGGTGCCACGGTGCAGGCCGGCTGGATGTGGAGCGGTTCCTGCGCAGCCTGCCAGGGTTTAGCCCTGCCTCCAACAGCGGCACGATGGACTTTGTTCGCAACGGCAACTTTGAATCTGGAAACTTTGCCAACTGGACTACCAGCGGCAACGTTTCGAATGGCTCGTGGATTGAGTATTTTGCCGGAGCGAATGGGGCGATCATCTACACTACCGGAAGCCTCGAGCAAACCATTAGCGGCCTCGCTCCCAACACCACGTATATCCTCAGCGCTCGAGTCAAGGTAGATGGCGATACCCTGGAACTGGGGGTACGAAACTTTGGTGCAGACGAGAAAACTGTATCGGTCAAGAAAACCGACTGGGTTCAAAGTACGCTCGAGTTCAAAACGGGCGCCAGCAATACCAACGCCACCATTTTCATTCGCAAGACCAATGGATGGCAGGCTGCTTATGCCGACCTGGTCACGGTGGTTCGAAAGTAGGGAGAAGCCATGATTCTACATAATCCAACGCCACGCAAAGAAGCCATCCTGATCATGGATTCCCGGACAACCCCAACCAGAGCAGTGCGCCACCAGAACTTTCAGGGTGCCTGGAGCAAGCTCTATAAGGCGGGGGATATGTACCTGGATTTGTCGTTGAAAGCCGAGGGCAAGGGTGCGACGCTGGTGGGGCAGGTGATTGCCGAAGCCCAAAAACCAGTGGCGCTGAACGTGGTGTTGCACGGGCCGAGTGGGTGTGAGGCCAGCCCCGTCAATGAATGTGGCATCTTTCGCCTGAATATCCAGGGAAAAGGCGACCATATGTTGGAGTTTGATCTGGGGGAAGAGACCTTTATGGTGCCGGGTTTGGAAGTTCTATAGCCCAGCATGAGTGCTACACCGCACGGGTCGAATCCCGTGCGGTGTTTTTTGTAGTAATCGGCGGATGTATTGCTACTGCTTGCTTAGCAGCTCGACTCTCGCCAAGCAGGCGTTAAGTCTATGTATACGACTAGAACGAGATAATTGACCACTTAATGGATCGGGATTGCAGCAAAAGCGTAACGAATTGGGGGGTTGGATTAAGCAATTTGGCTCGACGTAACGGTCATTTACACCGCTCGAGCACAAGAGTTTTCCTATTGTGGGATTTAGATACTTAACGCAGTCATACGAGGAGAAAATACCATGATTACCGATAAAACACCCACCCGCCGCGAAGCCATCCTGGTCATGGATTCACGCAGTGTGCTCTTGGCTGTGCGCAACCACGGCCTGAGCGGATCGTGGAGCAAGCTGTACAAGGTGGATAACCACTACCTTGACTTGAGCCTCAAGCTCGAGGGAACCGAACCGCTGCTGATTGGCAAGCTGGTCACGGCCACCCAGGCGGAAGGTTCAGCCCGCTTGATGGCCTGTGACGGGGGTTTGTTGCAGGAAGTGGAAATGAGCGCCTCGGGGATGTTTCGCCTGCCGGTGCCGACCACGGGGGTCTATCACCTCGAGATGAGCCTGGGCGAGCAGCAATTTGTGGTGCGTTCGGTAGACGTCTATTGAGGCCTGATTCTGCTTGGAATTGGCAAACGCATTGAGAGGGTTCTGGTATGTCTGGTCAAGATCGTACTCCCCGCCGTCTGCGCCTGGCTAAAGTTCCCCCGGAGTCCAAACTCCGGCGGATGACATCGCTGCAAGCAGTGTCCACTCAACTGATTGAGCGGCTGCTGGCGGCGGGGGCCACACCAGCATTTGAGTTGGGATTGGAGGAATTGCTGCGGGAATTGCCAGGGGTCGAACAAGCTTTTTTATGGGTACGCGATGGCCTCAACCGCTTTAGCCTGCAGGCTGCTCGCGGTGTCCCCAAAGGGATGCTCGAGAGCCCGGAAGCTGTTTTGGAATCTTCGCTCAAGAGCGCCTACCTGGGCACACCGGAGGGCTGGCTGGCTGGGGAGGCCCATCTGGACAGCCAGGGATATATCCTGCGACGCGTTCTGAGCACACTTCCCGCCGAGATGGAACCACAGACCGAGGGGCCGATGGTCAATCTAACCGTGCCCATGGCGGCAAATCGGCAAGTGTGGGCGGTGTTGTACCTGCATGCCCCAGCCCAATTCCTGGGCGAGGCCGAGGTGGGTCTGGTGACCCAGTATGTGACAGGGGTGGCCCCGATCCTGCGTGAAGTGCACCTGCGCGAAGCAGCCGAACGCCAGTCGTTGTGGCTATCGGCCATCAATACCCTCTTGCGGGCCTCACACGACCGGCCCCTCGAGATGGGGCTACAGGATGCCCTCGAGGAAGCCACCCGCCTCTCAGGGGCAGAAGGGGCTCGCCTGATTGCTTTTGAAGGGCACGCCATTCGTACCCTGGCCCAGGCAGGTTGGGGCTCGGGGCTGCCGGTAGAAGCGGCCATCACCCGCCAGCTGGGTGAACGGCTAAAGAGCGGCCAACAAGTAGGAATCCCCCGCTACGATTTATACCCGGGCCACCGTCCCGAGCTGGTCGAAGCTGGACTGCGCAGCTTGTTTATCCTGCCCATCCTGCGGCAGAGCAGCGAAGCCAGTGCACTACTGCTCTTTAGTACCCAGCAGCACTGGCTGCCCGATGCCCAGACCCAGGAACTCCTCAGCGATATGGCTGCGGCCATTGGGGTGGTGCGGGTTGAATGGACCCTGCGGCGCGAGTTGGCCTGGGCGGCCTACACCGACCCCCTGACCGGGTTGGGCAACCGCCGGGCCTTTGAGCGCGATCTGGAAAAGCTGACCAATAGAGTGAATGACCGCACGGTGGTGTTGGTGTTGCTTGACCTGGATGGATTCAAAGCCATCAACGACACCTACGGGCATGTGCATGCCGACCACGTGCTGGTGCGGTTGGGCGGGGTGCTGCGTTCCAGGGCCCGGGCTGGCGACCGGGCCTACCGCCTGGGCGGCGACGAGTTTGCGCTCATTATCGAGGGATCCCCCACCCTCAACCCATCCCGCACGGCGGAGCGCTACCGTGCGCTGCTGGAGGAAATCCGCATCTCCGACAGTGCATATTTGAAGGTCAGTCTGGGCTACGCTGTCTACCCTACCGAGGTGCCGGAGATCCAGAGCCTGTGGCGTATCGCCGACGATCAGATGTACAAGGACAAGGCCCTGCGCAAGGGCCGTGCCCCGCTGTTCGATCCGGCGTTGGAACTGTCCGATCCGATCATCGGACTAAAGACCCCGCTCTTCCGCATTGCCACCCGACTGGGCCAGGTGCTGAAAATGGGGCCAGAGGAACAACAAGTGCTGCAAGCCAGTTGTTATCTGCTGCAACTGGCCCTGGGTGAACTCGAGGTGGGCCCAACCATACAGCTCTCCGACCGGCTATTGCGCGAGGCCGCCCAGGTGTTGATGTTTGTGCAGAGCCACTGGGAGGGCGGCAATCGCCCTCTGGGCTTGGTGGGTGAGTCCATTCCCAGGGCTGCGCGGGTGCTGCAAGTTGCCCAGCGGTTTACCATGGCTCTGCAACCCACCCAAGGTCGTGCTGCTCGCAGTGTTGAAGAAGCCCTGCAAGATATTACCAAAGAGGCCTGGCAACGGTACGACCCGGTGGTGGTCGAAGCTTTGCATTCTATTCGGGGCTTTTTGAGCGATGATTCAGCCGCTTGAACCCACATGGATAATTTCCATAATTGTATCTATCTGTCAATTCCCGTATAAGATTGAACCGTTGAAGCCATGAATGCCACCGACCTGGCCCATTATCTGATGGACGAGCCTGATCCAGCCAAACGACAGGCGCGTTTGCAGCAGGCTGCGCCAGCGATTGATTTAATCGAAATCCTTAAAGTAGAAGTAGACCATCAAAAGGATGTGGATACCGCCAGGGCCTTGCTGGCAGGAGAGCGGGCGGTAGAAGCTGCCGCCCATGTGCAGGATGCCAAGGCCCGCCCATTGGCCTTGTGGGCCCATGCCTTGGGCCTGACGGTACGGGGCAGTTTTGCCGAGGCCATTCCAGTTTATGAAGAAGCCCGCAAAGGACTGCACAGCTTGGGTCATGGCGAAGATGCGACCCGTGCTGGGATGCGGCAAATCCAGGCACTGGCCATCGTGGGTGATATGAACGGAGCCCTGGCCCTGGCGGAAGAAACCCGCGAAGCCTTCATGGGATTGGGTTTGTTTCGGGATGCGGCTTTGGTCAGCGTGAATATCGGTATCATCCATTACCGCTCAGGCCGGATGCCCGAGGCCGAGACCGCCATTCAGTATGCCCTGGAGCAACTCTCGAGGGTGGGGGATCGGGTGGGGCAGGGCAAGGCCCACGGCAACCTGGCCCTGATTTACGAGGCCCAGGATCGCTACCGCGAGGCTGTGCTGCATTACCAGACTGCCCTCGATATTTTTCGCGCCCACAACCTGACCGAGGACTTCATCGGGAACAGCGTTAATCTGGCCCTGCTCTACCGCAAGGAGGGCCGTCTGAACCAGGCCCTCGACCTTTTGAGCCGGGTGCGGGCCATGTATGGCAAACTCGATGGCAACCCCAACGCGGCCTTTGCCCAACTTGAGGAAGCCCGTATCCACCTCGATCTCAACCTTTTGTCCGAAGCCCACAAGCTCTCGCAGGAACTGGTAGAGGTTTTTGCGGCGCGGGGCATGCAGATGGAGCAGGCCGAAGCCCTCACTACCCTGGGCAGCGCCCAGGCCAAACAGGGCAAACTCGAGGAGGCCCGCCAGACCCTGGAACGGGCTCGAGAGGGCTGGTTGTCGCTGGCAAACGTCATCCAGGCCGCTTTGGTGGATGTTTCGGTGGCCTCGCTGTTTTTGGAGTCGGGCCGCCAGGGGCAGATAGCCGCCCTCGAGCAGGCCGTGCTGGTAGCCGGACGGGCCATCGAAGTCCTGAGTGAGGTGCCCTCTGCCAAAGCGCTGGGTCTGAGCGTGATGGCTGAAGCTTTGTTGGATCTGGGCAACCGCTCTCTTGCCAAGCGCTATCTGGAAGAAGCCGCCTCCCTGGTGGGGGGGCTGGGCATTCCCGACCTGACCATCCGTATCGAGCGTTTGCGCGGTCAGATGGCCTGGTTGGAAAACCGTACCCAGGCTGCCGAGCAGCACTTCAAACAAGCCATTGAGCGCCTCGAGGGGGTGCGGGCCAGCCTGAGCGTGGACGAGTTCAAGTCGGCCTATCTGGGCGACAAGCTCGAGGTCTACGGTGATCTGGTAGACCTGCTCCTGGATGCCCAGCACCTGCGCGAAGCCTTCGAATACGCCGAACGGGCCAAGTCGCGGGCGCTGGTAGATCTGCTGGCTCGTGGGGGTGAAAGCCCGCGTGTTGCCTCCGATCCCGAAGTCGAGCGGCTGCAGTGCGAGCTGGCCGAGGCCCGGCGAGAGCTTAATCAGCACTTTCTAGCGGCGGAAGCTGAATCGGCTGTCGGAACCCGTGGCAGCAATTGGGAAAAAATGGTAGCCCTCGAGGAGCGGGTCACCCAGCTTATCCGCGAACTCGAGCGCCTCCAGCCCGAAGCAGCCATGATCGAAAAGGTTCAAGAGTTCCGCCTACACGATTTGCGGCAAGCCCTCGAGCCCGGTACCATCCTGCTCGAGTACTTCCATACCCGCCAGGGCCTGCTGGCCTTTGTGGTGGAGGGCGAAGATGTCGAGGTGGTGCGTGAGCTAGGTACCCTCGAGCAAGTTCAGCAGCACGTAGAACAGCTCGAGTTCTTCCTCAACCGGGTTTCGCAAGGCGGCATAATGCTCAAGATTTATGGTGAGGAAGCCCTCAAACGCTCGGTAGACGACCAGCTCCAAGCCCTCTACCGGCTTCTCATCGAGCCCCTCCCGCTCAAACTTTCCGGCCAACCCCTCATCATTGTCCCGCATGGGGTGCTCCACGCGGTTCCCTTTGCGGCGCTGTACGATGGTGAGCAGTATCTGCTCGACCGTGCCGAGCTTTCCCTATCGCCCAGCGCTGCGGTGTATGCCCTGTGCCGCAAACGCATTCGCCACGACCAGGGCTCACTGGTGGCCTTTGGGGTGCCCATCGAAAACATTCCCCAGGCTATCCTGGAAGTGGAGCAGATCAGCCAGATTGCCCAGACCCCGCATAAGTTTGTGGGAGAAGCAGCCACACTGCAAAACTTCTTTGAAGCTGCACCCCAGGCCGAGGTCTTGCACATCGCTACCCACGGGGCCTTCCGCCCCGACAACCCCATGTTTTCCGGGCTGCGGATGGCGGATGGCTGGCTGGCGGCCCGCGACCTCTACAATCTGCGCCTGGAGGCCGAGCTGGTGGTGCTCTCGGCCTGCGAAACAGGTCTGGCCAAGCAAGCCAGTGGCGATGAATTAATGGGTCTGGCACGAGGTTTTCTCTATGCCGGCGCCCCCTGTCTGATCGCTAGCTTGTGGCCGGTGCGCGACGAGGCTACCGCCAAATTTATGACCAACTTCTACACCAACCTGCGTTCGGGGATGTCGATTGCGACCGCCATGCGCGAGGCCCAACTGGTGCTACGGCAGGAATATCCCAATCCCTATTTCTGGTCGGCCTTTACCGTGACGGGCGACTCGCACCGCACGGTGCAGATTTAGGCATCTCCACTTTAGAGACTGGCGACAAGAGCAAAGGCAAGAAGTGAGGAAGAAGGCAAGCCAAACCTTGCCATTTTCCCCTGATTTTTACAGGTTGCGCTACGCACCCAAATGGGCTCAGGTTCATATTGCTAGGTATCGTTTCCGTTGGCGTTGGTCAGGACTTCCAGCACTTCCTCGGGGGTGTCTACCAGGTTGATAAGCTCGAGGTCTTTTTTGGCAATCGCCCCGACGGGGAGCATGGTGTTATGCATCCAGTCCAGCAGCCCGCTCCAATAGTTTCGATCCAGTGCGAAAACTGGGAAAGGGTGTACCTTGCCGGTCTGCACCAGTACCATCACCTCGGCTAGTTCATCCAGGGTGCCAATGCCGCCGGGCATCAGTACGAAAGCTCTGGCATAGCGCACCAGCATCAATTTGCGGGCAAAGAAGTAGCGGAAACTCAGGCTATGGGTTTGGAAGGGGTTGGCCCTTTGCTCGTGGGGTAACTGGATATTCAGCCCTACCGAGATGCCACCTGCATTGTAGGCCCCCTTGTTGGCGGCCTCCATCAGCCCGGGCCCACCCCCGGTTACCACGCCATACCCGGCCTCGGCCAGCCGTTGCCCTAGCAACATGGTTTGACCGTAGTAAGGGTTATCCGAGCCAAAGCGGGCCGAGCCAAACACTGTTACCAGTGGCACCCCCAGCTCACCCAGAACTTCAAATCCCTCTACAATTTCGGCCATAATGCGCCACAGCCGCCACGAATCCTGGTGTTGCAGCAAGTCAATTTCGGGTTGGGTCATGGCCTAACTCTAAGGCCAAACGACAAAAGGTTGCTACACTGAAGTCATGGCCACCAGATACCGCTTCTCCACCCAAGAGTTTGAGCGGTTGTTTGCTGATGTCAAACACCTTGAATTGCTGGAAGGAGAAATTTACCAGATGGGCCCGATTGGCCCCAGACATAATTATAAGGTCATGCAGCTAACCCACCGCCTAACGGAGCATTTTGGCGGGCGAACTATGGTGCAGGTTCAGGGTTCGCTACGGCTGTCGGATGAGTC
Organism: Meiothermus sp.; assembly: GCA_037440185.1. Taxonomy (GTDB): domain Bacteria; phylum Deinococcota; class Deinococci; order Deinococcales; family Thermaceae; genus Meiothermus. The sequence goes on along the minus strand of JBBIUP010000002.1, from coordinate 24,757 downwards.
GGAGCTACAGCCCGATTTCTGCCTTCTCAAGCTGCCTGAGGAGCAGTACCGTGATCGGCTGCCGAGTGCAATGGATGTTCTGCTGGTGATCGAAGTGAGCGATTCGACGCTGGAGTTTGACCTCAAGGAAAAGCTACCCGTCTACGCCGAGGCGGGCATCCCTGAATATTGGGTGGTAAATCTGGAGGGCGATGTGTTGGAGGTTTACCGGGAGCCCATGGGGCGGTTATACCGTACTCGAACCTTGTATAAGCCAGGAGTAGCGGTGGAGTTTATGGGGGAAAGGCTCGAGTGGAGTTCTTAGAATCGGCCAATCTTGACAACCCTGGTATACCGCCATTAGGCTTATTGCTCGAGATGATCATAAGTGCAAAAAAATCCGGTGCCGGGGGGCTAGTCTGAGCTAGTCCGCGCATCTGCGTACACCCGGCCCGCACACCGCTTGCGGGCTGGTTTTTTGCTTATGTACACCCTAACGGACACCCTTTATGGATACCCAGACCCAGCCTCGCACTATCGAAATCGTGGACACCACCTTCCGCGATGGGCAGCAGTCGCCGCTCTTGTTTGACACCGAGAAGTACCGCTTCACCTTGGAGGAAAAGAAACTGCTGCTGGCGGGCCTGATCGAGCTAGGCGTGACCCACTTCGAGTTCTTCTCGCCGGTGGTGGGTGCGGCAGAAGAACAGGACGTACAGGAGCTGATCTCCCATGCCCAAACCCTGACCAATAAACCCTTGCTGTTCCTGGCCCATTGCCGCTGTAACCCCACCGATATCCAGAAGGCGCTGGAGGTGGGTTGCAATGGGCTCAACCTGTACCTGGGGGTTTCGCCGCTGGCCCAGCAGCACAACGCCCAGAAAAGCCTCGAGGCCTCTGTAGAGCTGGCCCGCGAGGTGATTGGGGCTACCCGCCAGGCCCACCCCGATCTCTACATTCGCTTCAGTGCCGAGGATGCCTTCCGTACCGTACCAGACGACATGCTCTGTCTCTACGACGCGGTGTATCCTTATATCAACACCTTCGGTATGCCCGACACGGTCGGCTTGGCCGAGCCCGAAGACGTGACCGCTATTGTGACCCAGTTACGCCAGCGCTATCCCAGGGCCAGGCTGGAATGCCACTTCCACAACGACCGGGGCTTAGCCCTTGCCAATGTGATTGCCGCGGTACGGGCAGGCGTGAGCTACGTGGATGCTTCCATCTGGGGCCTGGCCGAGCGCTCGGGGATTCCCTCGGTAACGGGTGTGCTGTTTAACCTGTCCAAGCGCTATCCCGAAATTGTGCAAGGGTACAACCTGAGCCAGTGCTATCCCCTTAATGTGCTGATGGCTTCTATCCTCGGTACGCTGGTGCCCTATACCGAGCCGGTCTCGCTCACCAACCGCACCCACACCGCCGGGGTGCACCAGAAGGCCGTACTGGGCGAGAAGAAAGTGTACGAGGCCCACAACCTGCACGACTTCGGCGTGGACAAGAACCAACTGCTGCTGGGGCCGCTGTCGGGCTGGAACCTGATCTACTACTATCTGAAGGAAGTGGAAAACTTCGTGATTAGCAAAGAGCAGGCCAAGGCCATTGCGGCGGAGTTCAAGGGTCGCACCGCCGAGATTGGTCGTAGCAAAAAACCCGAGGAATTGCTGCTACAACTGGCCCAGGCCCACGGCCTTTCCCGCCATGCCCTGCCCGAAGAAGTGCCCACGGCGCGTCTGGAGAACCTGGATTGAGGCCAGGACAATGCAGGAAACTGCAACTTGCTCAAGTTGATAATGGCGTTGCGATAAACACCTGGGTCAGAGGCATAGTAGAACTATTAGGGGTGACGATATGGGCCTAACTCTAGCCGAGAAAATCCTTTCTAAACGGGCCGGGCGCGAGGTGCGGGCGGGCGAGCTGGTGGTGGTGGAAGTAGACCAGGTGATGGTAGTGGACTCCATCGCCGGGAGCTTTTTCAAGCGCCTCGAGCAACTCCAAGCCACCCCGCGCTTCCCCCACAAGGTCGCCATTGTGATTGACCACGTGGCCCCCGCCGCCAATGTGGAGGTCGCCAAGGCCCAGAAGGAAATTCGGGAGTGGGGCAACCAGTACGGCTGCCCGGTGTTCGACGTGGGGCGCGGAATTTGTCACCAGGTGCTGGTGGAGGAGCGCCTGGCGTTTCCCGGTGGTATCGTGCTGGGCTCGGATAGCCACTCCACCACCTACGGCGGTATCGGCTGTTTTGGCACCGGCATGGGGGCTACCGACATCGCACTGGCAGCGGCCTCGGGACGCACCTGGCTGCGGGTGCCGGAAACGGTCAAGGTGACGTTTCGGGGGCAGCTCGCGCCCGGCACCACCGCCAAGGACGCGGCCCTCGAGATGATTCGCGTGCTCACTGCCGACGGGGCTACCTACATGAGCATAGAGATGCACCTGCTAAATGGGGCCGAGCACCTGACCCGCAGCCAGCGCCTGACCCTGGCGAACCTCACCGTAGAAGCGGGGGCCAAGTGCGGACTGGTGGTGCCCAGCGGCGAGATTCGGGATATGTATGAGGTGCCCGAGTGGCTCTACCCCGACGAGGGCGCAGTGTATGTAAAACAGGTCGAGATTGATTTGGCGACGCTCACCCCGCGCGTCTCGGTGCCTTTCTATGTAGACAACGTGGAGGAGGTTTCGGCGCTGCGCGGTAAGCGGGTAGATCAGGTCTTTGTGGGCACCTGCACCAACGGGCGGCTGGACGATCTGCACGAAGTTGCAGCCATTTTGAAAGGGCGGAAAGTGGCGACCGGCGTGCGGATGCTGGTTATTCCCGCCTCGTCGCAAGTGCTGCAAGAGGCCACCGCCGACGGAACCTTGCTCACCCTGCTGCAAGCGGGCGCGACGCTGGGCACACCCGGCTGTGGACCGTGCATGGGGCGACACCAGGGTGTGCTGGCGCCGGGCGAGGTCTGCGTGTCTACCTCCAACCGCAACTTCAAGGGGCGGATGGGCGCAGCGGACGCTGAGATTTACCTGGCTTCGCCAAGGGTTGCGGCGGCGACGGCGGTGGCGGGATTTATCACCACGCCGGAGGAATTGCCCAGGATCGAAGGACAACCGTCAAAGGTTTGAAGACATGGACTCAGTCGTCTCCTACTGCACCTTGCAGCGCTTCCTCGACCACTGGGACGGGGTGCGGTTGGTCACGCTCAAGCTACTGAGTTGTTTCAACGAGGATGACCTGCGGCGCGCTTTGTGGCCCGGTTCTCGCACGGTGGGGGAGATGTTTCATCACATTGGGGGGCATCAGTTTTATGCAGCCAGGGGGCTTTTTCTGGGCCAGTGGGAGCCCAGAGGAACCCTCGAGGAGAGCCCCGATGCCGACTGGGACTTGCACAAGCACCTGACCATCTACAAGCACCGGACGCTCCACCACTGGCTCGAGGGGGCCCAGGAGCGAATGCGAACCTGGGCCGAGGAAAGTCCAGAATCCCCGCTGCAAGACTTCGCCACCGACAACCCCTGGCACGAGGGGATGCGCGGCTGGCTGCTTTTGCAGCACGCCTACCAGGACGAGGTGCACCACCGGGGGCAGCTCTACCTGTTCGCCCGGCAGCTTGGGCGTATCCCGCCCGACGTGTTCGCGGTAGACCACCCCGATTACTGGGAGCAAAGGAAGTGGAAATAATGGCTCGAGTCTGGAAATTTGGCGATTCCATCAACACCGACGACATCTTGCCGGGCAAGTACGCGCCCTTTATGGTGGGGGAGGACAAGTTCCACACCTACGCCTTTGCTCACTTTCGCCCCGATTTCGCACCGAACTTCAAACCAGGTGATATTCTAGTCGCGGGCAAAAATACCGGCCTGGGCAGCAGCCGTGAGTATGCCCCGGAGGCGCTGCGCAAGCTGGGCCTGAAGGCCATCATCGCCAAGAGCTACGCTCGCATCTTCTATCGCAACCTGGTCAATCTGGGCATCATGCCCTTCGAAGCACCCGAGGTGGTGGATGCTTTGCAGGACGGCGACGAGGTGGAGTTGGAATTCGAACAGGGGGTTCTTAGACGCGGTGTCGAAACTTTTAGGCTCGCGCCACCGCCCGCCTTCTTGCTAGAAGCCCTGAAGGAAGGCAGTATTCTGGAGTACTACCGCAAATACGGGCGGTTTCCCGGTGAAGGGGCCGGGGGGTAAACTGGAGGGGTTGAGGGCTGTTATGGAAGACCTGGAAGTGATCTGCCCGGTGTGCAGCGAACCCAACTACGTCCCTGCCGAAGACCTCGAGGAACTCACCCAAGACGACTACTTTGAATGTGAGTCCTGTAGCTCGTATCTGCAAATTCTCTCCACCGACCCCCTGGAAGTGGTGGTCATCGAAGATGGCGAGGAAGGGCTTTTTGTAGACTGCCCCGAATGCGGCCTGACCTTCGAGGTAGGTGGAGATGAGGAAGAGGTGGTATGCCCGGAGTGTGGGCATCGCTTTGCTCCAGACTGGTCGAATATGGACGAGGACGAAGAGGATGTGGATTACCGGAACTAGGCGGATAGCGGATGGTTGATAGCGGACAGCTACAACCCAACAGTCTAGCAATAAGAAACCAAACTGAAGGAGAAACGATGACAGCCGAATGTGTCGAGTGTGGAAGCCCAATTGAGATGAGCAACCCGGAGTTGGGGGAACTGGTGGTGTGTGATACCTGTGGAGCCGAGCTCGAGGTAGTGGGCCTCGAGCCCCTCAAGCTGCAAGCCGCCCCCGAGGAAGCGGAGGATTGGGGGGAGTAGGCGCTTCGCGCCGCCGAGAGCAGAGAGCCACAATGGTTTCCCGCTCTCGGCCCTCCGCCCTCTGCCACTTATGCTTGCAATTTTATACGACCGTATCCGCCCCGACGAGGAGATGCTCTTCAAGGCTGCCGAGGGCTTGGGCATTCCCTTCAAGAAGATCTATGCCAGGCAGATACCCATGCGGCTAGGGCAGCGACCCGCCGAACTGGAAGGGGTTACTACAGCCGTCGAGCGGCTGGTGAGCCAGAGCAAGGGTCTGGCAGTCTCGCGCTACCTGACCTCGCTGGGGATTCCAGTGGTGAACCGGCCCGAGGTCATCGAGGTATGCGGTGACAAATGGGCTACCAGTTGCGCCCTCGAGGCCGCCGGGGTGCCCCAGCCCGAAACCGCCCTGGCCACCGAGTCCGAAGAGGCCCTGAAGCTGATCGAGCAGATGGGCTATCCGGTCGTGATGAAGCCGGTGGTGGGGAGTTGGGGCCGCCTGCTCTCGCTCATCCGCGACCGCGACGCTGCCGAGACGGTGGTGGAACATAAGGAGGTGCTGGGCGGCTACCAGCACCAGCTCTACTATGTGCAAGCACTGGTGGACAAGGGGGGGCGGGATATTCGAGCTTTCGTGGTGGGTGATACCTGTATCGGGGCGATTTACCGCAGCTCGGAGCACTGGATCACCAACACGGCCAGAGGCGGCAAGGCCTCCAGGTGCGAAGTCACCCCCGAGCTGGCCGACATCGCCGTGCGGGCTGCAAAAGCTGTGGGCGGCGGGGTGGTGGCGATTGACCTCTTCGAGTCACCAAAAGGCTTGCTGGTGAACGAGGTCAACCACACCATGGAGTTCAAAAACTCGGTTTCGACGACGGGCGTGGACATTCCGACCAAGATTTTGGAGTACGCCTGGAGCATTGGCTTGCAATAAGTACCTCCATAGTGAAAGTGAAAGATAGGGGTGGTTCTATCGCGTTTTTCACCATTTCGGTTCTTATACCAACTCTGCGCGTGAGTGGCGCATATGGCGTCACTCACTTGCCGCGCCACCCGGCGCGTTCGAGGGTCTCTTTTATGGCATCTTGGGTCAATCATAGACAGAAATGGTATTAGCAAAAAACGCTATACGGCGTATGCGTAGGAACCGCTCTGGATGTAGGCATTGCGCCTGCACCAACCGGCAAAGCCAAACGTCAATAGCTTGACACCGTGGAGTAAAAAATTGGTCATGCTATAGGTATGCTCAGATGGACGCTCTTGTTGTCGGTGGTTGTGAGCCAGGCTTTGGCCCAGGCTGGGCTCAAGTTGCTCGAGGTAGATGTCAGCAAATCCAACATCCCCCTGAGTGAAATTCTCAGTGGTGGGCCGCCCCCGCAAGGCATCCCGGCGCTGGGATTTTCCGGCGACCGTACGGGAAGCATTGCGGCGAGTGCTGCTGCCAAATTCATTCCGCCTGGCCAGGCTACCTGGCTGGGTGCGGAGGAACCCGTGGTGGGTTTCCGGCTCGGCAGCGAAGCCAAAGCTTACCCCCTACAAATCCTGACCTGGCACGAGATTGTCAACGATACGGTTGCCGGGGTTCCGGTGGCGGTCACTTTCTGCCCACTATGCAACAGCGCTTTGTCGTTTGATCGCCGAATTCCTTTGACCGACGAACAGCGTCAGGCCGTGCTAAAGCTTAACCCCAGGGCCAACATTCAACCCCTGGATGCTGCCTTTCGCACTGCCTATCAAGCCCAAGAAGGCCGGGCAGCCCCGCCCTGGGGGTTGTTGGTGACATTCGGGACTTCGGGAATGCTTTACCAGTCCAACCTGCTGATGTTTGACTCCGCTACCAACACTCTATTCTCGCAAATCCTGGGTGAGGGCCATGTGGGCACGCTCATGGGTATTACCCTGTTGCGTTACCCTGCACAAATTCTGAGCTTTGCCGAGTTCCGCCAATCTGGGGGGATACAGGTGCTCTCGAGGGAAACTGGCTTTAGCCGCAACTACGGGCGCAACCCGTATGTTGGCTACGACCGCGCCGACGAGCGCCCCTTCTTGTTCCAGGGGCCGATAGACGGGCGTTTACCCCCCAAGGAACGGGTCATCACCGTGCAGTTGACCCGCGAATCTGTAGCGTATCCCTTTAGTGTATTGAGCAAGGCTCGAGTGATTAACGATAACATCGGCTCTACGCCGCTAACCCTATTTTGGCAACCAGGTACCCGCAGTGCCCTTGACACGGCCAGCATCCTCAGCGGCCGGGATATCGGGGCGGTGGGGGTCTTTGAGCGTCGAGTAGGGCAGCGGGTTCTGACTTTTGAATGGGATGGCAAAGGCTTTGTGGACAAGGAGACCAGGAGCCGCTGGAACTTGTTGGGGGTGGCGCTCGAGGGGCTACTCAAGGGAACCCAACTCAAAGAAGTGATCCACGACAACACCCTATGGTTCGCCTGGGTGGCTTTCAAGCCCCAGACCAGGGTGTTTGGGTTGAACCGTTGACGTAAACTCTCTACCGGTTATCTATGTTAATCCGCATTGCGGCGCAGTTTCTCTTGGTGCCAAGGGGCGGAATCGAACCGCCGACACTGCGATTTTCAGTCGCATGCTCTACCGACTGAGCTACCTTGGCATGCATTGCGCCGCGCACAGCACAGGTTTTGGCTACGCACAGCGCGTGATTTGGCGCTCCGGACGGGACTTGAACCCGCGATCTCCCACGTGACAGGCGGGTATGTTAACCAACTACACCACCGGAGCAGGTTGTAGCGCAGCGTTCGGAGTCGTTCGAACGGGCACATAGGATAATAGCGGCTGGCCTATTGGGTGTCAAGCATGATGACCTGGAAAGAGGTGCTTGCCAAGCACAAAACCCTGCGGGGGATAGGCCAGCACAGCCTCCTGGTAGATCGGGGCGAGTCTGGCTATCCCAACCGCTTCTTGCCCGATGGTTCGATTCTGTATCCGGGCGAGGGGCTCTCGGGCCACCAGCAGCCCTTGGGGGGCAACCGGATTCTGCTCGAGGCCCTGGCTTCCCAGACCCCCATGCGGGTGTACCAACGTGAGCAGACCAACCACTGGCACGATCGCGGCTTGTTTCGGGTGGAAAGCGTGGAATATCGGCTGGAAGAAGCCGAGCGCCGCTATGTCTACTGCTTCTGGCTGGTTCCATTGAAGGCTGCCACCTGATCCAAAAACGCCCGTAGCTTGAGGGGGTCTTTGAGCCGGGGTGCTGCCTCCACGCCGCTGCTCACATCCACCGCATAGGGCTGCAAATTCAATGAAGGTTGCAGATTATGGGGGGTCAGGCCTCCGGCAATGATCAGCCGGGGGTGTTGCTGGAGGGGTGCAATCCAGTCCAATGGATAGCTTTGTCCACTCCCAGGGCTGACCCCATCCACCAGGAGCGCATCGGCAGGATAGTCCAGCCAGACGGGCTGGGCCGGGCCATTCAGCTTGAGTGCCTTGATGACCGGGTAGAACCGGCGGATGTGCTCGGCCCATTCGGGGGGTTCGTTGCCATGAAGCTGGGCGACCTGGAGTTTGGCAGTTTGTATTTGCCCCAGGACAACCTGGGGGGGCGTGTCCACAAACACCCCTACCCGAATGATAAAAGGCCCCACGGTGTTGGCGATGGGCCGAATTTGCTCGGGTTCTACGTAGCGTCTGGTTCCAGGGGCCAGGATGAACCCCAGTGCCCAGGCCCCTAGTTGCTCGGCCAGCAGCGCATCTTCCAGGCGAGTAATCCCACAAATCTTGGCGCGTACCACTGGTTCAGTGTCTCATACTTTGCCTTTGCCGCAACCACCTGGCTGGCCCAAAGTAACGGAGGAATAACGGCAAGTGTGTAATATAACTGTGGATAGAGCTTTGCTCAGGAGGTGGGCCGGTGAAGATATCTGGTGTGTGGATGCTGCTGGTTGCTATGTTGGCTGTGTTGGCCTCTTGTGGGGATGGGGGCCCCGCCTCGGGCAGCATCTCGGGCCTGGTGGGCTTTCCTTCGGGTGGTAGCCAGACCGGGGCCATCAAGGTATCGCAAAGGCCCTTTGCCCAAACCAGTGAAACCGATTTTGTGCCCGGAGAGGTGATTGTCAAGTTTCGGCCTGGGGTGAGCCTGCAAACTGTTGGCAGCCTCCAGGTAGCAGGGGTGGAGATACAGCGGGTAGAAAATCTAGATACCCAGGGTATGGCGCTCTTCCGGAGCGTTGCCAGCAAACCTCAGACCCTCGAGGTCGTCCAGGCCCTGTCCCGCCGGGCTGATGTGCTCTACGCCCAGCCCAACTACATCCGCCAGGCCTTCAAAACCCCCAACGATCCTTTTTATAACCTTCAGTGGCATTATCCGGCCATCAACCTGCCCACTGCCTGGGATATCGAAGATGGGGTTGATCCTACCGTGGTGGTTGCGGTCATAGATTCGGGTATCGTGGGAGCCCACCCCGATATCCCCAAACCCATCCTGGGATTTGACTTTATCTCCAACCCGCAGATTGCCAACGATGGGAGCGGGCGGGACAACAACCCCGAAGATACCGGCAATGTAGCGCCCAGTGCACCCCCCGATGCTCTGAGCGGCTATCACGGCACCCACGTAGCCGGAACGGTCGCGGCTGCTACCAATAACAACCTGGGCGTGGGTGGGGTCAGTTGGGGGGCCCGCCTGCTGCACATCCGTGCCCTGGGCGTGGGCGGGGGCAGCGACGCCGATATCATCGCAGCCCTTCGCTGGGCAGTGGGGCTCTCGGTTTCGGGCGTGCCCGCCAACCCCAATCCGGCGGCAGTGGTCAATATGAGCCTGGGGGGCCGGGGTACTTGTGCACCGGCCTGGCAGGATACCATCAACCAGGCCGCAGGCCAGTCCCAGCGCCCCATTATTGTGGTGGCTGCTGGCAACAGCGCCGAAAATGCCTCCGGTTTCACCCCCGCCAGTTGTAGTGGGGTCATTACCGTGGGGGCCACCGAAACCCGGGGTTTTCGCTCCTACTACTCCAACTATGGCGCTCGTATAGACGTCATGGCTCCGGGTGGGGATATATCCATTGACCGCAACACAGATGGCTTTGTAGATGGGGTGCTGAGCCCGCTCAAGGACGATACTGCAACAGGGGCCAATCAATTCAACTATGTTTTCTACCAGGGCACCTCTATGGCCAGTCCGCATGTGGCGGGCTTGGTGGCCCTGATGAAAGCGCGCCGCTCCGACCTGACCTATTCGGAGGCGCTGGACATCCTCAAGAGCACGGCCGTGTCTCTGAGTGGGGCCAGTTGCACGGGTCGCCCATCGGATCGGATCGCCCCCAGCTTCCCCACCCTGGCCAGCAGCGACTGTGGTGCGGGCCTGGTGAATGCGCAAGCAGCCGTCAGCGCAGCGGGCAGTGTGGCACAGAGCTATACCCTCTTGCTCAATCCCACCTCGGCCACCCTGAGCCCCACCATAGGCAGCAGCGCGGATATAAGCGTCAGCATCGCACGCATTGCGGGTTTTACCAATGCCGTCAGCCTGACCCTTAGCGGAGCCCCTAGCGGGGTGAGTGGGCAATTTACCCCCAGCAGTGTCACCGGCAACACCAGCACCCTGCGTCTCCAGGTGGGCAGTAGCCCGACCCCAGGAACCTATAACCTCACCATCAATGGCAGTGGCGGCGGCATTAACCGCTCGGTGGGGCTTGCCCTGACGGTGGGCACGGCTGCACCCCCGCCAACCGTGCAGGGTACGGCGGTCTTTGCCCTGTATATCGCAGGCAACGACATTGACCTCAATAAATCGGCGGTTGTGAGTATCAGCCAGACAGGTCGGACTGCACCCTATCAGATTGGCAACCTAGCGGGTGGTGACTATATTGTGATTGCCTGGAAGGATCTGGATGGCGACGAAGATATCACGCCAGGCGACTACATTGGAGGCTATACCAATGCCGATGGCGATTTGCTCCTGGTGCGCCCCACCGCCAACAACATCAATGTGCCCCTTTCGGTGGTGCAAGGTACGCAAAACCTGAAATTACCCGGCCTGGAGGGGATTTCTCTGCTACCCAGTCTGCGACAACTCTACCGCCGGTAGGGCCAAAACCACACGTTGCCTCCCCCGGTGGGGGAGGTTTTTTGCTGTATGGAAGAAGATGGGCGATCACCGAAGATTTCGGGTCATACCGGCTTCACAAAGATAGTCATCCAACCTCGCCGGCCTCCCACATCTGCTGAAAACTTTTCGGGCTGGGTTTGAGCCCGGCCCGGCCCTCGATCCAGGCTTTGAGCACCGGCACAATAGTGTTGTCCAGGGCTTTTTCGGGCAGCATCCGAACCGCCTTCGAGGCCAGACTATAGGCCCAGGGCTGGGTCATGGCCAGGGCGTAGCCTTTGATGGCGGCGGCCTCGAGCCTCGGGGTCAGCCCTTCCTCCACCGCTCGGTGGCGCCAGGTGAGCAGTAGCTTGGGGATGGGGATGCGCACCGGGCAGGCCTGAAAGCAGGCTCCACATAGCGAGGAAGCATAAGGCAGTGGTTTGGTTTCTTCCAGTCCCAACAGCCCCGGCGACAAAATGGCTCCAATGGGGCCGCTGTAGACGTAGCCGTAGGCGTGTCCGCCGGTCTGGCGGTAGACCGGGCAGGTGTTCAGGCAGGCGGCACAGCGCACGCAGCGCAGGGTTTCCCAGGCTTCGTGGTCGGCCAGCACGCTGCTGCGGCCATTGTCCACAAAGACCACGTGCACCTCTTCGGGGCCGTCCGGCTCATCCGCTCGGCGCGGCCCCTGGATGAGCGAGACAAAGGTGCCCAGCCGCTGGCCGGTGGCGGCGCGGGCGGTGAGCGATAAGAAGACCGAGAGGTCGGAAAAGCGGGGTAGGAGCTTCTCGATCCCCACCAGCGCCACGTGGATGCGCGGGGCCGAGGTAGAGAGCCGGATATTGCCCTCATTTTCGATCAGGGCCAGGGTGCCGGTCTCGGCTACCACAAAGTTCCCCCCCGAGATGCCCATATCGGCCTTTAGAAAGCCTTCCCGCAGCAGCTTGCGGGCTACCGCGGCCAGATGATCGGGGCTGGCCTCTGGAGGGGTCTGGAAGCGCTGGTGGAAGAGTTTACGAATCTGCTCTAAATTAAGGTGGATGGCCGGCCCCACAATGTGCGAAGGCGGCTGGTTCAGCAATTGGATGATGTACTCGCCCAGGTCGGTCTCGAGGGCCTCGATGCCCATCCCTTCCAACATGGGGTTAATGCCCAACTCCTCCGAGACCATGGTCTTGGCCTTGACCACTTTTTTAACCCTGCCCACCCTGGCAATTTCGGCCACGGTGCGTCGTGCCTCATCGCCGTCTTCAGCCCAGTGCACCTGCACTCCATTGCGCTGTAGGCTGGTTTCCGCTTGCACCAGGTATTGGTCTAAGTGCATCAGGACATGGTTCTTGACACCTTCGGCCCAGTGCCGCCAGGCTTCGGAATCCACCTCGGCGTAGGCCTGCCGTCGCTTGCCGTCAAAGTTGAGCGTGGCTCCAGTTACCGATTCGCGCACGTGGGGTTCTTCGCGCAAAACTCGAGCGGATTCCTGGGGGTATTGGTTGGAGGTGACCTTCATTGTGTTGCCTCCCAAAGCACCGAGGCTAGAGGCTTGATGGGCAGGTTCAACTTGCGGTTTTTGACCCGTCCACCAAGGTGGAGCATGCAGCCACCATCGGCGCTGGTGAGAAAATCAATTTGGCTGGCGGGGGGCAGGGTGGAGAGTTTGCGATCGGCCATGCTCAGGGCCACCTCGGGCAACTTGACCGAAAACAACCCGCCAAAGCCGCAGCATTCCTCGGCGGCGGCCCAGTCCACGATTTCGGCCCCGGCGCCATGCAAAAGCATCAGGGGTTCTTGTTTGATACCCAGCTCGCGCAGGACGTGGCAGCCGTGGTGGTAGGCGATGCGTTTTCCCGCCAAGCCTTGCCCCAGGCGGGTGACCCCCAGCACCTTGACGATGAACTCGGCCAACTCGTAGGTTTTGTGGCTCAAGGCCTCGGCCCTGGCAAACATCTTGGGATTATCGCGGTAGAGTTCGGGGTAGAAGGCCCGTACCATCGTGGTGCAAGAGCCAGAGGGCAGCACCACGTACTGTGCCTGCTCGAATACGCTCAGGGTATGTTCGGCCACCGGGCGGGCCTCGGCCCAGTAGCCCGCGTTGTAGGCGGGCTGACCACAACAGGTCTGGCCCGCGGGGAAATCCACGGTGCAACCCAGGCTGCGTAATAGCTTGACCGTAGCCACGCCAGCATCGGCAAAGAACTGGTCGGCGACGCAAGTGACAAAGAGAGAAACCTTCATGTTTAGCGGATTATATCCAAATTAGTGGTTGGGGTGGTCTTGGGGGGTTTCACCCAGGGCTCTTTTCCACTCCCGCGTAGGTAAACCTTCGCCACAGCCATTCCATGGGCCCTTGCCGGAAGCGCTGTAGCCACCCCCGACTCAGGTAAACCTGTAGCACCACGAAGCCCACCGCCATAGGTGGGAACCAGGCTGGATTCACCTGCCCGTACAGCCCCAGCCCGTAGCTGTAGAACAACAGGCTCATTGCTACCGATTGCAGCAGGTAGTTGGTGAGGGGCATCCGGCCTGCGTAATGCAGATTGTGCAGCAGGTACAGTCTGGGCCAGAATAAGCGAAACAAGGCCAGGTAGACCAGCGCAAAGGAGAGCCCGCCCAGCCCGCGTAAGGGCTGAAGGTCGGGGTGCTGGGCGTTGTACAAATTGACAGGAATTCCAACCAGTAGCCCCACCGCCACCACCCGCCAGAGGGTGGTTGGGCCGATGGCCTGCCAGCGCGGGGCCAGGTACATGCCCAACAAAAACAAACCCACAATTTCTGCTCCAAATACCAGCGAGGCCAGGGGGGTGTTGTAGAGCCAGGTCTCGAGCCGTGCCCCACTTACCTCCCAAAAGCCCCCATTTATGAATACCTCGGTGCTGCCCGGAACGGGTATCTGGTTGCGCAAGGAGGTGGTGAACCACCACAGCAGGACATACCCTGCCAGCAAGAACTTAGCGATGTCTAAAAGCCGGTGTTCCTGGCCCAGATAGCGCAGGACAAAGAGACCCAGGATGGCATAGGTGCCCAGGATGTCGCCGTCGAAAAGGAAGATGCCGTGCAACGCACCCAACCCCAGCAGCCACCACAAGCGGCGGCGCAGCATTGCGGTTGCATCCAGGCCTGCCGACACAAAACGCTGGTATTGCAGGGCCAGCCCCAGCCCAAACAGGATGGAGAAGATGGTATAGAACTTGCCGCTAAAGAAAAAGGCCAGAATTTCGCGGCCCAGGGTATAGCTCTCCGATGCTCCATATAGGGTGGTGTACATTCCGACACCGGCGAAGTGTTCCAGGTTGACCGCCAGAATGCCCAGCAAGGCCAGCCCCCGCACAGTGTCCAGAAAAACATCCCGCTGGTTGGGGGCAAGGGGTTGCATAGAGGGATTCTACGAGAAGGCTTAGAATTGGGGGCATGCAAACACCTCCACAGGTTGCCCCTTTTTTGCGCGGTGAAATTGAAGGCGTCCACTGGCTGGTATCGGTCTGGCTGCGAAACTTGGAGGAAGTAGAGGAGACCGTCCAGAAGTGGGCCGCAGGCCTCACGCCAGAGGGCTTCTGGTGGGTGCCTGCACCCCAGGCCAACCCCATCGGGGGGCTGGTGCGCCATATTGGCGGGTCATCCTACCGCTTGCTGTTGCGCGGTACCGGCCAGGAGATACCCGAGGCTCTACGGGTTCGGCCTCCCGAAGAGATGGCCCTAAGCGGGCGGCCCCCAGAGGAGGTGTTGGCCGAGTTTGCCCAGAACCTCGAGCGGGTTCGGGCAGGTTTGCGGGCGCTGCAATCCGAAGACCTCATGCGCGCTGTTCAGGTAGGCCCCTATCCGGCCAAAGCGGTGTACGTGCTCGACCACATTGCGGGCCACGCCCAGCACCATGCGGGCCAGATTATCACCACCCGCAAGCTGTGGAATGCCCACAACCCCTGATCTTTCGGGCTCGGTCAAACACAGGGGCTCGGCGATGTGCTGTGCGTAGAGACTGGTATCGTTTGCGGGTCAAACCCCCTTCGCACCATCTCGACACACGGAAATGGGGTTGGGCGAGGGTTGAAGGGGTCATATTTCTCAGTCTGAATCCAATTCAACTCATGCGCCAGATGGCAAGCTTTGGACATGCGTCCATTCACAGCTTCCAGGCTTTCCCTAAAAGCCTTACTGTCGTTGGCTTTTTTACTGCTGGCATGGGCCGGTGCTTTCTCCACCGAGCGCATGCAGGCCGACCTGCAAGCCCTGCAGTCGCAGGGGCCACGGGTAGCGGGTCTGCCCGCGACCACAGCCGCTGGAGAATACCTGGCAGCGGAACTGCGCAAGGTGGGCTACACGGTGGATTTCCAGCCCTTCACCTACAGCCGCACCCGCGACCAGGGCTCGAGCCTCCTGGTGGGGACGGCTACCTTTCCGATTAGCAGCATAGCCGGTAGCCCTGGCCGACGGGTAGAAGGGCCGTTGGCAGTGGTGCCGGGGACTGGGCTCGCTGCCGACTTTGCCAACCTGAACCTGCAAGGCGCCATCGCGGTGGTGCGCCGGGGTGGGATTCCGGGCCTCGAGAAAGCCCAGTTGGCAGCAGGGCGCGGTGCTTTGGGAATTATCCTCGTGACCGAAGAACCCAGCAGTACCCGCTTCACCTTTGGCGGCAGCAGCCCCATTCCGGGTGTGACCCTTTCGCAGAGCGATGGCGATGCGCTGTTCAACCAGGCGGGAACCCGCGCTGTGCTGGATGTGCGCATCGTGACCGAGGAAGTACAGGGGCGCAACGTGATTGCCAAACGGGGCAATACCAACCCCCTGGCGATTGTGGGTGGGCACTACGACTCGGTTCCGGGTAGCCCTGGGGCCAACGACAATGCTTCGGGCACCGTGACCGTCCTGGAGCTGGCCCGCCAACTTGCCGACAACCCACTCTCGCAGCAGATCTGGTTCATGTTTTTCGACGGTGAAGAGGATGGGCTGTGGGGCTCGCGCAGGTTTGTCGAACAGAACCCCGAAATTGTGCGGGGTCTGAAGGGCATGCTCAACCTGGACATGGTGGGCGTAAATGTCAACGGTGCTTTGGGCATCGGTGGGAGCGGTGAATTGCGGGCACTGGCGGATTGCAACGCCCTCCAGGTAGCCTGTGGCAGCGCTCCAGGAGGTGGTAGCGACCATGTACCCTTTGCCCAGGCCGGGGTGCCGGTACTCTTCTTCTTTCGGGGTCTCGACCCCAACTACCACCGCCCCACCGACACCATCGCCGACCCCGTGCTGATGGCCCAGACCGGACAGGTGGTGCGGGGCATTCTGGAAAGGTTGCTTCGCTAGGCGGGTCGAGCCGGGGAATTTTCTTTTGAAAACCCCGAATGTTTTCCTGTCTCCTCTTTAGAACAGGCCGGTGATCCGCCCCTCTTCGTCCAGCCCAATCTTGAGTGCCGCCGGTTCTTTGGGCAGTCCCGGCATGGTCATGATCTCGCCCATGTAGGCCACCACAAAGCCGGCCCCACACTTGGGCCGCAGGTCGGTCACGGTCACGGTGAAATCTTTGGGGCAGCCCCGCAGCTTGGTGTTGTCGGAGAGGGAGTTGGCGGTTTTGGCGATGATGACCGGTAGCCCGCCCCAGCCCTCTTTTTCCAGCCGCTTGAGGGCTTTGCGGGCTTCCTGGGTATATTCGACTTTAGCCGCCCCGTAGACCTGCTGGGCAATGGTGGTGATCTTGCTTTCCAGTGGTTGCTCGAGCTCGTAAGTAAACTTCAAATGGCCGGGGTTTTGCAAGACCTCCAATACCATCTGGGCAAGCTCCACCCCCCCCGCCCCCCCCTTGGCGTGAATCTCGGTAAAGGAAACCCGCACGCCTTGCTCGGTGGCAAACGCTCGCAGCAGACCGAGTTCCTCGAGAGAATCGGTCGGGAAGCGATTGAAAGCCAGCACCGGTTCGTAACCAAAAAGCCGTACATTCTCGATGTGCTTGGCCAGATTGGGCAGTCCCTTGCGTACGGCTTCGGGATTGGGCCAAGCGTATTCATCTTGCCCGCCGTGGAAGCGCAGGGCCCGCATGGTAGCTACCAGTACCACCGCTTGGGGCACAAACCCCGCTTTGCGGCAGACCACATTGAAGTATTTTTCTGCGCCCAGATCGGAGCCAAATCCAGCCTCGGTCACCACATAGTCGGCATAGCCCAGGGCCATGCGGGTAGCCACCACCGAGTTGGTGCCGTGGGCGATGTTGCCAAAAGGCCCCATGTGCACGAAGGCCGGTTGGTGCTCGAGGGTCTGTACCAGGTTGGGATAGAAAGCCTGCTTGAGTAGCACCGTCATGGCTCCGTCGGCACCGAGGTCACGGGCGAATACTGGTTGCCCAGTCTGGTTGTAGCCGATGCGGATACGTCCCAGGCGTTCTTGCAGGTCGCCCAGATCGGAGGCCAGGCTCATGATGGCCATCACCTCACTGGCTACGGTAATCTCGAAGCTGGCTTCGCGGGGTATGCCCTGACTGGGGCCTCCCAGTCCCACGATCACCTGCCGTAAGGCCCGGTCATTCATATCCAGCGCTCGCTTGACCTCGATGCGACGGGCATCCAACCCCAGCGGGTTGCCCTGGTGCAGATGGTTATCCACTATCGCCGAAAGCAGGTTCACCGCGCTGGTGATGGCGTGGAAGTCGCCGGTAAAGTGCAGGTTGATTTCCTCCATGGGCAGCACCTGGGCATAGCCCCCTCCGGCAGCCCCTCCCTTGATGCCAAAGACTGGCCCCAGCGAGGGTTCTCGAATGGCCACCGCCACTTTTTCCCCCAGCTTTCCCAGGGCCTGGGCCAGGCCAATCGCTACGGTGGTCTTGCCCTCGCCAGCGGGGGTGGGGGTCATGGCCGATACCAGAATCAGTTTTCCCCTGGGCTGGGGTGGAACCCCAGTTACCTTGGCCATGTAGGGGCCATAATGAAAAAGCGCCGGGGGCGGAATGTTCAGGCTGGCAGCCACTTCCCCGATGGGTTTGGGTTTGGATTGTCGGGCGATCTCGAGGTCACTTGGCACACGCAACTGGGTGGTATCCATGCTTCCACCCTACGCCCAAGCCTCGGTGATAAACGTCCTCTGGCCGTAGGCCGAGTGCCGAGCATTGAAGGTCGAGCGCCCGTCTTTGGGCGCTTGCCCCTTGACTTGTTTATGGCATCCAGTTCCCACCACACACAATGACCGCTACCCGCTGAGGCAGGTCGTAGTTCATCAGGGCTGGCCCCAGGGCCAACCCGGCGGTGGGTTCCACTACCTGTTTGAGCCGTTCCATCATCAGACGCTGGGCTTGCAGGGTAATCTCGTCCGGCACCGTTACGATGCGGTCTACATGATGCTGCATTACCGGAAAAGTCCTCTCGCCAATCACCATCGTGCGCACCCCATCGGCCACGGTTCTGGGGGCTTGCATCAGCTTGATGCGAACCCCCACCTGGAGGCTCTGTTGCGCATCGTTGGCCGTTTCGGGTTCTACCCCAATCACTTCACACTCAGGCCGCAGGGTCTTGATCACGGTGGCGATGCCCGAGATCAGCCCGCCTCCACCTACCGAAACCAGGACTGCATCTAGATCGGGCACCTGCTGCAAAAGTTCCAGCGCCTGGGTTCCCTGACCCGCCATCACTCGAAAGTCGTCGAAAGGATGGATGAGCGCGTAATCCATTTCTTCGGCCAGTTTTCGCACCACCTGCTCACGGTTTTCTACCGTTACCCCCTGGTCGTAGACCTCGGCGCCGTAGGCTCTTGTGGCAGCTTTTTTGGTGGGGGAGGCATCCTCGGGCATCACCACCAGCGCGGGAACCCCAATCACTTGGGCTGCATAAGCGGCTCCCTGGGCGTGGTTGCCCGAGGAAACCGCAATGATACCTTTGGGGTTTTGCAACTGGAGAGCTGCATTGAGCGCGCCCCTGGCCTTGAAACTGCCGGTTTTTTGTAGATGCTCGGCCTTGAAGAAAAGCTGGTAGCCCAAAAGCTTATCCAGCCCCTGGCTGGTGAATACCGGAGTGCGGTGGATGTAGGGGGCAATGCGCTGGGCCGCGGCCTGGATGTGCTCGAGGGTCATCATCCCGATATCCTATCGTGCTTTTCACAAAAGATGCCGCTTGTGTGGGAGGACAATCCTTGTTGGGACGGAGCTGCTTTCTTCGCTACGAAGCGGGGTGCAAGTCCTGCGTAACGCGGCGGGCTGTTTATGGGTAGGAAATTACCGCTCAGCAAGCACCATATCCCCTACAGTTGAAGATATGAGACCGCTCGTCGAAGCCATCCACTCTTTGCAAACCCAGGAGTTACTGGTGGGTAAAATGACGACGCAGTCGGAGTTTTTGAAGCTCTGGATTCACCGTCATGACGTGGGTTTCGACCTCTACCTCACCAGCACCGTAGATGCCGATAAAATGCGTTCGGGATTGCCCTTTCGCAATACGGTAGGCCGGGATTTGGCCTCGGCAGAGGAGGTGCTGGAGACGATCTACCACCTCGATGCCGTTTACCGGGTCAATATCCAGGAACTTTTACAACTGCCCGTGTGGGCGCGCGAGGCCACACCCGAGCTAATCGAACTGATTGAGCAGCAACTGGGCCGCATTACCAGCAGCACCAAGACCGGCGAGTTTGCCGAGGGCGATCTCGAGGCCACCATCGTCAAAGTAGATGGTGATGGGGTGATCGAAGTAGAACCGGACGACTACGAAGAGGATGTGGAGCACTTGGTCTTGACCGACACTTGACCAGAGTCGGGCCTTGTCCCACAATGCCCCTGGTGGAAGGTGTGCGACTGGCGGTCAAAACCCTGGGGTGCAAGGTCAACCAGGTCGAATCGGATGCCCTGGTGGGACTCTTGAAGCCTTTGGAGCCCGTGGTGGTGGCCCCCGAAGCAGGGGCTGATCTGGTGGTCATCAACACCTGCGCCGTCACGACCTCCGCTGAGTCCGACGCCCGCAAAGAAGTACGCCGTGCCCGCCGGGCCAACCCTGCGGCCTTCATCGTGGTGACGGGCTGCTATGCCGAGCTGGCCCCCGACCAACTGGCCGAGCTAGGTGCCGACGCGGTGGTGCCCAATCACCGCAAGGCCGAGCTGCCGAGCGTGATCCTGAGCCGTTTTGGTTTACCCCCTGACCCCATCACCACCCCCCCCAACGAGTTCTGGGGTGCGGGCGAGCGGGGCCTGCTCAACAACTACATCCGGGCCTTCGTGAAGGTACAGGATGGTTGCAATGCGGGTTGTGCCTACTGCATCATCCCCCGCTTGCGCGGACGCGAACGCCACCGTGAACACCGTGATGCGCTTTCGGAAGCCGAAGCCTTGTTGGAAGCCGGTGTACAGGAAATCGTACTGACGGGGGTGCGTCTGGGTTCCTACCAAGGCCATCCCGGTGGTATTGCTGGGCTGGTCGAGCAACTGGCCCTACTGGGGGCCAGGGTGCGTTTGTCCTCCATCGAACCCGAAGACACCAACCCAGATTTGCTTCAGGTGATGCGGCGCTTTGCTCCCCAGGTGCGCCCTCATCTGCACCTGAGCCTGCAAACCGGCTCAGCCCGGCTACTGGCGCTGATGGGCCGCCGCTACGACAAAGACTACTACCGCTACCTGGTGCAGAAAGCCTGCGAGTGGGTGCCCGAGTTCGCCCTCACTACCGACGTGATCGCGGGTCTACCCACCGAGACCGAAGAAGAACACCAGGAAACCCTGGCCTTCCTCGAGGAGATGCGTCCCAGCCGCATCCACGCCTTTACCTATACCCCGCGCCCCAAGACCCGCGCCGCCTCCATGCCGCAGGTGCCCATCGAAGTCCGCAAGCGCCGTAACAAAGAACTCCAAGCTCTAGCGGCCCGCTTGGCCGAGGCGCGGGTACAGCCCAAACTTGGGAGCAAGGTCGAGGTGCTGGTGGAGAGCTTCCGCCAGGGCAAAGTCTACGGCCATACCCCGGACTACTACGAGGTCGAGTTCGCCGGGCCGGCCCGCATCGGGCAGACCGCCTGGGTGCGCGTTGGGGCCATTGACGGCTATACCCTGCAGGGCCAGCTCGAGGCCATCAAGGAAGAACCAGCCCGCTTGTTGCTGCCCTTGATATAAAGCCTAAGCCTTGCGGCGCTTCTCCACCAACCAACGAATGCTGAAGCCCAGACAGATGAATACCGTGGCAAACTGGGCCATGGTGGCTATCGGGCGCTCTACCGTGCCGCCCCCCAGGATGGTGATGAAGTCGGGGATGCCGCGCAGCGAACCCAGAATGCCCAGCACGGCCAGACCCAGCGCGATGTTCATGGCGAGGGGTTTTTGGGTGGGGGTCTTGTCGGCCCAGATGCCCAGCAAGGCAATCACCAGGCCCAGCACTCCTGGAATCAAGGCGGTGGGGGTGAGGCTGGAACTCATGACGGCTAGGGTAGAAACCAGGATCAGAAAAACCCCTGTCCAAAGGGCTCTGGCCGGGAGGCTGCTACCCATCAGGCCCCTCCTTTCTGGCGGGCCTTGACAAAGGACTGGATGCCAGGAATCAGAAGGGCCAAGCCCAGTACCAGCATCAGCAGTTGTGAGGCCACCGCGATGCTAAACCCGTTCCCCAACATTCCAAAGACCCGCAAACTGCCCAGCACCGCCAGCAGGGCCAGGAGCATGACCCCGTGCATGGCGTGACGACTGGTTTTTGCGTTGGTGAGTCCAACCCATCCCAAAGCCGCGATGACGATTCCCAGAAAGGTCGGGATGAGTGCAGTTGTGCTGGCAGCGCCGGAGAGCGCGTAGCTCAGTAGGCCCAGCGCGATCATGGCGATCCCGATATTCAAGCTCAGTCTTGGCATGGTTCCAGCCTAGACAAGACCGGTGGAAATTTCTGTAATGTCATCGGTTATTGACGGTGCTTGAGGGCCTCGCCGATGCTGAGAGGGGAGAGGCGGTCGTGGTGGTTATCCACAAAGTTATACACAGCCTGGGGGTCAGTGTGGGCGTACTGTCGGAGCGCCCAGCCGATGGCTTTGCGGATGAAAAACTCCTGGTCGGCAGCATTGTCGAGGCAGTAGCGAAACAGCCGCTCCGGGTCGGTCTTGTCTTTGTAGGCAAGCTGGTGGATGATTGCGCAGCGCCGCAGCCAGAAGTTTGGGTGCCGTGAGAACCTGTCCATCTCTTTTTTGAGCTCGGGGAAGCGCCACACCAGCGGCCCTACCACCTGGCCGGTCAGAGCGTCTATGCTGTCCCACCAAGATTTTTCCATCATCAGCCGCTCGGCGAAGGGCAGTGTGGCGGGTGTGAGGGCCTTGCGGCCCATCCAGAGTAAGTCTATGGCCACATACTGAAACTCCCGCTCGGGCAAAACCCATAGACCCAGGGTGGCCTCGAGCAGCCAAACTTCATCGCTTCCTTTTACCTGGGCCAATAGCGGTCTAGTCAAAAGGTTGCACTCAGGCCGCTTCAAGCCCAGGAAGGGGAAGAGGTTCTTCATGTACCTGACCATTGAGGCTGCCTGTGTGGGATTTTGGTGGCTCTGCAAGATTTCCTTCACCTGAGCTACGAATTCACCTGGGCCCATGCGGTAGATTATGCCTCATGGAGAACCCCACCATTTTTGGCAAAATCATCCGCCGTGAGTTGCCCGCCAGTATTGTTTACGAGGACGATGAATTTATTGCGTTTAAGGATATCCACCCGCGTTCAAAGGTACATATTCTGGTCTGTCCCAAGGAATATATCCCCACCCTGGCCGACTATCCCCAAACCGAAGAGGGGGCGCTCAAGCTGGGCAAGCTGATGCTCACCGCCAACAAAATTGCCAAGGAAATGGCCCTCGAGGGCTACTTTATCCGCATCCATGTGGGGGAAAAAGGCGGGCAGGAGGTTTTTCACGTCCACGTGCACGTGCGCTCGGATGCGTAAAAAAAGCGGCTGGCCGTTTGCTCTTTCTACTTCTTCAACTCCACGCGGTCTATCACCTCATTCTTCTCGTTGTAGGCCGTCACCAGCAGGCGCTCTGCGGTGGCTTCCAGGGTCAGGTAGTTGGGGCTGACCAGCCGGACTTTGCTCTGAGGCTGCACGGCTCGAAAGTTGCGTAGCCAGGCACCACCGCCGCCCGTAACAATGTGGACGATGCCCTTGGCCTCGAGCCGCTCATAGTTGTGGTCGTGTCCTGCCAGCACCAGCGGTACGCGGTACAGGGTTAGCAGGGGTTCGATGGACTGCCGCAGGCTTCGGGCCCCACCATGAAAACCTGAGGAATAGAGTGGGCGGTGTAGGGTCACGATTTTCCAGGAGGCCTTGGAGGCCTGCAGAGCTGCTTCCAACCAGCGACGCTGGGCCTGGCTAAAGTTTTCCGAGTAAACCACAAACACTTCGACGTTTTCTAGTTTGACGCTGTAGAAGGGTTGTTCAACCCTGAACAACTCGAGCTGCTTTGCCAAGGCAGGCACGTCGTGGTTGCCAAAGGCTGGATAGATGCGAACCTGGGGCAAATCCCCCACATAGCGCAGGATGGGCTCACCCGCAGGGTAGAAATTATCACCCACTGTCAGCAGGGCGTCGAAAGGCTTTTGCCGGTGCTGCTCGTTCATTGCCCCAGCGATGAACGAGCGGTGCGAGCTCTGTGCGCCCCAATCCCCAATCACCGCCAGCCGTTGGGCAAAAGCACCAGGCAGGAGAAAAAAGATCAGCAGCCAGGGGACTTTGCGCATAAAGATGGTCTCTTGTTTGCCCTTAAGCTGCACCATACTGTGTTGGTCAAACCCCCAAAGACCTATTGGGCCAGCCGCAGGGAGAGTGCAGTACCTCAATGTACGCCGAGCTGGATACAGTGACAAGCCTACTCCCCTGGCCTTTGGCCTGAAGCTTGTGGCTTGCGGCTAGGCCTGTGGGTTCTCGCCCTGCCGGTTGATTTGCGATTCGTTGATACCCGCGGCGTTCAGTACCTGCTCTGCGATCAGAATAGGTGATTGGGCCCGAATCGCCAGGGCCATACCGTCGGAAGGGCGGCAGTCTATGTCATATTCCAGCCCGCGCTGTTCCAATACCAGCCGTCCATAAAAAGTGCCATCCTTGAGTTCAATAATCTCTAGGCGCAACACCTTAACCCCCAGTAAATCCAGGGTGTTGAAGAACAAATCGGGCCCCAGTGGTCTGGGCGGTTTCTCACCGGAGAGGTGAATCATGATATTTTGCGTTTCCAAGGCCCCAATTACTACCGGTAGGAACAGGTTATTTTCGGCCTTGAGCATCACGATCAAGTTTCCGTTTCCAGGGTCTACTCCCATACCTTCGATGTGCGCGGGCACCATATCCCAGAGTATACGGGCCTGACCTGAGGCTGGTCTGAACCGCTGCCCAGGTTGTAACCTTCCCATGGAACCAGGTGTATTCCCCTGTCCGAGGTTCTTGGAACCCTATAAACTAGGGGCGTGAAAACGTATCCTGTGGATATTGCAGGTGTTCGTCGTGAGCTACCGGTGGTTCAGGTTGGCCCTGATGTCTCGGTGGCCTTGTTCAACATGCTGGGCGATACCGAGGTGGTAGAAGAGGCAGCGGCAGCACTGGCCCATCGAATGCCCGCCGATATTGATGCGCTGGTCACGCCAGAGGTCAAGGCGGTGCCGCTGGCCCATGCGCTCTCACGCCTCACTGGAAAGCCCTATGTCGTAGCCCGCAAAACCGAAAAGCCCTATATGATCAGCCCGGTTTCGCGCACAGTGATTTCCATCACTACCGGTAAGCCCCAGCTCCTGGTCTTAGATGGTACGGATATCCCTATGCTCAAAGGGAAAAAGGTGGCCATCGTGGATGATGTGGTATCCACCGGCAGTACCCTTAAGGGTCTTTCCGATCTCATCACCGACGTGGGCGGCGTAGTAGGCGCGGTCATGGCGGTGTTTACCGAGGGCTCCCCCCGTGAAGATGTGATTGCGTTGGGGCATTTACCGCTGTTCAAGCCGGATTGAACGGATGGCAGAAAGGCATGATGCCGCGTCAATGGGCATACCAGGCTTATCGCGGTTCCCTCTATTTTTGCCGCTAGGGAAACTCGAACCCCAAGCACC
>JBBIUP010000001.1:0-82875 GCA_037440185.1 Meiothermus sp. | reverse complement strand
ACCGCACCCTATCAGATTCCTCGGCGAACTGCGCCTCGGAATGACAGGGTTTTTTCAGGATGTTGCCACTTTTGCGCGGTTTTGTATCACTGCAAGTTTTGAGATAACGAATTTCGGTTTGCTTACACTTGAGATTTTGGATTTAAGGTTTAGACTAACCCCTGGCAACGTGTAAGCGTTTTCTTGTGGGAGTTTGAATGACACCAGCATGGGTCAAGGATGCAGTTTTTTATCAGATATTCCCAGATCGTTTTTGCATAGGAGAGGGACCGTCGGCCAATCCAGCGCCGGTGCGCAGCGGGTTTGAAGCCTGGGATGCCCCACCCACCCTGCGTGGATTCAAGGGGGGCAATCTGTGGGGCGTGATCGAGAAGCTGGACTACATCAAGGAACAGGGCTTCAACGCGCTCTACTTCTGTCCGGTCTTCAGTTCCACCGCCAACCACCGCTACCACACCAGCGACTACTTTCAGGTAGACCCCATATTGGGAGGCAACGCTGCTTTGCATAAGCTGGTAGAGGAGGCCCACCAGCGCGATATGCGGGTGGTGCTAGACGGGGTGTTCAATCACTGCGGACGGGCCCACTTTGCCTTTCAGCACGTCATGGAAAACGAGGCTGCCTCGCCCTACCGTGACTGGTTCCACATCTACAAGTTTCCCTTGGGTGCTTACGCTAAAAGCGCTAACTATGCGGCCTGGTGGAACAATCCCGAGCTGCCCAAGTTCAACACCGCCAACCCCGAGTGCCGCGAGTATCTGCTGTCGGTAGCGGAGTACTGGTTCCAGTACGGTATTGATGGCTGGCGCCTGGATGTACCCAACGAGATTGACGACGACCACTTCTGGCGCGAGTTCCGCCGCCGGGTCAAGGCCCAGAACCCCCAGGCCTACATCGTGGGTGAAATCTGGGACGACGCTGGACGATGGTTGCAGGGCGACCAGTTCGATGCGGTAATGAACTATCCCTTGGGGCGGGCCATTCTGGGGCTGGTGGGGGGCGATACCCTCGACAAGGATCTGGCGGCCAAAAGCGGCCTGGGGCGGCTGGAAAGCCTGGGAGCGATGGCGTGCAACAACCGGCTCGAGGATCTCTTTCGGCGCTATAGCTGGGACATCGTGACTGCTCAGATGAACATCATGACCTCGCATGACACCCCCCGCATTTTTAGCATCTTGCGGGCCAAGATCGAGCGGGTGCAATTGGCTTTTGCCATGCTCTTCACCCTGCCAGGGGTGCCGACGGTCTACTACGGCGACGAGATCGGCATAGCCGGGGGTCACGACCCCGACAACCGCCGGGGCATGATCTGGAACCAGACCCGTTGGCACAGGCCCTTGATGCAGACCATTCAGCAGATGTCGGCCCTAAGGCAGTCACTTCCGGTGCTGCGCCACGGCAGATACCAGTACCTCTACGGGCAGGATGCTCACCTGGCTTTTGCCCGCAGCGATGAACAAGGAAGCGTGGTCGTGACCATCAATGCCTCGCCCGAGGCCTGGCGTATCCACATCCCGCTGCACGGGGTCTGGCCCAGGGGCGAGCAGGCCATAGACTTGCTATCGGGTAAGGAAGGCAAGTGTGTGGGAGGCAACCTCGAGGATGGCATCTTGGAGCCGTTTTCCCTGGCGGTCTGGCAGGCCCGCGAGTAGGATTAAGTTCCCAGGATGCGGAGGACGGAGGGCTGTACACCCAAATCTTCGTGGGAAGTAGCTTTGCGCTCCCCCTGCACCAGCCAAATCTCGAGGCTACTTCTGTACAGGACAGAAACAATCTCAATCTATCTACTACTTATAGTAGTAATTCACAAAGATACCCCCTAGATGTTTGGCCTCGAGGCTTGATTTTCTCAAGGCACCTACTGTATTCTGTTTTCATCCGAAAAAGCCGGCTTTCTTGACCCCCTTGTCAATAACACACAATAGGTAGTAGTATCTGACGCGGAACCCCCTATATCTTGTGCCGCAATGGTGGCCGGGGATCACGCGCTCAAATTTTGGAGGACAGCATGAATAGCTTCAAACCCGCACTTTTTGATGACCACGCCCAAGCCATTGCCAAGCGCCAGTACATGCAATCTGGTGATGGGGACGTGTTTGGAATGTTTCGCCGCGTGGCAACTTGGGTGGCCTCGCCCGAAAAATCTGAGCAGGACAAAGAGTACTGGGGAGAGCAGTTTTATCAATTGATGGCTTCCAAGCGTTTTTGCCCTGGTGGGCGGGTGTTGGCGGGTGCGGGTACCCAGCATGGCAATGTGCTCAATTGCTTCGTGCAGGGTGCAACCGATAGCGACCCCAGCAGCTTCGATGGGGTGTTGGAAGTGGCGACCAAGCTGGCCCTGGTGACCAAAGTGGGTGGCGGCAACGGGGTCAACCTCGACCTCTACGTCTCGCGCAAGAACGCTGGCCCGCGTGGCACGGTGCGCGGTTTCGCCTACATTGCGGCCGAGCATGCCGATGTCGAAGACTTCATCAAGGGCATGATGCGCCCCCCCATCAACCCCGATGGCGAGAAGGAAAACATTACCGTGCGCAACTGGACGCGGGTGGTTTATGGCCTCCTGAAGCCCGAACTAGCGGCACTGGCCCGGCGCAACGGGGTCATGATGGTGCGGGAAAGGCCCAACGATGTGCTGGGGGTACCCGATGATATGCGCGGCATTATCGAGTCTGCCAGGGCTGCCCTGAGCCTGGCGGTGAAGGGCCAGGAACCCCATGTGGACTTCAGCAGCTTGCGCCCCGAAGGAGCCGAAATCAAGGGCAGCGGCGGCACCAGCAGCGGCCCGGTCAGCTTCCTGATAGAGATTTTCGACAACTTCCTCGAGTGGGCCAACCTGGGAGCCGATAAAGCCGGCCCTGTCGCCACCCTGCGCTATGTGTACGCACCGGTGTTGCGGGTGGTGCGCCAGGGTGGCACCCGCCGTGGGGCGGGTATGGCCACTATCGCCATTGACCACCCCGATCTGCTGGACTTTCTGACTGCCAAAGACCTCGACCGCGAGGCCAGCGAGGGCGACATCTCGACCTTCAACATCTCGATCCTGGCTACCGATGCTTTCTGGAATGTATTGCAGGCCGATGGCCTGTGGGCGGTCGAGCCCTCCGAGGTGCCGGGCAAATATTACCCCCACCCGGTGCAAGGCAACTACAGCGGGGTGTTGCCCGACCTGCCCGAACGCGCTCAAGACGGGGCTCGAGCGATTCCAGTCTACGCTGGCAAGGTGCCGGCCAAGTGGCTGTGGCACGAAATTGCCTGGCACGCCTGGGCCACCGGCGAACCCGGCCTGATCTTTGTGGATCGCATCAACGACCTCTCGGCCCTCAAGAACCTCGGCTCCCGTTATGCGATTCGCTCCACCAACCCCTGCGGCGAAATCCCCCTCACGGTAGGCGAGCCCTGCGACCTGGGGGCCATCAACCTGGCGGCCTATGTGGAAAACGGTGAGTTCAACCATGCCGCCTTCCGACAGGATGTGCGCACCGCCATTCGATTCCTTGACAATGTGCTGGATGTGAACGTGTTTGCCCTGGAAGACAACCGCACCGCCTCGCAAACCCTGCGTCGCTTGGGGCTGGGGGTGATGGGCATGGCCGACATGCTCATCAAGATGGGCCTGCCCTATTCGTCGGAAGCGGGCCGCCAGGTGGTGATCCAGGCAATGAACGTGATGCGCGAAGAGGCCGTGGCCGAGTCCGAGCATCTGGGGCACGAACGTGGGGTCTTCGAGGTGTACGAGAAGAACCAGGCTGCCTTTGCGAAACTGGGCATTCGCCCTCGCCGCAACGTGGCGGTGTTGACGGTGGCCCCCACTGGAACTACCAGCATGCTGATGGGGGTCTCGAGCGGCATCGAGCCAATGTTCTCGCCCTTCATGTGGCGGCGCATCGGCGGGCATTACAAGGCCCTGTTGCACCCCTTGTTTTTGGAGATGATGGAGCAATTCCCGGCCACGGGGCCGTTCGAGAAGGACGGGGCCTGGAACTGGGATGCGATTATCGAAGCCATCCAGGCCAACCACGGCACCGTGAAGGGCTTGGAAGGCATTCCCGGCGCCATTGGCAACGTGTTTGAAGGCGCGCACGACGTGCCACCGCTGGATCACGTGCGGATGCAGGGCGTGGTGCAGACCACCTTCGACGCCGAGGGCTACGCGGCCAACTCGCTCTCCAAGACCATCAACCTGCCCAACGAGGCCAGCGTGGCCGACGTGGAGGCGGCCTATACCGAAGCCTATCTGACCGGCTGCAAGGGCATCACGGTCTACCGCGATGGCAGCCGCGAGTATCAGGTGTTGTCGGTGAGCAAGGAAGAGAAGAAGGCCGAGGGCCAGAAGGAGGAGACCATTGCAGTGCAGCCTGCGCTGCTGGAGGTTCCCTCGAGCGCACACACCGGCCTCGAGACCAGCCGGGGTGTGGGCCCCATCTTCGAGCGTACCGGCCGCCTGGTGGGCTACACCGACATGGTGAAGCTGACCAACAGCGACGGCACCCGGCGGGGCTTTTTGGTGACGGTGAACATGCAGGGCGAACACCCGGTGGAGGTGATCCTGACCTCGGGCAAAGCTGGCGACGAGGCCAACGCCGATAGCGAGGCCCTGGGCCGCATCATCTCTAAGGCCCTGCAATACGGGGTGCCGGTGCCCGAGCTGGTCAAGACCCTGCGCGGCATCAACGGAGGTTTGTACGGTAGCTACCAGGGTCGCTTTGTCACCAGCAAGGCCGACCTGATTGCGGTCGCGTTGGAAACCACCAGCAAAATCCAGCTTGCCGAGGGCGAGCGCAAAGCCGCCCAGATGCCCCTCGAAGACCACATGGTGCCCCAGGCCATGCAACGTGCCATGACCGCGCCGATTCAGAACATCCAGCCGATGGAAAAGGGCAAGACTGGCCTGGGCACGTGCCCCGAGTGCGGCGACGAGAACCTGGTGCGCGAGGAAGGGTGTACCAAGTGCTATAGCTGCGGTTATAGCAAGTGCGGCTAGCGATTACGCTAAGTAGTTCGTGAATGGTACTCCGAGATTAAGCCCTGCCGTACCGCCATAGACCGCCGCTCGACCCCGACAACCCCTTCGTAACCCTGCAAACCCTGGGGCGGGTGGCGGTGGTGCTGGGCAAGAAACTGCGCCTCGAGTTTTCATGAAGGCAACTCCCTATGGTCTGTTGGGTCTCAAGCTCGAGGGCTCGCCTACGATGCAGAACGGACGGCCTATCTGGAAGAATTGGGGTTACGGTGCTTCGCCTCGAGTGGAAAACCACGTAAGACACACCAGACCCTCCCTGATTTGAGGGAGGGTCTGGCATTATAGGTTTACGCACCCGCGCCCGGTTGCTGACGATTGTCGCTGGGCTGCACCACAGGGGGCATGGCCGGCTCGGGCAGCAGGAGGTACCCCAACACGTCGCCCACATTCTCCACTAGCTTGATGTCCAGCCCTTCCAGCACCTCTTTGGGCAAGTCCTCGAGCTGCGGCTCGTTGTCCTTGGGCAGCACAATCTTGTGGATGCCGGCCTGGTGGGCAGCCAGCAGCTTCTCCTTCACGCCGCCAATCGGCATCACTTTGCCACGCAGGCTGACCTCGCCGGTCATGGCAATATCCATGCGGGCTGGACGGCGGCTGAGGGCACTGGCAATGGCGGTGGTCATGGTGATGCCTGCGCTGGGGCCGTCCTTGGGGGTGGCCCCGTCGGGCACGTGAACATGCAGGTCTACTTTGTTGTGGAAGTCCTCGGGCAGGCCATAGTCGCTGGCATGCGCCCGCAGGTAGGTCAGGGCGGCCTGGGCCGACTCCTTCATCACCTCACCCAGCTGGCCCGTCAGCGATAGCTTGCCGTTGCCAGGCACGGCGGCGACCTCAATTGTCAAGAGGGTGCCACCCACCGGCGTCCAGGCCAGCCCCTGTGCCGTGCCCACCTGGGGCTCGGTCTCGGCCTTGTCGGGGCGGAAGCGAGGAATACCCAGGTAGGTCGGGACTTCGGGGGCGTCCACGGTGCGGACAGCTTCCCAGTTACCTTCCAGCCAGAACTTGGCCCCTTTGCGGGCGATCTTGCCCATCTCGCGCTCGAGTCCCCGCACCCCGGCCTCGCGGGTGTACTCGTTGATGACCCGCATGGTGGCGGCTTCGGTGACGTCAATTTTGCCGTCCATGCCAGCCTCTTTGACCTGTTTGGGCCAGAGGTACTGTTGGGCGATAGAGGCCTTCTCGAGGTTGGTATACCCCGGAATCTCGATGATTTCCATCCGGTCGAGCAGGGGCCGAGGAATGGTCTGCAGGCTGTTGGCAGTGGTGATGAAGAAAACCTTGGAGAGATCGTACTGTACGTCGAGGTAGTGGTCGGTAAAGGTGTTGTTCTGCTCGGGGTCGAGCACTTCCAGCATGGCGCTGGCGGGGTCGCCGCGCCAGTCGCTGCTCATCTTGTCAATTTCGTCCAGCAAAATCACCGGATTGACCACACCCACCTGCTTCATGGCGTGGATCAGCTTGCCCGGCATCGCGCCGATGTAGGTGCGGCGGTGGCCGCGAATTTCGGCCTCGTCGCGCACCCCACCCAGCGAGATGCGGTGGAACTTGCGGTTCATGCTGCGGGCGATGGAGCGGCCCAGCGAGGTCTTGCCCACCCCTGGAGGCCCCACCAACACCAGGATGGGAGCTTTGTTGCGCACTTCCAGGTTGGCGGTCATCTGGCGTACCGCCAGGTATTCCAGGATGCGCTCCTTCACGTCTTTGAGGCCGTAGTGATCCTCGTCCAGAATCTGGCGGGTGTGGGTGATATCCAGCACCTCGGGGTCGGCCTTGATCCAGGGCACGTCGGTTAGCCAGTCCAGATAGGTGCGGGCTACCGTGGCCTCGGGGCTGCCTTGCTGCATGCGCTCGAGCCGATCCAGCTCCTTGAGGGCCTTGGTCTGCACGGCCTCGGGCATCCCGGATTCCTCGATCTTTTTGCGCAATGCATCCAGGTCGCTGAGGCCGTCCTCGCCGCTACCCAGCTCCTTCTGGATGGCCTTCATCTGCTCGCGCAGATAGTATTCGCGCTGGTTGGTGTCCATCTGGTCTTTGACCCGCTGGGCTACCTTCTTGTCGAGGTCGAAGCGCTCCAAGTCCCGGCTGAGGAATTCCAGAACCTTCTTGAGCCGAACTTCGATGTCGGTCAGCTCGAGGATTTCCTGCTTCTCGGCTACCGTCCAGGTCGAGTGATAGGCGATAGTATCGGCCAGCATGGCCGGGTCGGTGGTGCCCTTCACCGCCTCTAACTGATAGCGATCCAGCCGCAACGACTTGTGGCTGCTCACGTATTTATCGAAAGCATCTTTGAGTTCTTCCACCAACACGCGGGTCACGGTCTCGTCGGCGGGAAAGATTTCGGAGTACACCTCGCCCCGAGCCCGCAGAAAAGGCCCAGCGATGTAATCTTTGACCTCGGCCCTGGCGCGGGCCTCCACCATCACTTGCAAAGTGCCATCGGGTAGGCGCATGGCCTGCTTAACCACCGCCTGAACGCCCCACACAAAGAGATCGTCCTGGGTGGGGTCGTCTACTTCCGGGTCGCGCTGCGCTACCAGGAAGATCAGCCGGTCGGCACCCATTGCTTCTTCGACCGCACGCTTGCTTTTGGCACGGCCCACATCCACCGGGGTGGTGGTATGCGGCAAGATGACGGTATTTCGCAGTGGAATGACCGGCAGTTCTAAACGCATAGGGTATCTATCTCCTGAGTTCCGCCTGGGGTTCGTCGCTCTCTCGGCGGGATGGGAGCGATATATGAGTTGATTTTATAAGGAGGCGGGACATGGATAGGGTCAAATCTTACACTTAGGCTACTTGAGTATACCCTACTCAAGATTTATTTATTTCAATCACCGATTGAACTCATCTCCAATTTCCAATCTGACCCGTCAAGGAACGGGGATTCGCCGTACTTCACTAACATTCCCCAAAATGAGTTCAATCTTCAGATACTCACCCAGCTTGGGTGCAGGGTTCAGAAAAGTATCCTGAAAACGCAGCCAACGGGTGGTGTCGCCTGTTTGCAACACCACATCATAGAAAATCGCTCCATGAATGCTGGCGACCTGGGATTGCAGAACCGAACCTTCAAGTGTCTCGTACACGAGAAAATTCTAAAGCTTTATTGACTTTGGTGTGGGGTTTGAAATTCATATTGATGCGTATATTGCAGTTAAATCCACCTGGATTTAGTCCAGGTTTATATCGTGGGCATCAACAGGGTAGAAACAACCAGTAATAGCGCAACGATTGCGCCGGTGGCAATATCCATCAGTAAGTCGCGGGCCGCTTTTTTATCGGGCGTGGTTCGTTTGAGTGCCATGAAATATGTATATAGCAGAAGCAGATTTAAGTCAAGACATAACAAGACAATTCCGTTTCACTCCAAACACAATCTCTGACCCACCCTGCAATTTCATTCGCCAGGTTGCATAACGACGAGCGTTCCACCCGGCAATAGTGTGCTTGACAACGTTCTGACCCGGCTCGTATATTCCAGTTAGCTAAAACCATCCAGGTTAAGTCGGCTCCCGTGAGGGCTCGAACCTTCTTAGTGATCTAGCCATCACCGAGAGGGTTTCTGGCTTTTGCTATAGCTCAAGAAATGGCCCCTACACGATTGTCAAAGGAGGAAGCGTGCAGATTATCAAGCCAGAGGAAGTTCTGTCCGAATACTACCCGCCCATGAGCGACCACGAGGCGCTGGTGGAGGCCAACCGCTGCCTCTACTGCTATGACGCGCCCTGTACCCACGCCTGCCCCACCCACATTGACATCCCCAGGTTCATCAAAAAGATCGCCAGCGAAAATGTGGTGGGCTCGGCCCGCACCATTCTGGAGTCCAATCTGATGGGTGCGACCTGTGCGCGGGTGTGCCCGGTTCAGGAGTTGTGCGAGGGGGCCTGTGTGCTGGGCTCCGACCACAAGCCCATCGCCATCGGGCGCTTGCAGCGCTACGCCACCGACCACGTGTACGAACGCGGGATTGACGTGTTCAAGCCTGGCCCCCCCACCGGTAAAAAGGTCGCGGTAATCGGCTCGGGGCCAGCCGGCCTGACCTGCGCGGGCGAGCTAGCGAAGCTGGGACACGGCGTCACCGTCTTCGAGAAGCGCGAACTCGCCAACGGCCTCTCGACCTACGGCATCATCGTGCTGCGCGAGCCGGTGGAGGTAGCCCAGGCCGAAGTCGAGATGATTCAGCGGTTGGGTGTGAAGGTCCAGACCCAGATGGAGCTGGGCAAGAACCTCTCCTGGGACGAGGTGCGGGGGGGCTTCGACGCGGTGTTCCTGAGCGTGGGGCTGGGTACGGTTCCGGCGATGGGGATTCCCGGTGAGGAGCATATTCTGGATGGCCTCGAGTACATCGAAGCCTCCAAGATGAACCCCCACGGCATGAGCATCGGCAGCAACGTCATCGTGATCGGGGCGGGCAACACCGCCGTGGACGCGGCCACCGTCGCCAAGCGCCTGGGGGCCGAGCGTGTCACGATGGTCTACCGCCGCACCGACAGAGAAATGACTGCCTACCCTCACGAGTACAGCTTCATCAAGAACGAGGGCGTGGAATTCCGCTTCCTGACCCAGCCAGTGGAAGTGATTGCGGAGGGTGGCAAGGTCACGGGCCTGAAATGCGTGCAGATGGAGCTCGGTGCACCGGATGCCTCGGGGCGACCTTCACCGCAACCCGTGGTGGGCTCAGAGTTTGTGCTGCCCTGCGACCAGGTCGTCAAGGCCATCGGGCAGGAGAAGCCTGTGGTAGCGAAGCTCTTGGGCCTCGAGACCGACAAGGGCTACATCAAGGTCAACGACGAGTTCGAGACCAGCCAGCCCAACGTCTATGCGGGCGGCGACTGCGTGCGGGCCAAAGGCTCGGCCTCAACTGTGATGGCAGTACAGGACGGCAAGATGGCGGCGTTTGCTATGCACCGCAAGCTCGTGCCGAGTGTCGGAGTGGCGGCGGATGACTAAAACACCACAAAGCCTACCCCCTTGTGGGGGAGGTTGGAGGGGGGTGGTGAGTGCAAGCTCACCCCTCAGCCAGCGCCCTGCGTATCGCCTCGAGCACGCCCTCGGTGTTTTTCAGCACGTCACTGTTCCAGAAGCGCAGCACCCGGAAGCTCCGACTCTCGAGCCAAGCATCGCGCACCCTGTCAGACTCGCTATCCAGGTGTTGACTCCCGTCTGCCTCAACAATCAGTTTCTTCTCGTAGCAGACAAAATCCACCACGTACTTTCCAATGTCCTCCTGGCGGCGAAAGCTGTAGCCCTGCTGCGCCGATCTGAGAAATCTCCACAGGTGCCGCTCGGCGTCGGTCATATTTTTCCGGAGCCAGCGGGCACGCGCTCGAGGGTTCACGGCCTGAATCGTAGCAAGCGGTCAAACAGAGCAATGGTCATTTGTGGAGTCGTTTCGAAAGCTACGCTTCCGACCCCCCACCCGGTCTCTCCCACAAGGGGGGAAGGGCAAAAAGGAGCAAGTCATGGCAGACCTTAAGATTAACTTTGCCGGCATCAAATCGCCCAATCCGTTCTGGCTGGCTTCGGCTCCCCCCACCAACTCCGGCGCCCAAGTGCACCGGGCCTTTGAGTACGGCTGGGGCGGCGCGGTCTGGAAGACCATCGGGGCGCCGGTGCTCAACGTCTCGAATCGTTACGGGGCCTGGCACTACGGCGGGCAAAAAATGCTGGCGATCAACAATGTGGAGCTGATTTCGGATCGGCCCCTCGAGGTCAACCTGCGCGAGATCGCCGACGTGAAGCGCCACTGGCCCGACCGAGCGGTAATTGTCTCGGCGATGGTGGAGTCTACGCCCGAGGCCTGGCGCGACATCATCCTGAAGATCGAGGACACCGGGGCCGACGGCATCGAGCTCAACTATGGCTGTCCCCATGGGATGAGCGAGCGCGGCATGGGGGCGGCGGTGGGCCAGGTGCCCCAGTACTGCCAGCAGATTACCCAGTGGGTGATGGACGTGGCCAAGATTCCGGTGATTGTCAAGCTGACCCCGAACGTCTCGAGCGTCGTCCCCCCCGCCCACGCGGCGCTGGCGGCGGGTGCGAACGCCCTCAGCCTGATCAACACCATCAACTCCATCGTGGCCGTTGACCTCGACACCCTGGCCATTACCCCCAACATCGGCGGAAAGGGCGGGCACGGCGGCTACGCCGGGCCGGCGGTCAAGCCCATCGCGCTGAACATGCTCTCCTCGCTAGGTGTGGATGAGCGTGTAATCCGGTCGGGCGTGCCCATCAGCGGCATGGGCGGCATCTCGACCTGGAAGGACGCGGCGGAGTTCCTGCTGCTGGGCGCTACCAGCCTCCAGGTCTGCACCGCTGTGATGCATTACGGCTTCCGCATCATCGAAGACTTGTGCGACGGGCTCAGTAGCTGGATGGACTCCAAGGGCTTCGCCACCATTGACGACGTGGTGGGCCAGAGCCTCCACCGCATCTCCGACTTCAAAGACTTCGACCTCTCCTTCCGCGCCGTGGCCCGCATCAACCCCGACAAGTGCATCCAGTGCAACCTTTGCTATGTGGCCTGCAACGACACCGCTCACCAGTGCATAGACCTGGTGGATGCCAGCGGCAACCTGGTACAGCCCTATAGCTACGACGTGCGGAGTAACGGCAAACACGAAGCGGTAAGCGCCCGCCCGCAGCCGGTGGTGCGCGAAGACGACTGCGTGGGTTGCCGCCTGTGCCACAACGTCTGCCCCGTCGAAGACTGCATCGAGATGGTTGAAGTGCCGTCAGGCCGTGCCTCGGTCACTTGGGATCAGTTGTCGAAGAACCGCACGGAAGTTACCACTGACTGGGAAGCCATGAAGCGCTACCGGGATGAAGTGGGGATTGATATTCATTAGGGCATGTCGAACGACTAACGCCGAACGCTAAAAGTCAACAAAACTCGAGAAATCCTGTCCTTAAGCGGTTACACTAATTCTTATGATTAAGCCTATTCCCCAGCTGATGAGCGTTGCTGAGTACCTCGAGAGCGAGCCAACGGCTGAGGTGCGACGGGAGTATGTGGGCGGGCAGGTCTACGCGATGGCTGGGGCTAGCCAACGCCACAGCCGAATCAGCGGCAACATCTTTGGTCACTGCTTGCAACTTGCCCAAGAAAAAGACTGCCGCGTTCACCACGAGGGCATGAAGCTCCATGTCGGTCAAAACGCCCAGGACGAGGCAAAGCAAGCTTTCTACTACCCCGACATCATGGTGGCCTGTGGAGTAGGCGCATCCGAATACTACGAAACCGAGCCGTGCATTTTGGTCGAGGTGCTATCGCCAACCACAGCAAGCGTGGACTTGCGAGAGAAGTATCTCGAGTACACCCGCCTCCCCAGCCTCCGAACCTACTTGATTGTTGACCAGGACACTCTATTCGTGCGGCACTGGTGGCGCGATGAGGAGGGCCACTGGCATCAGAAAGACCTGACCGGCGATGGCGACATCCCTCTGCCTTGTCTGGGCGGGCAAATCTCGCTGCCGCAAATCTATAGGAGGGTCTTTGAGTGAAGCTTCAGACATTACCGAAATGCGCCCTGGTGACGTGGGATCAGTTGTCGAAGAATCGCACCGAAGTGACCAACGATTGGGAAGCCATGAAGCGCTACCGGGATGAAGTGGGGATTGATATTCATTGATCTTCGACTATGACATTCGGCTGTCTTAGAGGTATCAGGGAGTTTCATACGTACTGGAGGAATCTCACGATGAAACAAATACGATATTCACACAACAACAAGACCCAGTTCGACAAATACGCTGGTTTGTTTTGTTGAACGACCCACAGATACGCTGTTGTGTACGATGCCAGATTCGTTGTTGGCTCAATAAGAAGAAAATACGGCTTCTAAACATAAGGGGGAAACACATGCCATTACTCATCAAGAACGGCGAAATCATCACTGCAGACAGTCGCTACAAGGCCGACATCTACGCCGAGGGCGAGACCATTACCCGCATCGGGCAGAATCTGGAAGTTCCACCCGGCACCGAAGTGATTGATGCCACCGGCAAGTACGTGTTCCCGGGCTTTATAGACCCCCATGTGCACATCTACCTGCCCTTTATGGCCACCTTCGCAAAGGACACCCACGAGACTGGTTCCAAGGCAGCCTTGATGGGGGGCACCACTACCTACATCGAGATGTGCTGTCCCAACCGCAACGACGATACCCTGGAGGGCTACCAGCTCTGGAAGAGCAAGGCCGAGGGCAATAGCTACTGCGACTACACCTTCCACATGGCGGTCTCCAAGTTCGACGAGAAGACCGAGGGGCAACTCCGGGAGATCGTGGCCGACGGGATTAGCAGCTTCAAGATTTTCCTGTCCTACAAAAACTTCTTCGGCGTTGAAGATGGCGAGATGTACCAGACCCTGCGGTTGGCCAAAGAGCTGGGGGTGATCGTCACGGCCCACTGCGAAAACGCCGAACTGGTAGGGCAGTTGCAACAAAAACTCTTGTCCGAGGGCAAGACTGGCCCCGAGTGGCACGAGCCCAGCCGGCCCGAGTCGGTAGAGGCCGAGGGCACTGCTCGCTTTGCGACCTTCCTCGAGAATACCGGGGCTACGGGCTACGTGGTGCACCTCTCTTGCAAGGGGGCGCTGGATGCGGCGATGGCGGCCAAGTCCAGGGGTGTGCCCCTCTATATCGAGTCGGTGATTCCGCACTTCCTGCTCGATAAAACCTATGCCGAGCGTCCAGGCGTGGAGGGTATGAAGCATGTGATGTCGCCGCCACTGCGCCAGAAGGGCAATCAGAAGGTGCTATGGGACGCGCTGGCCCAGGGTTTCATAGACACTGTAGGCACCGACCACTGTCCCTTCGACAGTTCACAAAAGTTGCTGGGTAAGGATGCCTTTACTTCCATTCCCAACGGTATCCCGGCCATCGAAGACCGGGTGAACCTGCTCTACACCTATGGGGTAAGCCGGGGCCATCTCGACATCCACCGCTTCGTGGACGCTGCCAGCACCCGCGCCGCCAAGCTCTTCGGGTTGTTCCCGCGCAAGGGCACCATTGCGGTTGGAGCCGATGCCGACCTGGTGATCTACGATCCCAATTTCCGGGGTAAGATATCTGCCACCACCCAGAGCGTGAACAACGACTACAACGGCTTCGAAGGCTTCGAGATTGATGGTAAACCCACTGACGTAACGGTGCGGGGCCAGCTTGCGGTGAAGGGTGGGCAATTCGTGGGCCAGAAGGGGCGGGGCCAGCTTCTCAGGCGCGAGCCGATGTACTTCTAAATGAAGCCGAACCAGCTTCTCAACTTCCTGGGTGGGATATGCCTCTCGATCGGTGTGCTTCTGGCACTGGGTGGTAGTTCGGCGTGGGCTCTGTTTGTGGTTGTGGGCGGTCTGTTAATCGTGATTGCGCAGCGTGGTTCCAAGAAGTGGTGAGTGGATTTGGATATTTATGTATGGCGCAGTAGAATCCCCAGCTAAGACGAGGTCTGGATGCTGATCCCCCCCGATCAACTGTTTGTGTTTGCTCTGGCCAGTCTGGCCCTGCTGCTGATTCCGGGGCCTGCGGTGCTGTATATCGTCACCCGCAGTGCCTCGCAAGGCCCCGCTGCAGGTATGGCCAGCGTAATGGGCATCCAGTGCGGCGGGATGGTGCATGTGCTGATGGCTACGCTGGGCCTCTCTGCCATTCTTCTTTCCAGCGCTCTGGCCTTTAACCTGATCAAGTACGCTGGTGCGGCCTATCTAGTCTACCTGGGCCTGCGGACCTGGTTTTCCAAGGAGTCGCTCGAGCTCGGAACCTTGCAACGCCAGTCGCTACGGCAGATTTTCGCCCAGGGCTTCGTAGTCAACGCACTCAACCCCAAGACGGCGCTGTTCTTCTTTGCCTTCCTACCGCAGTTTGTTGACCCGCACCGGGGGGCGGCCTCGGTGCAGTTTTTGCTGCTGGGGCTGGTCTTCATTATTCTGGCGACCCTTAGCGATGGGGCCTATGCGCTCTTGTCTAGCTCGCTGGGTGGCTGGTTTCGACTCAAGGCCCGCGAGCCGCGCTTCGCCCTGGGGCAGCGGTTGGTTACGGGAGGAATCTACATTGGTCTGGGTCTGACCGCTGCCCTGACCGGCAATAGGTACAAATAGGAAAGCCCATGATGCAATCCAATACCCCCAACGCCCCCACATCCTCTGCCCACGCGAAAGCCGATCCTATTGTCTGGGTGCAGAACGTTTCGATGGTTTTCCAGACCGGAACGGTGGCGCTCAAGGATGCGAACCTCGAGATCGCCCCCGGCGAGTTCATCAGCCTGATTGGGCCATCGGGTTGTGGCAAAACCACCCTACTCCGCCTGCTGGCCGACCTCATTAGACCGACCTCGGGAACCATCCAGATCGGTGGGAAAAATCCGGAGGAGGCTCGAAAGAGCCGGGCCTACGGCTATGTCTTTCAAGCTCCCACCCTGATGGAGTGGCGCACGGTGCTCTCCAACGTGATGCTGCCCTTGGAGGTGATGAACTTTCCGGCTGGGGAGCGCAAAGCCAGGGCCGAGAAGATGCTGGTGCTGGTGGGATTGGAGAAGTTTGCCAAAAACTACCCCTGGCAGCTTTCGGGCGGGATGCAGCAGCGGGTCTCCATTGCGCGGGCTTTGGCCTTCGATCCGCAATTGCTGTTTATGGACGAGCCATTTGGCGCCCTGGACGAAATAACCCGCGAGAACCTGAACCTCGAGCTTTTGCGGCTGTGGCGCGAAACCGGCAAGACCATCATCTTTGTGACCCACTCCATCCCGGAGGCGGTGTTCCTCTCGACCCGCATTGTGGTCATGACCCCACGCCCCGGCAAGATCGAGACCGTGATCCCGGTAGACCTGCCCCAGCCGCGTACCTTCGATACCCGCGAGACCGCCGGGTTTTTCAACATCGCTACCGAGGTACGCGAGGCACTGCGCAAAGGCCACGGGTATGAGGTGACCGAGTGACCCATATCTCCCCCAATCTGGTTCCCATGCTGGTAGTGGCGGTGATTGCGCTGGTGCTGTATTGGCCGCTGATGTATTTGGCGAATATTCCCGCAGCCCAGCGAGCGCTGGATACTGGAGCGGTGTTGCCCTGCAAGACGGCAGTGGAGTGTGCAACCCAGTTGCGCAGCCCCGTCTTGCCCTCACCGCAGCAGCTCTGGAACGGTTTTCGCAACCTGATGTTTCCGCTCTCCTCGCCCAATGCTATCCCGATCAATGCCGTAGTGACTGCCCTCGAGACCATTGTCGGTCTGCTGCTGGCGGCCATCGTAGGTTTCTTTTTCGCCATTGGAATTGTGGCTTCGCGGGCCTTCGAGCGTTCGCTGCTGCCCTGGATTGTGGCTTCCCAGACCGTTCCGGTGATCGCCATTGCCCCCATGCTGGTAGTGCTCTTGGGGCAGTATGGGGTACAGGGTTGGATTCCCAAGGCCATCATCGCGGCTTATATTGCCTTTTTTCCCATTGCCATTGGAGTGGCCAAGGGACTCAAGAGCCCCGACCCCCTCAGCCTCGACCTGATGAAAACCTACAACGCCAACAACTGGCAGACCTATCTAAAGCTGCGTTTTCCAGCGTCCATTCCCTATCTCTTCACGGCTTTCAAAGTGGCCATGGCGGCGGCCTTGATTGGGGCCATAGTGGCCGAGATTTCTACCATCAGCTTTCAGGGCATTGGGAAGATGCTGGCCGAAAACTCGCGGGCTTCGGATGTGGTGGCGATGTGGGTCATCATGCTCTCGTCGGCAGTGTTGGGTATTTTGCTGGTAGCCCTGGTGAACTGGGTTGAACGTTTGGTAACCCCCTGGCAACGGGCCAAGTCTGTAGCGGCTCCATCTTCCAAGCAGGTACGGGTGCCGCAGGGGGAGGGGGTGAGGTAATGATGGCCCAACCCACTAAACCAGTCCCGCGAACGGCCCTGCTGGATTGGGGGATGCTGGTGGTTGGGTTTGCGGCTTTGCTGTGGTTCATTGCAAGCTGGTGGAACCAGACCGAACAGGCCACCGATGCCCAAAAACTTCTGATCGGGGTTGGGTTCTTGCTGGCAGTGCTGGGCATTGCCAGGGTTGCCAACCAATTTGTGAGCACGACCAATCCAATCATCGGCTTTACTCCAGCCGCCCTGACCTTGATGGTGGTGGTAGTGACGGCAGAAGCCTTGCTGCGGGCCTATCAGGTTCCTCCGGGACTAATCCCAACGCCCAGCCGGGTGTTGTCTACCTTGTTAGAAGTGCAGGACGTACTGCTGCGCGATGCCTTTCAGACGGTGGTGTTGGAAGCTTTGGTGGGGTATTTGATCGGGTCTAGCCTGGGGGTGATTTTGGCATTGTTGGTGAGCCGGTATGTGTTCCTCGAGCGCGGCCTTTTGCCCTACGCCACGGTTTTTAGCAGCATTCCCATCGTGGCCCTGGCCCCGGTCTTGGTCAAAATGGTGGGCATAGACTGGCAATCTAAAGCGGTGATTGTGGCTATCACGGTGTTTTTTCCGGTGGTGGTTAATACCTTCCGGGGCCTTACCGAGGTCAGCCCGCTATCGCTCGACCTGATGCGCTCGTATGCGGCGGGTGAACTGCAACAGTACCGCTGGCTAAGGCTGCCCAATGCCTTGCCGTTCATCTTCAATGCCCTCAAGCTTGGTACGACCCTGGCCATGATTGGCGCGATTGTGGGGGAGTTTTTTGGAGCCAATGGGCAGGGTCTGGGTTTTCGGATCCAGATTGAGGCAGGCCGTTTTGGCTTCGATATCGTCTGGTCGGCCATTATTGTGGCCTCGATCATCGGTATTGCCTGGTACAACCTGGTGGCGTGGCTCGAGCGGAGACTAACTACATGGCATGTATCGTATCGCTGACGACCCTTGTGCCAGGCTCGCACCTTCGGTCACCCCGCTTCGCGGCGAAACCAGCATCTCGAGCGGAGGTTAACCGGATGGCATGTTTCATTCAGGGAGGGCTGATTGCAGATAGCTTATGGCCGATAGCCAAAAATGTCTTTCGCCATAAGCCATCGGCTATTTGCTACAGGGAGGTGGAAGCAGCATCTTGACAAATGGGTATTCGGCTAAGGTAGGCTACCATCTGAAGTCGCTCTGGCACAAAAGGAGGCAAGGATGAAGAAGTGGTCGGTCTTTTTGGTACTGGCAGTCTTCGCGTTGGCATCGCTGGGGAGTGCGCAGCAGAACTTAGTGAAGGTGAATCTACAGCTCAAGTGGTTTCCCCAGGCCCAGTTCGCTGGCTATTTTGTAGCCAAGGAGCGAGGCTTTTTCCGAGCCCAGGGGCTGGATGTGACCCTGCTGCCGGCTGGCGATCAATCTCCTATTCAAGTGGTGCAATCTGGAGCGGCCGATTTTGGTACGACCTGGATTGCCGATCTACTAACCGCCCGTGAGCGTGGTATTCCGGTGGTGCATATTGCCCAGATGTTCCAGCGCTCGGGCTTTACCCTGGTTTCACTCAAGTCCAGCAACATCAAAAACCTCTGCGCTGATATGAAGGGCAAGAGCGTGGGGGTCTGGCCCTCGGGCAACGAGTACCCAGCGGTGGCGCTGTTTCGCAAGTGTAACCTGACCAGCTCGCTCGACCCCCGTGCCTCCAACCCCAATGTGACGGCTGTGAGCTATCCCTTTGATCCCTCGCTGGTTTTTCCCGATAAGGTACAACTGGTTGCCGCCATGACTTACAACGAAGTCAACCAGATTGCCGGGTTGGGCTACGATGAAACCAGGGTGGATGTGTTCAAGCTGGCCGACGAGGGTATCAACCTGCTGGAAGACCTGATCTTCACCAGCGAGCGCGTGCTGAACGAGCGCAACTTTAAGGGTTCGGGCCTCACAGGTCGCCAAGTGGCTGCCCGCCTGATCCGGGCCTCCATCCAGGGCTGGAACTGGGCTGTGGCCAACCAGGCCGAAACGGTAGAGAAGTATGTGCTGCCCTTCTGCGGCAATACCTGCAAGGGTTCTGGCACCCGAGCCGATGCCAAGGGACACCAGACCTGGCAGATGGCCGAAATTGCCAAGCTCTACAACGCCGGTGCTACCACCAAGGGCTGGGCTGGATTATTGGTGCCTGCCGACTACCAGGCCTCGGTGCGCCTGTTGCGTGAGCAGGGGATTTTGACCAGAGACCCGCCAGCAGCCACGGTGGACTATGGACCCTGGGAAGCGGCCACCGGCAAACGGGCCAGAGACTATCGCTAAATGTCTCCATCGTTGAAATGCGAGATCCTGTCCCGCAAGATCGGTGGGGACGATCCCCTTCGGGACAGCAGCCTTGCTGCTGTGCACCCAGGGGAATTGCGCCAGGTACCTACAGGCCGATTCCGCTGGTTTAGCCCATCTACCCTGGCGCAACTTAAATGCCCCGGAGAAAGATTCCGGGCATGGATGGGGGAGATTCGTTGAACCTCTGTTAAGTTGCGCCATCGTGATTTTGCGAAATGTCGTCAGTACGAAGGGCAACTACCTCGTGGTAGGCGCAATTCCCCAGGGCGTTGCCGGGCGGATTTCGCAAAGTCATCATGGAAACACTTAGTCAACGAATGTTCTGGGGGCGGCCTGCGGGTCGCCCTTTTTGTGACAGCAGTAGAATTGCTTCAGTTCCATCGT
Organism: Meiothermus sp.; assembly: GCA_037440185.1. Lineage (GTDB taxonomy): Bacteria > Deinococcota > Deinococci > Deinococcales > Thermaceae > Meiothermus. The sequence goes on along the minus strand of JBBIUP010000001.1, from coordinate 63,283 downwards.
GGAGGAAAGCATGCTCGAGCCCAAACGAACGGTCGCTGAACTCAAAGAACTGCGGGCCCTGACGGGTGATGAGAATGGGGCCTGGCGGGTGGCCTGGACCGATACCTGGTTGAAAGCCAGAGAGTGGTTTGAATCCAAGCTGGCGGGCTTACCGGTCGAACATCACTATGATGCAGCGGGCAACAACTGGGTCACACTCAGGGGCAAGTCGGAGAAAGCCCTGCTGATTGGCGGCCACCTGGACTCGGTGCCCGGCGGGGGCTGGCTGGATGGCTGCCTTAATGTGCTGGCGGGCCTCGAGGTCTTGCGCCGAATTGCCGAGGAATACGAAGGAAACCCCCCCGTCACGGTGCGACTGGTGGATTGGGCTGATGAAGAGGGGGCTCGATTCGGGCGGAGCCTGCTGGGCTCTTCGGCTTTTGCCGGAACCCATACCATCGAGGCCGATCGGGGCCGTACCGACCGCGAAGGCATCCGGCTGGAAGATGCCTTACGCCGCTGTGGAGTGGAGATGGATCGTTTTCCCGAGGCCCGGGTTGAGCGAAAAAACGCCGCCGCCTACCTCGAACTGCACATCGAGCAAGGCCCGGTACTTTTGGACAAAGGCCTGCCGCTGGGTGTGGTGTTGGGCACCAAAGGGGTAGAACGCCACACCATTACCTTCCACGGTCAGGAGGCCCACTCTGGCTCAACGCCGATGAACCGCCGCAAAGACGCCCTGGCGGCAGCCGCCAAGCTGGCGCTGGAAATCCGCCCCATCGCCATGAAGCACCCGGATGCGGTCTGTACGATGGGCAGTGTCAAAACCTTTCCTGGCATCGTGACCGCAGTGGTGGGGCGCTGCGAGACCACGCTCGACCAGCGCGATCTCGATGCCAATGTACTGGCCCAGATGCTGGCCGAGGCCCATGAGGCCAGCGAGCGTTTTGCCAGAGAAGAAAATTGCACTATGGAGTGGAGCCGAATTTGGAACATCGAGCCAATTCCCTTCCACCCGCAGCTCATTGAGTTTTGTGATGAGGCCATCCGTGAGGTGGCCGGGGTCTCGTACCGTCTGCCCTCGGGCCCTCTACACGATGCTGCAGAAGTCGCGCGTGCAGGCATCCCCACCGTGATGATGTTCACCCAGAGCCTGCACGGTATCAGCCACAACAAGATTGAGGACACCAGAGAAGAGCACCTCGAGATGGCGGTGCAGGCGCTGGATCGCTTGGCCGACAAGACCATGCGCTGGATTCTGGAGCACTGGGTTTTGCCTGGAACTGCCCGTTCTGAACCTTGATCGCCGTTATACCCATGAGCCTTCCCACCCTGCGACAAATCCTCGAGCTGCCTGCTTTTGCGGGTGCGGAGTTGCTGTCGGGGCAGGCCAAACTCGAGGCCTACATTACCTGGGTACACGTGGCCGAGGTGCTGGACGTGGCAAGGCTTCTGTCGGGGGGTGAATTGTTGCTTTCGACCGGCCTCGAGCTATCCCGCACCACCTCAGAGGCCCGTGTGGCGTATGTGCACTCGTTAGTAGAGGTTGGCGTAGGGGGATTGGCCCTCGAGCTGGTGCAGTGGTTGCAGGAAGTGCCAGCCGAGATGCTGCAAACGGCCCGTATGCTGCAATTTCCAATTCTGACTTTTCGTACCGAGGTACGCTTCGCCGATCTAACCCGCGCTGCCCACGAGCGGATTTTGCGACCTGGGGTAGATAGGGAAGAGCCGCTCTTGGAGTCGCTGCTGGAAGCCCTGGTCGAGACAGGCCGCGATCGAAGCTTTTTGCAGCGTCAACTGGGCACTATCTTGAGCCTGCCCAGCCGACCCCAAAGTACCTTATTGGCTACCCTGGAAGCCCTGCTGACTTCGCAGTTCAACATTGCTGAAACGGCCCGCAAGCTGGGGGTGCGTCGGCAGAGTATCTACTACCGCCTGGAACAGCTTAAGGGCATGTTGGGTGATCTGGACAGCCCCGAACGACGGCTGGGGTTGTGGGTGGCACTGGAATTGCTCAAGCGATAATCAGGGGGTCTGCTCATGCGGACAACATTGGCGTAGACATAAAACTCCCCTCAAGAACCCATCCTGGATCTGTGTGGGTTTGGATCGCGGTTCCCACAATTACTCTGCGCGTCATGCAGCGTAATGAATCCAGTGCAACAAAAACCGTTGTACCGGGTATTCCTGGCAACCGCTCTGATACGGAATTAGCCTGAACACTTTCGTATGCGAGCCTAAAGTGTTCAGGCTAATTCCTCTTTTACTCCCGTTGGTCGGGGGATTACTTGCGGTTGACTAATTCCCGTGGTTACGCAAGTAATCCCCTTAAGTCGGTATGACTAGCCTTGCAGCAAGATAACTTGGGTGGTTAGACCCACCAGGGCCAGCACCAAAAAGTAGAACAGCGACGAGCCGCCAATGACCTCTACGGCGCTCCACTGGGTACGGCCTAACATTTTCTCGCCGATAAAAAGTGTGGGATAAGCATATAGCAGCACGAAAGAAGCCAGCTTGCCACCGATAGACTGGTGGAATTTGAGATTGACGGTCTCGTTGAGGAAATAGCGGTCATGATCGCTCAGGTGGTTGTACTCGCGCCCGCCCAACTCGGAATCGAGCAGGCGGCGGTGCATCTGGTTCATGGTGCGGTGAGCAAGATATGCGGCTACACCAAGCGCAAAAGTGATTAGCAGAGGGACGAACAGGGTGCTCATCGCTTTGGAGTATAGGACGATGTTTGCGAACGCCTGGTGATTTTCAACCGAGATACTTTGGCTGATGTAACGCCTGAGGGGAATTGATACGTGCGTCCAGCTCCAAGCAGCAAACAAATCAGCCATGCACAGCATTTCTGCCCAGGGAGCCAACTGATTCTTCCTGAAAACCGCTCTAGAAATGTCGGCCACCGGGATTGCCCATGGATGGTCAGAGGTTTGCGGTGGCGCAGCTTCATTGCTGGCTCTGACACGCACACCCCATTTCTGGTGTGGAGATACTTGCTAACCTTCTGTAGACACTATCCAAGGGCCAAAGCAACCCTGGATCACTAAAATCCAGGCGATCTCGTAACCACCAGGCTGAGATGAAATCAAGGATTGGGCTGCACGGTCACGCTATCGCAACTGAGCCAGCCCTCCTCGATCAGCAGGGCGATGCCGCCAGAAGATAGCCCAGGCTCGAGATCCTGGGCCGTAAGTTGTACACCAGCTACTTCAGCGCTCAGCATCGAACCCTTTACGGACAGCACAATCTCGTAGGTCTGATTTTCTTTCCAGGCCAGAGGGGTCTCGGCCAGTACCGTTGGCTGTCCCAGGTATTTCAGGAGTTGGAACTTGCCTGGCTTAACCAGCATGGCTGCGTAGAACCGGTTGAGGCCCTGGTGGCGCACGGCTACTCCGGTTTGTTTGGCCAGGTAGGGGGTGAGGCTGGCCCGGACAGAATAATCGCGCCAGTCGCGGCTACCGATGCTGAGTTGGCCGAGTCCATGCATGTGCAGCATACGAAACGGTTCGGGGAAGCGTTTGTCCAGCCGGTCTACAGCATTGACCCAGGCCCGCCGCCACATGCTTCCGGTTCCCAGCAATTTGGCAAAGTACGCTACCGGTTCGCCGGAGACCTGAAGAAAGTCGAGAAACAACTGACCATTACGCGCAGACCCTGAGATTTCCAGACCCAAGTCGGTAATAGGGCCACCGATATCAGGAAGTTGCCAAGAAAGTTCTTGCTGCCTGCCATTCAAGGCGACCTTAGGGCTATAGGCATAAACCAGTTGGTCATTGCCGTCATAGGCACGGTAGAACAGACGAACTTCGGAGTCAGCCGAATTACTTGAGAACCCAACCGTAACCGTTTGACCCGGATAAAAGCGCGGTGAGGCCAGCAGCATATAGTTCCAGCCGCTACCCAGGTTGCGGGCGTAGGGTGCGTCGGGTGGCTCCGGGACTTCGGGCGGGAAGAAACTGCGGGTGAAGACTCGAGCCGGGTTCTGACCGCCCAACTCGAAGGTGAGCTGCAGGCTGCGTGTACCACGCTGGCTGCGGCCTTCCACGTTGTGTAGTTGAACCCTCGAGCCCGCATCGGCTACAAAACCCTGTACCGAACCCGGATATTCGAAGTGGTACTGTGCGCCACCTTTTGGTGGGGTGTACTCGAGACCGGCCACCTGGTGTCCGGCTCGCACAATTTCATCGGCAAGCGTTGCTGCATTGGTGACGCTACGGGAGCCCTCGGCACTCGAGACAAACAGGCGGTCGGCCAGGGGTTCGCGCAGATGGCGGGCGGAGTCAATGCCTGGCAGACCATTCTTGATACCCATCAAACAGCCTACATTGCCTGAGTTGCAATCGGTGTCCCAACCGCAGGTATTGGCGATCATCAGGGTTTGTAGAAAGTCGTTTGCGCCATAGAGCAGACTCAGGATAATGACCCCGTGGTTGGGCACTACGTGCACGTTGCCCCCGTACTTGTCGGGGCCATAGTATCGCTCGAGCCAGGCTCTGGCCTGGTGCCAATCGTCTACCTGTTGCCGGAGTTCGCGCAGGTCGGTGATCAGTCGGTAGATAACGCTGTCTTTGGGGATATAACTTAGTGCCAGACCCAACAATATATTCAAGTCCGACTCCACGAAGGCCAGCGACTCCATCACTGCTAGCACCTGGGCGGCGTATACGGCCTCACCATCATGGCTAACCCGTGCTGCCCCGGTTGCCAGGTGAAAAGCTAGATCAGGGTCGCCAGGGGCCACCATGGCCCAGCCGTCAATGAAAATTTGCGCCCCAATCTGCTCGGCAATCAGTTTGGTGTTGAGTTCCATGCTGCCGCTCTGTGGGGCCGGGACGCCTTGTTTGAGCCGGAAGTAAGCGGTCTGCTCGGTAGAGTTGCCTATCCCACCCCACCACAAGATGCTACGACCCTCGACGATGTAGTTGAGCCAGGCCTCACCGATCTGTTTGGACGTGAGGTTGCGAGGATACTGGTTGTCTTGCAAAGCCCGCAAGAAAGTGAAGGTTCCACTCAGGTCATCGTCGGGGAGGATCAGCGGGCGGTTCACGGCTTCGTGCAGGTAGCTCTGTACCTCGCCGAACCTGGCCTGAATCTGTTTGTACGTCCAGCCCTCGATAGGTCGCCCCAGAAACACGCCGATCATCTTGCCCAAGACACCGGCATAAACCCGCTCAGCATAGTCAGGTGATGGCTTCATGGTGACTCCTGGAATTGGTGGATGATGGCCTCAACATATTCCGCATCGCGATTGGGCGTAGTGGGGCCAGGATGATGAATGATGCCGGGGGTCAAACTTAGATGGGGGACTACATTTTGCATGATTACCGAACCCAGGTCTTCATCGGACACTTCGAGAAAAGACTGCCGTGCAAGATATTGTGGATCCTGCAAGATTTGGGCGATGGAATGGATGGGTGCGACGGGTGCTTCGATCTCTTCGAAACGTCTCAGGACTTCCTCGAGGTTGTGTCCCCCAATCCAGTCGGCTATCCAGCTATCAATCTCATCGGCGTGCTCGAGCCTTCCCCTAGCATTGTTGTAACGTGGATCCTGCGAGAGTTCAGGCCGTCCAATCACCTGGTACATGCGATCTACAACCTGCTGCGTTCCCCCCGAGAGGGCTACCCAGTGCCCGTCTTTGGTCAAGTAGGTATTGCGCGGTGAGGTGCGCTTGGAGCGGTTGCCCTGGCGCTGTTGCACGGTACCGGTCTGGGTATATTCGATGGCTTGTGGCCCCAGGATGTTGAATAGTGGTTCGTACAAACTCAAATCTATGTACTGACCCTGGTTGCCACCTTTTGCATCGCGCCAGTACAGTGCCATCATCACCGCGTAGGTTCCGGCCAGGGCCGCCACGCCATCGGCCAGTCCGAAGGGGGGCAGGGTCGGGGGGCCATCGGGTTGTCCGGTGATGTAGGCGAATCCTGAGAAAGCCTCGGCCAGTGTGCCAAATCCCGGCTGCGAAGCCCTTGGCCCAGTCTGACCAAAGCCGGTTACCCGTACCATGATTGCCCTGGGGTTGACCTTCTGTAGGTCGGCAAAGCCCAGACCCCATTGCTCCAATCGCCCAGGCCGGAAGTTCTCAACGACCACATCGGCCCAGCGGTAAAGTGCTCGCACTTTCTGCTGGGCTTCTGGTTCGTGCAAATCCAGGGTGATGAGGCGCTTGTTACGCGAGATCACTTTCCACCACAGCGGTACCCCGTTTTTGCTAAGACCCCAGCGCCGGGCATCGTCGCCGCGCGGATGTTCGACTTTGATGACCTCGGCCCCAAAGTCGCCGAGATTGGTGGCAATTAGTGGACCGGCGTAAAGGCTCGAGAGGTCGAGCACTTTAAGGTGCTGGAGAGGAGGATTCGGGGTCTCCATAGGATCGGGGTAAACTATTGTTGCAGTTTTTTTGTGTTGATCTCTTGGAATTGGCTCTGAGGGAGCTTCGGCAAGTCGTTTATCAAGGCGGGGCAAAGAACCCGAGCCAGTGCATGGCTATTCTTCTTCCAGAATCTGCCGTGCTCTGGCAATAACCGGGGCATCCACCATGCGTCCCTCCAGTTGAAACGCGCCCTGCTGGGGGTGCTGCTGATGGTACTCGAGCACCCGTTTTGCCCACGCAATCTGAGTTTGAGTGGGCCGAAAAACCTGCTCGAGCACCGGTAGCTGAGCAGGGTGAATGGCGTGCTTCCCGCCAAAGCCAATCAGCTTGGCGGCCTGGGTTTCGCGCTCCAAGGCCTCGAGGTTTCTGAACTCCGCCGAGGCCCCGTCGTGTGGGGCTTCTAACCTGGCCATAGCCGAGACCTGCACCAGCCGTACTTTGGCCGCCGTGATGGCTGGATAGGTTACGCCATCAGGAGCGGGCCAGTCCAGCCCTAGGTCACGGCTGTAGTCAGCATTGCCAAAGCAGAGACACAGGAGGCGGGGGGAAGCCGATGCAATCTCGAGGACGGCCTCGAGACCCCTGGCAGTCTCCACCGTCGCCATCAGCCGTACCCAACCCACCGGCATATTTTGGGTGCGCTCGAGCTGGCCCAGATACCAGTCGGCGATCTGAAGCTGCAAGGCACTTTCAACCTTCGGTATATTGATGCCCAACAATCCAGGCTGAACGGCGCTGGCGAAGTCGTGGAAGAAATGCAGGGTCTCGAGGGCGTTCACCCGCACCCAGCAGGGTTTTTGTGGGTAGAGCTTGGGGGCGAACTGCTCCAACAGATTTCGTGCTGCCTCTTTCTGCCCTTCCGCTACACCGTCCTCGAGGTCAATCAAGAAGGCAGACGCATTGAGCGAAAGGATCTTCTCGAGCTTTCGCTCGTCGCTGGCCGGGACAAACAACATCACTTTGCTCATGTTCGTATGTAGTGCATTGGAATGATATTCAGGGTTCTTTGTGCCAGCCCGTCAAAGCTACTGTGATCAAAGCCCTTGAGGCTGGTGCGCACTTGGTTGTGGAGGGGTATGGTCCACTTCTGCGGCACGGCACGGTTCATCAAGCCCACAATGCTGCCCACCGTAGCCCCGTTGCAGTCGGTATCCCAACCCCCCATCACGGCAGCGGTGATAGATCGCTGGTAATCGCCTTGACCATAGATCAGCGCGGCTACCACCAGCGCAGCATTGTTAATGGTATGCACCCAGTGGTAGTGCCCCAGGTTGGCGTACAGTGCGTCGAGGGTAGTTTCCCAGGGCTGATTAAGGGGGTCTAGTTGGACTGTTTGCTCAATGGCCTGGGCTAGACGTGAATCGCTGGGGATTACTTTCTGCCCGGCTTGAATGATCTGCGCGACATTGTTGGCCACAAAAGCCTCAGCTACCATAGCGGCCACCATCATCTCACCAAAAATACCATTCTCGACGTGACTCAAGCGAGCATCCCGGAAGGCTGCCTTGGCTGCTGCCGCGGGGTTGCCAGGATGCATATAGCCCCACAGGTCGGCGCGAATCTGCGCCCCGATCCACTCACGGTACGGGTTTTGGTGAACGGCGGTCTGAGGTGGGGTGTAATAGTTCAACAGGTTGAGATAGGCCACACGTTCGGCGGTGAAAACGGTCAGGACAGGCATCATCTCGAGCCAGGTCTGGGCCACGTTCTCGCTGCTGAAGTCTGCTCCAAAGCGCTCCACCACCGCAAGATTCAACATCGTGTAATTGAGGTCGTCGTCCTCGGGCATGCAAACGATGTTCTCGCGCAGGCTGGTGGGGCGGCTGGCACGGTTCCAGGGGTAGCGCTCGGTGACCTCGGGTGGCACGTCCCTGGCCGTGAAGTATTGAGACAACGGATATTCACCTGTACTTTCCAGGATCGTGCGGATTCCTTCCCGGGGCACTTTTTCCACCGGCTTGCCCAGCAGACAACCCGCCGCCCGGCCCAGCCAAGCGGCGTGGAGTTGATTGCGGAGTTCACCGCTCGAGAATTGCCGCTTCGACCCTCCTGCTAAGTTTTCAACAAACCGCTCGCGCAGTGCTACTTTCTGAACCGTAGATGAGATTTCCTCGGCTCGAGCCAGAAACTCGAGTGCTCGCTCTTGCTGTTCGTGGCTGGAGAGGGCTGCCCAGGACTGCTCGAGTTCCCCAAAAACAGCACCCTCCTCGCGCAATTGCCGTAACTCGTGCCCAAACCGCTCGACAGGATTGAGCCAGGTGATGCGGATGCTCAAGTTTCGACTCCTTGCGGAAAGCTCTCGAGGCGTTCTTGGTAGCGCTTGCGGTCCTTCTCCAGAACTTCCAGGGCTACCCTGGCCAGTCCATCTGCTGCTGCCTGGAAGTCTTTGTGGCTTGCAGTCGCTACACGGTCTATCCACGCTTTGGGCACAACCCTCTCGCCACCCAAGGCGCCTGCAATAGCGCCGCCCATACTGGCGATGCTGTCGGAGTCGCGCCCGTAGTTGACCCCGCCTAAGACGGTGTCGGTGTAGCTGCCCTTGGTCGCCACCAGCATTCCCAGTGCAACTGGAAGCTCCTCGATGGCTTTGGTGCGGGCAGGCTTGCGAGCATCCAGGGCGGGCTCGCGGTAGTTCTCGCCCACAGTGTCGTACGGTCGAATAGCCTCGCGCAGAATCGGAATGGCCTGCTTCCAATCGCCACAGTTTTTTGCAGCATCTGTGGTGGCCTTAATGGCCTCTTTGGTACCATCCTGGGCGAGCGCCAGAACTGTTTGTATTACCGAATCAATGGTGGCTCTGGGCTTCAGCGCGGCTGCCACTGCTGCGGCCATGACTGCTGCGGCCTCGCGTCCATAGCTGCTCTGATGGGCACCTGCAATTTCGATTGCTTCGCGGTAAGCACCCTGCGGGTTTCCTGCGTTTACGATGCCCACCGGAGTCATGTACATAGCCGCTCCACAGTTCACAATGTTTCCCACCCCAGCCTCGCGTGGATCGGCATGGGCATGCCGCAGGCGCAAAACCAGGTATTTCTCGGCCAGAAAGAGCCGGTTCAGCAACACGGTTTCGCGCTCGAGTTCCGGTATATAAGTTATCGAGTCAGCAATCTCCGATACCAACAGATCGGCGATATGGTAGGCGTCAAGGTGGTCACGCACCTGGGCATACACCTTGCTGAGGGCCAGTACCATATGGGTGTCGTCAGTGATATGGCCATCGCCTTTGTGAAAGGGAGCATGCGGGCGAGCTGTCTGCCAGTTTTCGTTGAATGGGCCCACAAAGTCGCTAACGTAGCCCCCAAAACGCTTCTGAATGGCCTCTGGGGTGTAGCCTTCGGTAGAACCCCCCATTGCGTCCCCCACTGCACCTCCGTAGATGCAGCCCCTGGCCCCATCCCAAATACTCGATGCCATCGCAACCCCTTCGTAGGGTTGGGGGCAGAAGCCCCCAACCGGTTTTATTTATGGATAGTATTTCTTAAGGATTTCGTTGCCTTCGGACTCAACTTGCCTGGCAAAGTCGTCCAGCGATAGGCGGTTGGCAAAGAGCAGTTGTAGCTTGGGATTTAAGACCCGGCTGCGAATTTCGGCGATACCGTTGACTTGTTGCCAGAGTGGGAAGGTCAGGAACCTGGTAGCTTCGACCGAAGTACGCCAGCCGTTGGCGTTGGTGCCAAAGGGTGGGAGCAGGGTGCTGGTGCGGCGGGTGGGAATCAGCCAGTCGCCCGCTGCGAGCTTGGCCATGTTGCCCCGGTTCATCATAAAGTTGATGAATTGCATCGCCTCGAGAGGATATCTGGAATCTTTGGGGATGCTGAGGGTTTGTGAAACGCTGCCCTGGTTTTGGGTTCTGGCCTTCAGAGGAGGCAGCACACCCCAGCTAAATCCGGCGGGTGCTTTCTCGATAATTTGTTGGCGCACAAAAGCCCCTACTCCCGGAATCATGGCGTATTTGCCTGCCAGGAAACCAGGGATTAGCTCGGTGCCACTCAAGCCCAACCCATCAGTAGAGCAACTTTTGTCCTCGTAGAGCATAGCCAGAATGGTGCTGAGAAGCTGGCGCTCTTCATTGCCAACCTTTACCGTGAAGCGCTCGCCAACTTTGTTGAAGTAATCACCCCCAAAACCCACACTGAGGTTGAGGATGCGGTTACCCGCATTTCGCAGCCCAATGGCACAGCCGAACTGCTGCCCGGTCGTGAGGGTCTTGGCAGCACGTCTTAGGTCATCCCAGGTCCAGACGTCGCCATCCTTGGGCAAGGGAATACCTGCTTGGGTGAAGAGCTTTTTGTTATACAGCACAATCAGCGGCTCCATCAAGAAGGGTATGCCGTAAATTTCCCCCTTGCTGTTGCTAACGGTTTGCCACGCACCTGGCAGGATATCTTGTCTCATCTCAGCAGAGATCAGCGGTGCGAGGTTAACCAAGAAGCCCCGGTTGGCAAAGTCCAGTACGGGATTGGACTCGTAGTGGAACACATCGGGAACATTTCTGGCCTGGAACGAGGTGGTCAGGTAGTCCTGAATCGAGTTCCAATCCACTTGCTGATATTCCACCTGGATGCGTGGGTTGCGGGCATTCCAGTCTGCTACCACTTCTCTTACAGCCTTCACAGCCTCGGTCTGCCAAGCCAGACTGACAAACCGCAGTTTGATCGGCTGTGCTGGTTGGGCCATGCCCATCCCCAGCAGCGCTATGATCCATATCAACCAACCTTTGCCCATACGCTTCCTCCTTTGGATGCCACTTCACTACCAGAGGTAGATAGCTATTCCTTTACACTCCCTGCCAGAAATCCACCTACCAGACGGCGCTGCATGAAACCAAAAACAATCAAGGTGGGGATGATAGCAATCAGGCTTCCTGCTGCCAGCGGTCCCCAACGGGCCAGCCCCTCAACCCCACGCAATCGAGCCAGGTTGACCTGTAGCGTTACCAGGTCGGGTGATTTGAGCATCACCAGAGCAAAAAAGAACTCGTTCCATGTATTCACAAAGGCATATAGCCCAGTGGCGATGAGTCCTGGCAGCAGCAGTGGCAGGATAATTTTAGACAGGATGTCGAACTGGCTGGCTCCATCTACGGCGGCAGCTTCCTCGAGTTGTACTGGAATCCCTCGCACATAGCCCTGGAGCATCCACAGCACAAAGGGCAGGCTCCAAACCACATACACCAGAATCAGCCCGGTGTGGGTGTTTACCAACCCCAGACGGCTCAAAATCAAGAACAGCGGCACGATGATCAAAATCAGGGGGAAAGTCTGGGAGACCAGAATCCAGATGGTGACGGCTCGGTTCATGCGCGAACGCTGCCGTGCCAGCAGATAAGCTGCTGGTAAAGCTACCAGCAAGGTCAGCAATGCTGAGATCACCGCGATTTTAAGCGTGTTGAAAGCACTCTGCAATACTTTTTGGTCTTCTATGGCTACTTTGAAGTTCTCCAGGGTGGCCTGTTGTGGAATCAGATTGGGGTTCTGCAAGCCAATTTCACGGGCAGGCTTAAATGCAGTCGAGGTTAGCCAGACCACCGGAAAGGCCAGAAAGATAATAAAAGCCAGCAACAGCAGACTCATCCCAAAGCGGGCCAGGCGGTTTTGCAAGCGATGACTAAGCATTATCGGGCCCTACCCATCCCAGCGTTGGCGTACTGGTTGCGCACGATGAAGAAGACCAGCACCCCGACAATCAAAACCAGGGCGATGCCCAGTGCCGAGGCATAAGCGATGTTGCCGAAGCTGAAGGCTTCCTCGTAGGCCAGCAGCATTGGTAGTTTGGTGCTTCCAGCAGGGCCACCCTCGGTGAGCACGTACACCAGCCCGAAGGAGTTGAAGTTCCACATTAACTCCAAGGCCGCTATTGCCACAATCACCGGAATCATCAGGGGCAAAGTGACATGCCGAAATACACTCCAGCTGCCTGCGCCGTCCAGCATTGCAGCCTCCTTGAGCTCATCCGGAATGGATTGCAGCCCTGCCAAGAAGACCACTGTAGCCTGGGGTAAACCGGTCCAGATACCTACCACAATCACGGCGGGTAAAGCCCAGGTGAAATCGTTGAGAATATTGATGGGGAACTGGATCAAACCAAGCCCAATCAGCCATTGGTTGAGAAACCCTGCATCGGGATGGTAGACCATCCGCCACATCAGACCCTTGATGACCGGCGGAATGGCCCAGGGAATCAGAACCAGCACCCTGGCCAGGCCTTGAAACGGCAGTTTGGCGTTGAGCAGCATGGCCAGAATCATCCCCAGCACCAGTACGCCCAGGGTGGTCCAGAATGTCCAGATGAATCCGATCCGAAAAGAAGCCCAAAAATGCCGGTCGGCCAGCATCTTGTTGAAGTTTTCCAGCCCCACAAAACGCACGCTCTCGGCTCCCAGGGTGTAGTTGGTGAATCCCAGATAGATGCCTTGCAACAGCGGCAGCACCGAGAACAGCAAGATTGGAATGATACTGGGCAAAAACAGCCACCAAGAGACAGTGGCCCTCCCTTCACCCATTTTCAAGCGGTGGCTGGTCCAGCGCCGGATGTTGTGACTCATGCCTGGCCCCCGGTGGATTCACGCACGCGCAGGGTGGGCTCGAGCACCGCCCGGATGGGACTGCCGGTGGACGCGCCGCTCAGCCGATCAAACAGCATCTGGGCCGCCATCCGCCCACGCTCGGCAGCGTGCAGTGCGACCGAAGTCAGGGCCGGGCTGCAAATCTCACATTCGCGGATGTCGTCCATCCCGCTCACCGCTACGTCTTGGGGCACGCGAACTCCCGCTTGGCGCAGCCGCCGGAGCGCTCCGATACCCATCAGGTCGTTGGCGCAGACCAGCGCATCGGCCTCAGGGTATTTGCCCAGTGCTTCTTCGGCAGCCTCGTAGCCGCCCTCGAGGGTAAATTCGCCATACACTACCCGCTCTTCAAGACCCGCCGTGCGGATGGCTACCTGATACCCCTCAAGGCGCTGAATAGCTGGGTTGGTGTTTAGGGGGCCATTGATGAATACCAGCCGCCTGCGTCCCAGTGACAAAATATGGTCTACCACCAGTCGTACCCCTTGAAGGGAGTTAGCCTGTACATTGTCTACCCCGAGGTCGCCTGGAACCCGTCCGATCACACACACCGGTTTATTGACCCTGGCCAGGTTTTCTTCCAGCTCTTTGGAGGATTTTATAGCAATCAGCACCATGCCATCCACGTGCCCGTTGCGTAAGAGAAGTAACGCATCCACATCGGCACCCTCCACGCCGTCGGTACTGACCAGCGAGACATAGTAGCCATGCTGCTTGGCTACTTGTTGGATGGACTTGGCAATGGCCACATAGACCGAGTTGCCAATATCAGGCACTACCAAGGCGATACGATGGGTGATTTGCTTTCGCAAGCTGCTGGCTTGTGCATTGGGCACATAGTTGAGCAGAGCCGCCGCGGCACGCACTTGCTGAATCGTTTTACTAGAAATTCGACCATTTCCATTTAGAACCATCGAGACAGTGCTAACCGAAACCCCCGCTAATCTCGCAACATCGGCGGCAGTTACAGTACTACTTTTTCCTCGGATTGATACCGAGTTGACTCTGTTCATTTGGAATAATGCTAAAACGATTTAGCAAAACTGTCAAGAATGAGGGATTGTCTCCTAACTCGAGCAGGCTTATTCACACTCTGGGCCCATGCCCTAGCTTTGGATGGGTTTGCTGATTGTGGCAGGCCAGCCAGTAGTCTGTGGAGTATGGAATCCCTTTCCACTTTGGTCGTGCACGGAGCCACAGCCGAAACACCCACCAACCGTCCAGTATCCTTGCCTATCTACCAGTCGGCTTCCTGGACTTTCAGCGATCTGGATGAAGTAGATACGGTTTATTCCGGCGACAAACCCGGCGCTATCTATGGTCGAAACGGTACCCCCAACCACCAAGCGTTGGAAAAACTCTTTTCCAGGCTCCACCAAACCGAAGCTGCGGTGGCTTGTGCCAGTGGGATGAGCGCTTTGAGTGCAGCATTTTTGGGTTTGCTGGGTCGGGGAAGCAAGGTGGTAGCTTCGCAGGACTTGTATGGCAGTACGCTTAATGTTTTGCGTGATCTGGGGCGCTTCGGAGTCGAGCTGGCAACGGTTGAAATAAACGATTTTGAACGAACGCAGACGGAGCTACAGGGAGCTCAGATGCTGGTGCTCGAGACCTCCTCCAACCCGCGCCTGCGGATACCGGCTCTACCCAGGCTTTGTGCGATGGCCCACCAGGCCGGAGCGGTGGTGCTGGTGGACAACACTTTTGCTTCACCCTACCACTGTCGGCCCCTGCAGCAGGGCGCAGATCTTGTGATGGAAAGCTTGACCAAGTTCATCAGTGGACACAGCGATGTGATGATGGGTGCGGTAGCAGGACGGCATGACCTGATCGAACCCATTCGCTCGGTGGCGGTTCGTATGGGTCTGGTGTCCAATCCCCACGAATGCTGGCTGAGTGTACGCGGAGCCGAAACCCTGGAAGTGCGGATGCAACGAGCTTCCAGCAATGCTGCCCAGTTAGCGCGTTTTCTCGAAGCACACCCCAAGGTACACCAGGTACACTACCCTGGCTTGCCCTCCCATCCCGATCATCTCACTGCGCAGCAGGTGCTGCGCAATGGCTTTGCCGCGATGCTCTCTTTTGAGCTCGAGCCTTATCGCCAGCCAGTCAACACCTTTTTACACAACCTTGGCTACATCAAGCTAGCCCTTTCGTTGGGGGGTGTGAACACCACGCTCTCGCACCCGGCCACCAGTTCCCACCGGTTTTTGTCACCAGGCGAACGTGAAAATCTAGGACTGCA
This sequence comes from Meiothermus sp., assembly GCA_037440185.1. Lineage (GTDB taxonomy): Bacteria > Deinococcota > Deinococci > Deinococcales > Thermaceae > Meiothermus. The sequence continues at coordinate 48,118 of JBBIUP010000001.1, read as the reverse complement.
CGATGGCTTTTTGCGCTTGTCGGTGGGCATTGAAAATCTCGAGGACTTGAGGGGCGATTTAGAGCAAGCGCTGAGCGCTTTGTAGTATGAGGTTTGTGAGTGCTGGACGGGTATTTTTACTTCACCACTGTAGGGCAAAACCCGCTTTTTGAATAGCAGCCCCGTCCTTGTTGCACCGCTCCTTTTCTGTCAGCCTTAGGGCGGAGGAATCTATGCCCCTTCTGGTTTGTCCTACCTGTGAAAGTGGAATGAATGAAATCCAGCGCAACGGCGTGCATATTGATGTCTGCCCCAAGTGCCGGGGAGTCTGGTTGGATGGCGGTGAGATGGAAAAACTATTGGGCCAGGTGCGCCAGTATGAACAAGAATACGAGGCTGAACTCGAGGGTTACCGCCGCCAGCAGTACGCCCCGCCGCAGCCTCAGGGTTACACCCCCCCACCCACCCATCAGCGCAACCCCTACGACACCGACGACGACGAGTACTACAAGCGCCACGGTAAGAAGAAAAGCAAGCTGGGCCGGCTCTTCGACCTATTCGACTAAACCCCCCAAGGTTGAGTCGAGGAGCTGAAGGCAGCACGTAGCAGGCAGCAGGCCGTATAATCGGCCCGTACATGAAGAAGGAGCCATGCTATGGATCGAGCCCAACGCCTTCGTACCGTGATTGCCGCTGCCAAAGAACATCCAGTCTATGCACAAAAACTGAGTGGAGTAGATCCCTCGAGCCTCACCCCACAAAACATTGCCAGCCTACCCCTCACCACCCGCCAGGAATGGCTGGCGTATATCCAGGCCCATCCCCAGCCCCCGCAAGGGGCGGCCCTAATGCACCTGACCCCCAGTCCGGCGATTGGCTGGATGCCCGAGTACCTGTCTGCCGAAGATGTGGAATACCAGGCCGAGGCCCTGGCTTCTCAGATGCGCCGTTTGGGAGTGAGCGGTAAAAAAGCCCTGGTAGCCTTTGGTTATCACATTTTTGCAGGCGGCTGGCTGTTTCACGAGGCTCTTCAGCGGGCTGGCGCGATGGTGTTGCCGCACGGCCCTGGCGAGGCCGAGCGAATCGCCCAACTGCAACAGCAGTATGGCTTCGAGATTCTGGTCTGCAATCCCAGCTTTGCTATGAAAATAGCCCAGGCCGGAGGCAGGTTCGAGCTGTTGATGGCGGGTGGAGAGCCCTTTACCTCGGTTCCGGGCTACCGTGAAAAGCTGGAACAAGCCATCGGAGGGGTCGCGGCAGATGCCTATGGAACCTCCGAGCTTGGGGTTGTGGCGGGGGAGAGCCGGGAAAAGAACGGTTTGATGGAAATACCTGAAATGGCCATCATCGAAATACTCGATCCCGAAACCCTGCAACCCACTCCCGATGGTGAAAAAGGGGAGATGGTCGTCACTGCGCTGTCGCGAACCCTAATGCCCATGGTTCGTTTTCGCACCGGCGACCTGGCAGTGGTGACCCGGAAGGATGGTCAAATCTACCTTCCCAGGGGGGTGATTGGACGTACCGATCTGATGGTCAAGGTCAAGGGGGTCAAGCTTTACCCCACCGAACTGGCCCCGCTGCTCATGGCTTTTGGTATTGACCCCCGTACCGGCGCACAACTGGTGGTGGAAACCAAAGAGGGCGGAACCGACAAGCTAACCCTGCGCATCAAGGCCGAAGCCGTCCCGCCCCAGCTTGGTTCGGCCCTGCAACAAGCCAGCGGCATTCGTCTTGACGATATTCAGGCCGATCCGGCCCTCGAGGGGCCGCCTTTGGTGGACAAACGTTACTGAAACAGCAAATACAGAATGAGTTGAGGGTCGAATGGTGGAGCCAGGGCTGGCTTCTGCTGTGTACCTCTTGTCTCGCCCTTGAGGTAGATGAATGCCTACAATCCGCATCGGTACGGGGAGGGCATCTGCGTTGCGCCAGGTTGATTTTGTGGGAAGCTTAGTTGCAGCGACGAACCTGACATAATTCCGAGCGAGCCTTCTGGGCCGGAACTTGCAGAGACAGTATGGAGGCCCTCACAATGTTGGTAGTCATTCCAAAATAACATTTGCCTATAACGATAGTTGCGTCGTCAAGGTAGAAGTGTAAGATGTTGGCGATAGAAATGCGGGAGGCAGTGAAGTTTTGCGAAACTTCGTGAAGACTGGCACAAGCTCGACCGCCCAAGAGGAGGCGCATGTCACCTATAAGTGAGTATCAGGCTCTACTGGTATACCTGGCAGTTGCGGTCGGCATTGCCGTTCTGGCAACTGTTGTGGGAGCGATTCTTGGCCCCAAAAAAGGTGGACGTTTCAAACTGATGCCCTACGAGTCGGGCAACGACCCCGCCGGTGAGGTCAAACGTTTCCCGGTGCATTTCTATTCCGTAGCGATGCTTTTCATCATCTTCGACGTGGAAGTGGCCTTTCTGTGGCCCTACGCGGTGAGTGCAGGCACGGTGGGAGTGGTCGGTTTCTGGGGCTTGCTGGTGTTTACGGTGTTGTTGTTTGTGGGTTTCTTGTACGAGTGGTACAAGGGCGTGATGAAGTGGCATTGATGGGAAAGTCCGGAGTCAAGCACCTTTTGCCCTCGACCCCTGACACCCAGCCCTAGACGGTTTCCGGAGGGAAACATACATGGCAACCATTGCAGACCTTTTTACAAAAGATGTTCAGGAACTCGAGAACGAGGGCATCCTGTTTACTACCCTCGAGAAGCTGATTGCCTGGGGGCGTTCCAACAGCCTGTGGCCCGCGACCTTTGGCCTGGCCTGCTGCGCCATCGAGATGATGGCCTCCACCGATGCCCGCAACGATCTCTCTCGCTTTGGCTCCGAAGTCTTCAGGGCTTCTCCTCGCCAGGCCGATGTGATGATTGTGGCCGGGCGGCTCTCCAAAAAGATGGCCCCGGTGATGCGCCGGGTCTACGACCAGATGCCCGACCCCAAGTGGGTCATTTCGATGGGGGCCTGCGCTTCTTCGGGGGGTATGTTCAACAACTACGCGATTGTACAAAACGTGGATAGCGTGGTGCCGGTGGACGTATTTGTGCCGGGTTGCCCGCCCCGGCCCGAAGCCCTGATCTATGCGGTGATGCAGTTGCAGAAAAAGATTATGGGTGCGGCCCGCGACGACCAGGGCCGCAAACTACCCAAAATCGAGGCCTGGAAGCGCTAGGTCTCCGAGGTGGATATGCAAAAACTGGCACATCTAAAAGACCAAGCCCGGGCCAAAGGTTGGGAAGTCGAGGAAGCCCACGGCAACACCTGGGTGGTAGTGCCACGGGCCGAATTCAAATCCCTCATGGCAGCGCTCAAAGGTCAGGGCTGGAACTACCTGGCCGATGTGGTGGGAATAGATTATCTAACCTACCCCAATCCAAAGCCCGAGCGATTTTGCGTGGTGTACGAGCTGGTCTCGCTACCAGGTTACAAAGGTGGGGATGGAAGCCGGGTTTTTATCCGGGTTTTCATTCCCCAGGCCGAGCCCAGCATTCCCAGCCTGACCGACCTGTGGATGGGGGCCGACTACCTCGAGCGCGAGGTCTATGATCTGGTCGGGATCCGCTTTGAGGGCCATCCCGATCCGCGCAAAATCCTCACTCCCGAAGATTTGGAAGGCCATCCTTTGCGCAAAGACTTTCCTCTGGGTGAGACGCCTACTCTGTTTAAGGAGGGGCGGTTTATTGACCCCGATGCTTTTAGGGCCGGTCTTTCTGGCGATAGAAGCGGTATGACCGGCTGGCGTGGCGGGTCGCGCAAAGGCTATCAGGATGTCTACGACGAAATCCAAAAGGTTGCCAAAGGGGGGAACGGATGACCAAAGACCCCAAAGATGTGCATAGTCCCTCCGTTGAGATCTATGAAATTGCCGATGCTCCAGAGCTTAAATCGGAGGTTATGACCCTCAACGTTGGACCGCAACACCCCTCTACCCACGGGGTGTTGCGGGTGGTGGTGGATCTCTCGGGGGAGCAGATTTTGCGCCTGACCCCCCACGTCGGGTATCTCCATACCGGCTTTGAGAAAAACATGGAGAACCGTACCTACACGCAGTGCATCACCTATACCCCACGCATGGACTATCTGCACAGCTTTAGCCATGACCTGGCCTATGCGCTGAGCGTGGAGAAGTTGATAGGCGCGCAAGTTCCCCCCAGGGCACAGGCCATCCGGATCATGCTCAACGAGCTGTCTCGTATTGCCTCGCACCTGGTATTTCTGGGAACGGGAATGCTGGATTTTGGCGCGCTGACGCCGTTTTTCTATGCCTTCCGCGAACGGGAGGCGGTGCTCGACCTGTTCGAGTGGGTCTCGGGCCAGCGCTTTCATCACAACTACATTCGCATTGGAGGGCTGAAGGAAGACCTTCCGCCAGAGTTCCTGAGTGAAATCAAAAAGTTAATTGTGCAAATGCCAGCCCGCATGGACGAATATGAGGCCTTGTTCAAGGAAAGCCCCATCTTCTACCAGCGGGCCAAGGGGGTCTCGGTGATTCCTGCCGATATCGCCATCAACCTATCACTTACCGGAGGCAGTTTGCGGGCATCTGGCGTGAACTACGATGTGCGCAAAGCCTACCCCTATGCTGGATACGAGGACTACCACTTTGATGTGCCGGTGCTCTACGGGGGGGATATCTACGACCGCATGGTGATTCGCATTCTCGAGATGCGCGAGTCGGTCAAGATCATCAGGCAGGCCATTGAGCGCATCGAAGCCATCGGCCCTGGTTCCATACGCGACCCCAACCCGCAGGTTTCATTGCCTCCCCGGGAGTTACTGGAAACCTCGATGGAGGCTGTGATCTACCATTTCAAGCTGGTAACCGAGGGTTTCCACCCGGCTCCCGGCGAGGTCTATGTACCTACCGAGAGTGCCAGGGGCGAACTTGGCTATTACATCATTTCCGATGGGGGTTCCATGCCCTACCGGGTCAAGGTTCGGGCTCCCAGCTTCGTCAATTTGCAAAGCCTACCCTATGCTTGCAAGGGTGTGCAGATGGCCGATATGGTGGCGGTGATTGCGTCGCTTGACCCTGTGATGGGGGATGTAGACAGATGAGCTTTGCGCTCTGTGTAGTGGGCCTCGAGCCAAGGATCATCTGGTTGCGCTCGACGTTCGATACTCGATCCTGGACGGAGGAATATGGGATTCTTTGACGATAAACAGGCATGGCTGGGTGAGGTATTTGCCCAATACCCCGCTACCCCGGAGGGACGGCGTTCGGCCCTCATGCCGATGCTGCGGCGGGTGCAACAGGAGGAGGGCTGGATCTCGCCGGAGCGCCAAGAGGAGATTGCTCAGATTCTGGAAACCACCACCACTGAGGTGGCTGGGGTAATGAGCTTTTATAGCTACTACCAAGCTCTACCCACTGGCCAATACCACCTTCAGGTCTGCGCTACTCTGAGCTGCGCTATCGGGGGGGGCGACGAGTTGTGGGACGAGCTGGTCAACGAATTGCAAATCCTGCGCGGTGATGTGAGCGACGACGGCTTGTTTAGCATCCAGAAAGTTGAGTGCTTGGGTTCGTGCCACACTGCGCCGGTGGTGCAGGTCAACGACGAGCCCTATCTGGAATGTGTGACCAAGGCGCGGCTGCATGCACTTTTGCAGGGTCTAAGGCAGGGAAAAAGACTCGAGGAGATTGTGCTACCTGGCAAGGTTGGGCACGTCGTACATAACCGTGGAGACGAGGTGGGAGCGTGAGCAGTGGGCCGATTGTCAGCGGCAAAGACCCCCGCTTTGAAGCCACCCTCTACAAGCATGTGGGACAGCCGGGTTCCTGGACCCTTGGGTATTACCTGGCCAACGGCGGTTATCAGGCCCTCCGCAAGGCCATCCAGCAGGGCCAGGACTGGGTGATTGACGAAGTAAAGAAGTCTGGTTTGCGGGGGCGGGGCGGGGCCGGCTTCCCTACCGGCATGAAGTGGAGCTTCATGCCCAAAAACACCGGCAAGCAGCATTATATCGTCTGTAACGCCGACGAATCGGAACCGGGTTCCTTCAAAGACCGTTACCTGATGGAAGACGATCCCCACCAGCTTATCGAGGGCATGATGATCGCTGGGGTAGGAATTCAGGCCAATAAAGGCTATATCTATGTACGCGGCGAATACCGGCGGGCCTACGACCGCCTGGCCGCGGCCATCCAGGAAGCCTATAGCCAGGGCTATCTGGGTCAAGATGTGATGGGTACCGGCTTCAGTTTCGATCTCTATGTGCATCGTGGGGCTGGGGCTTATATCTGCGGTGAAGAGACTGCATTGATGAACTCACTGGAAGGGTTGCGGGCCAACCCCCGCATGAAACCCCCCTTCCCGGCCCAGGCCGGCCTGTGGGGAATGCCTACCACCATAAATAACGTCGAATCGTTGTGCTCGGCGGTACACATCGTCCAGCGTGGGGCCGACTGGTTTGCCAGCATGGGCACTGAAAAATCCAAGGGCCACAAACTCTTTCAAGTTTCTGGCCCTTTCAAGCGACCGGGGGTGTATGAGCTGCCGTTGGGCACTACCTTCCGCGAGCTACTTTTCGACTATGCGGGTGGCCCCACCGAGCCAATCCAGGCCCTCATCCCTGGAGGCTCGTCCTGCCCACCGCTGCCCTGGAACGACGAAATTCTCGATACCCCTATGGACTACGAATCCATCAGTGCCAAGGGCTCGCTGCTGGGTACAGGTGGGGTGATCGGCATCCCGACCAGCATGAGCATGGTAGACGCGATGTGGAACGTTACCCGCTTCTATGGTCACGAATCGTGTGGTAAGTGCACCCCCTGCCGCGAGGGGGTTTCGGGGTGGATGGTCAGCCTGTTTGAGAAGATGGGCACCGGGCAGGGTCAGAAGGGGGACGTGGAGCTGCTGGAAAATATGCTCGATCAGATTGAAGGCCGTAGCTTCTGCGCCCTAGCCGATGCGGCCTGCTGGCCGGTGCGCGGCAGCCTCAAGCACTTCCGCAACCAATTTGTGGATGTGGTGGAGAAGGGCAAGCCCGTCGAGCGCATGGGAAGTCGTTGGGGGTGATGTGGGGAATGGCCAAAGTAACCATAAACGATAGAACCGTCGAAGTTCCGGGCGGTACCTCGGTGATGGATGCGATCTTCCATGCTGGCTACGACGTGCCGCTGTTCTGTGCCGAGAAACACCTCTCGCCAGTGGGGGCCTGCCGGATGTGTTTGGTCAAAACCGGGAGCCCTCGTAAGGGGCCGGATGGCAATTTCATATTGGAAAATGGGCAGCCTAAGATTTTTTGGATGCCCAAATTGGCGGCTGCCTGTGTAACGTCCATCAGCGATGGGATGAGCATTGATACCCTTTCCGACGAGGTAAAACACGCCCAGTCGGGAATGGTTGAACTCACGCTCTTCAATCATCCGCTCGACTGCCCCACCTGCGACAAGGGCGGAGCCTGCGAGCTGCAAGACCGCAGTTACGAGTATGGATTGGTGGAAAAGTTCTATCAGCCCGACCCGATGGAACTGCCCATGTATACCCGCTTCGAAATGACCCGGCGGCATGTGGACAAGCACCACTCGCTCTCGGAGTTCATTGTTCTCGACCGGGAGCGTTGCATTCACTGCAAGCGCTGCGTGCGGTATTTCGAAGAGATTCCAGGGGATGAGGTGCTCGACTTCATCGAGAGAGGGGTGCACACCTTCATCAACAGCGAAGACGACGGCCTGCCCTCCAATTTCACTGGTAATATCGTAGACATCTGCCCAGTAGGTGCTTTGCTCGACCAGACCGCACGTTTTCGCGCACGCAACTGGGAGTATGACTCCACCGAGACCACCTCGATGGACGATGCCAGTGGGGCCGCCATTGCAGTAGATACCCGCAGCGGGCTGCTCGAGCGTATCCGTGGTGCGGAGCGCCGTGAGGTGAACGAGGTCTGGATCTCGGACGCAGCCCGCTTTGGTCACGAATGGGTGAATGAGAACCGGGTGCGTTCACCGCTGGTACGCAAAGACGGAAAGCTAGTAGAGGCCACCTGGGAAGAAGCCCTAACTGCCATCCGGAGCGGTCTAGATGGTATTGCCAAGACCGACATTGGCATCTACCTGGGAGGTAATAGTTCTTTGGAAGAGGGGTTGGCAGCGGTAGAGCTGGTGAGCGCTTTGGGCAGCAGCCACCGTGACTTCCAGGGGCGTACCGCCTATCCCACCACGGTTTTTGCTCCGGCTAGCTTTGATGAGCTGTTGGACGCGCAATTTGTGCTGGTCTTGGGTGAGCCCGCCGAAGAAGCGCCCACCCTACACCTCCGTCTCTCGGAGTTTAGCCGTGGTCTCAAGCCATTACCCAAGTTGAACCATGGCACCCCCTTTGCAGACCTCAGCATCAAGGAGCGGATGCCGCGCCTGACCGACAAACTGGCCCTCTTCAGCGCATATCCGGCCAACACCGCCAAATGGGCTGGGGCCAGAGCGGTGCATGCCCCAGGGGCCGAGGCTGCCTTGCTCTCGGCATTGCTGGATCAGATAGAAGCCCCTGCTGGATTGGGCGAGCAGGTGGCCTGGGTCAAGAGCAAACTGGCGGCCAGCCAAAAGATTGTTCTGGTGCTGGGGGCTGGGGTACTCAACCATTCCGATGCGGCCATGAAAGCCCGCCAGTTGGCCGAGCGAACCAATGCCAAGGTGATGTGCATGACCCCGGCCGCCAATGCCAGGGGCCTGGAAGCGCTGGGCCTGTTCCCAGGTAAGGGTGGGGCAGGCTGGACGGAAACCGGGGACGACCCCCTTCGGGACGGAGTACGCTCCGTGCACCAAGCGGCCAGGGCAGTCTATTATGCTTTCCTGCCCACCGAGACCCAGCTCAAAGCTGCTTCGTTCCGTATCCTGCATCTGACCCACCAGCACGCTCTGGTCGAGAAGTATGCCGATGTGGTGTTGCCAAACCAGACCACCTATGAAAAGCGGGGTCACACTGTAAACCTGGAAGGCCGGGTGCTGCCATTAGAGCCTACTGGCCTCAACAACGGCCAGGCAGATGGTGCAGTAGCGGCACTGGGCTTGATTGCGGAGGCTACTGGGGTAAAGACCCCCGTTCGTCTGGTTCGTCAAGCTACCAGGCTGCTTCTCGAGAAACACAAACTCCCGTCCGTGATGCAGCGCTGGATGCCCAAGACGACCGGGTGGGCTGCCTCCGAGTCGAATGTGACCCAGGGGCTGCTGTACCTACGTCCAACCATGTGGCGACGGGAGCAGTTGGTAGGTGCAGTAGCCAAGGTGGTGGAGGTGAAGCTGGAAATGAGCCTCGAGACCGCCAAGATCCATGGTCTAGCGGATGGCTACTTGATCGAGCTGGAAACGCCGACGGGCGTAGAGAAACTCGAGGTCAAGGTGGTGCCCGGTCTTCCCGATGGCGCGATGTATTTGCCTGCGCTGGGAGCCTGGGCAGGTCGCAAGGTAGAGGCCAGGGTATTGGTGGGAGGTGAAGCATGAAGGCCGAATGCCCAAAGCCCAAAGTCGAAGGCCCAAAGCGACTCAGGTTATCAGTTCAAAAGCTGGTTTCTGGTAGTGCGGCTTTGGCGGTCGGTACTGCTATGGCAGCACAAACGGTTCCCGCAGATGCCAATGCCACTGACCCCCTATGGATGGTAGGCATCAAGGCGTTCCTGGTGGTTCTAGGTCTGCTGACCGCATTTGCGTACATGACCTTGATTGAGCGCCGTTTGCTGGCCCGTATCCAGATTCGTCAGGGACCCAACCGGGTGGGGCCCGATGGCCTGTTCCAGCCCCTGGCCGACGCCATCAAGTCCATCTTCAAGGAAGACCTGGTCGTAACCAAAGCGGACAAGGTGATTTTTGTCATGGCTCCCATGATTTCGGTCACCTTTGCCCTGCTTACCTTTGGCCTGATTCCCTTTGGCCCCAAGGATGCTTTCTTTGGCTACGACCCCTGGGTGATTAACCTGGACGTGGGCATCTTGTATGTGTTTGCGGTTTCAGAGATGGCTATCTATGGCATCTTCCTGGCGGGCTGGGCATCCAACTCAAAGTATTCGCTTCTAGGCTCACTGCGGTCCTCGGCCTCCCTAATTTCCTATGAGTTGGCCCTGGGCATCAGCCTGGTTGCGCCGGTGGTGCTGGTGGGGTCGCTGAACCTCCAGCACATTGTGAACTGGCAGTACGAAAATGGCTGGCTGATTCTGTACATGCTCCCGGCTTTTGCTATCTTCCTCCTGACCAGCATGGCCGAAGCAGCCCGCACGCCCTTTGACCTTCCTGAGGCCGAACAGGAATTGGTGGGGGGTTATAACACCGAATATAGCTCGATCAAGTGGGCCTTGTTCCAGATGGCCGAGTATATTCACCTCATCACTGCTGCGGCCCTGATTCCCACTATCTTCCTGGGAGGCTGGCGGATGCCCGGTTTCATGGAGCAAATTCCCATTCTCGGCCCCCTATTTGCGCTGCCGTATGTGTGGATGTTTGCCAAGATCGCGCTGTTTTTGTTCTTCTTTATCTGGGTGCGCGGTACGCTCTTCCGCCTGCGCTACGACCAGCTGATGGTCTTTAGCTGGGGGCGCTTGTTCCCGTTTGCGCTGGTTTGGTTCATGGTGGCAGCCTTTGTGGTGGCTTTCAAGCTACCCACTGCAGTCCTGGGCTGGTTATCGCTGCTGAGCTTGATTGCTTTCTCGGTGTACGTGATCCTGAACGCTCGACCCAAACCCAGCGCTGTGACCCGTATGGGAGCAGGAGATTGATTACACAACTGGGCGTATAGGGCTCAGGTCTAGCGAAAGGAGTTGATACATGAGCATTGCTGCACTGGCCCAAAGCATGGGCATCACGCTCAAAGCTTTGTTTTCCAAACCCGTGACCATTCCCTATCCGGATGCTCCGGTGCCCCTCAAGCCGCGCTTTCACGGACGGCATGTGCTGACCCGGCACCCCAATGGCCTGGAAAAGTGCATCGGCTGTTCGCTGTGCGCGGCGGCTTGCCCGGCCTATGCCATCTACGTGGAAGCCGCCGAGAACGACCCCCACAATCCGGTGAGTGCAGGCGAGCGCTATGCCCAGGTCTACGAGATCAACATGTTGCGCTGCATTTTCTGTGGGTTGTGCGAGGAGGCCTGCCCCACTGGCGCAGTGGTGATGGGGTACGACTTTGAGATGGCCGATTACCGCTACTCCGACTTTGTCTATGGTAAGGAGGACATGCTGGTGGAGGTGGAGGGTACCAAGCCGCAGCGCCGCGAGGCTGCCTATACAGGCAAGCCCGTCAAGAAGGGCTACAGCGTACCCTATGCACGGGCAGAACTCGAGGGTGTGAATCCACCCAAGCCGAAAAAGTGAGTAGAGGGCTTTGTGTTTAGGGTTGAGCCTCGAGGCATGATAAAACCAAAGCCCGTAAAGGGTGCTACACAAGCAAAATTTGAGGTTAGAATCTCCCATATCATGCTTGACCCTAGACGCCTGACCCCAAACCCAGGGCTCCCTTGGAGGAATCAATGAGTGTCGGTTTTTGGGAAATCCTCGCACTGCTGTTGCTGGCAGGTACTGCCATTGCGGTGGTGCGGCTGCAAAATGCCGTGCATGCGGCCATCGCACTGATCGCCAATTTTCTAGTGGTGGCTGGTGTGTATGTAGCACTGGAAGCCCGCTTCGTGGCTATGGTACAGATCATCGTATATGCCGGGGCGATTGTGGTGCTGTTTTTGTTTGTGATTATGTTGCTTTCGGCAGCCAATGCCAATGTCGGCCAGGATCTGATGCCCCGGCTGCCCTGGGTGGCGGGCCTTGGTGCGTTGGGTCTGGCTGGAGTGTTGATCTTTGCCGTGACCCGTTTTCAGCCGCCAACCGGCCCACCTTCCCTGGGCGGCGGCCTGCCTCAAGCCCTGGGGCCGCTGCTTTACGACCCCGAGAAGTGGCTCTATGCACTTTTGGTGGTGGGTTTCTTGCTGTTGGTGGCAACGGTTGCTGCGGTGGTGCTGGTGGAGCCCGAGCGCATCATCGCAGCCACCGGCCATCCAGCCCATCCCCGCCGCGATGACCAGCCCAATCCACCCCTGGCCGAGCAGAAAGATGAAAAGGCGGTGGTGAAGCGATGATCTGGCTGGTAGCTTCCGCTTTGCTGTTTTCGATTGGGGCTTATGGGGCGCTCACCCGGCGAACGGCTATTTTGGTGTTCCTTTCTATCGAGCTGATGTTAAATGCGGCTGCACTTTCGTTAATTAGTTTCTCCAAGCTCACCGGCAGCTTAGATGCCCAGGTGGTGGTGCTCTTCATTATCGCCATTGCGGCAGCAGAAGTGGCGGTGGGCCTGGGCCTGATTGTGGCTATCTTCCGCCGCCGCGAGACCACCAGTGTAGACGAGCTGCGGCAACTGAGGGGGTAAATCGTGCAAGAGACCATTCTCCTACCCCTGATCATCGCACTGCCCCTGCTGGGGTTTGTGATTCTGGGTTTGTTTGGTAAGCGTATCGGAGAGCCCACCGCTGGCTGGCTGGCCTCCTTGCTGGTGCTGGGCAGTTTCCTCCTGGGCCTGTTCTTGGTGTTGCAGGGCGGGGCCAGATGGGCGCTTTCGGAATGGTTGCCGGGGATTCCTTTGAGTTTCAACCTCGACAACCTCTCGGGCATCATGCTGATGGTGGTGGCCGGGGTGGGCTTCTTAATCCACGTTTGGGCTATCGGCTACATGCACGGCGACCCTGGCTATAGCCGCTTCTTCAGCTACTTCAACCTGTTCATCGCGGCCATGCTGGTGCTGATCCTGGGTGACAGCCTGCCGGTGGTCTTCATCGGTTGGGAGGGCGTGGGACTGGCCTCCTATTTACTGATCGGCTTCTGGTACCACGAGCGGGTCAATGCCGATTCGGCCCGCAAGGCTTTCATCGTCAACCGCATAGGCGACCTGGGTTTTTTGCTGGCCATGGGCTTGCTCTGGAGCATGTTTGGCACCCTTTCGATCTCTGAATTGGTGGGGAAAGTGGAGGCGGGCGGTTATAGCTTCACCACCCTCACGCTGGCCGGTTTCTTTCTGCTCATCGGGGCTATCGGCAAGAGCGCCCAGGTTCCTTTGATGGTCTGGTTGCCCGACGCGATGGCTGGCCCTACCCCGGTCTCGGCGCTGATCCACGCTGCTACCATGGTGACGGCGGGGGTCTACCTGTTGGTTCGTCACGCCTTCATGCTGCACGACGATGCCTTCTTGTCGGGTCTGATTGTGGCCATCGGTCTGCTCACCGCTATCTACGGGGCACTTTGCTCACTGGGCCAGTGGGACATCAAGCGCATCGTGGCCTACACGACTCTCTCGCAGCTTGGCTTCATGTTTGTGGCTGTGGGGGTGGGGGCCTACTGGGTGGCCATCTTTCACATCGTGACACACGCCTTCTTCAAGGCCCTGATGTTCATGACCTCGGGCTCAGTCATTCACGCTCTGGGCGGTGAACAGGACGTGCGAGCGATGGGGGGAATGCGCAAGTATCTGCCCTCCACACACCTGCATGGCCTGGTAGCTGCTTTTGCCTCGGGGGGTCTGGTGCCCCTGGCAGGTTTCTGGTCGAAGGACGCCATCCTGGCCTACTCCTTCGAGTATGGCCCCTGGCTCTGGGTGCTGATGCTGGGTGCTTCGGTGCTGGCGGCGCTTTACTCGATACGTTGGTATGTACTGGTTTTCTGGGGGGACTACCGCGGTAAGGAGCATCCCCACGAAAGCCCGCCGGTGATGCTCTGGCCCAACCACATCCTCAGTGTGGGCGCACTGGGGGTCGGGTTTATCGGTCTGCCCTATGTGATTGACTACGAGAACTTTATCAGCCCCTTCCTCAAAAAGGCCATCGGGGATTTCGGCCACGAGAAGCTGCCGGTGCTCACCGAATGGGTGTTGATCATCGTATCGGCGGCGGTGGCGATTACCGCGCTCTGGTGGGGCTTTCGCTTCTTCCAGCAAAAAATGCCGCAGTGGTACACCCACTTCCAGACCTGGGCGCTCAATGGTTTCTACGCCGATACACTCTACAACACTCTTTTTGTCAATCCCATGAAGTCGCTGGCGGAGGTGCTATTGGGTGGTGATAGGGGTATCCTTACCGGCTTTGCCGGGCTGGGCAGCCTGATGGGAGGACTGGGGAACTTGCTGGCGAAGCTCGAGACCGGCGCGCTGCGCTTTTACTTAGCAGGACTATTGATTGCGCTGGTACTGCTGGTGGGCTGGGGGGTGTTGCGATGATTCATGTGGGACTGTGGTTGCCCCTCCTGGCGGGTTTGTTGCTGATTTTCGTACCGAGTCTGGGCCGTACCTTTGCGATTGCCTCGGCGACGGTAAGCCTGGTGATTTCGCTCATTCTTTTTGCCGGTTACGGCGGCCAAGGTGTGGCCTACGCCAGTCAGACGGCTTTCCTGCCAGAGGTGGGAGTCTACTACGCGGTGGGGCTTGATGGGGCAGGCCTGCTGCTGTGGATTGCAGTGAGCCTGGTGGTGTTGCTGGGTGTATGGATTGCCGACGTACCGGTGCGGTTCCTGGCCTTCGCGCTGATGATGCAGACCGGGTTGCTGGGCATCTTTGCGGCTCAAGACCTGATTTTCTTCTACGCTTTCTTTGAAGCCACCCTGATTCCTGCACTCTTGATGCTGTGGTTCTATGGTGGGCCCGATCGGTTGCGAGCGATCTATATCTTTGCGATTTTCACGCTGGTAGGCTCGCTGCCTATGCTGGCCTCGATCTTCGCGGTTCGCTATCTGGGCGGGGCCGATAGTTTTCTATTCACCGACCTAGCAGCCAACCCGCTGACTGGACAGGCCGCTGCGCTGGCCTTTCTGGGCTTTTTGGTGGCCCTGGCAGTCAAGACCCCCCTCTTTCCATTGCATGCCTGGCTACCCAGCTTCCACCAGCAAAACCACCCCTCCGGCCTGGCCGACGCCATGGGCACGCTATACAAGGTAGGCATCTTTGCTTTTTTCAAGTGGGCCATCCCGCTGATGCCGGAAGGCTTCGAGCAGTGGCAGGGGCTGATGCTGTTCCTGGCGGCCTTTGGGGCGCTCTATGCGGCCTGGGTGGCTTTCAGTGCACCCGATTGGAAAACCCTGCTGGCCTATGCGGGGGTCTCGCACATGGGCATCGGGGCGTTGGGTTTGTTTAGTGGAAACATGGAAGGCACGGTAGGAGCGCTATATTTGTTGGGTGCTTCGATGATCTACGGTTCGGCCATGTTCCTGTTTGTGGGCCTGGTATACAAGCGCACCGGGAGCCTCGAGGTGGCCCCGGTACGCGGTCTCGCCAAGCACACCCCGGCGCTCTACGTGTTGGGTATGTTCATCCTGATGGCCATGATTGGGTTACCGGGACTATCGGGCTTCCCCGGTGAGCTGATGGCTTTGCTGGGGGCCTATCAGGTCTCACCCTGGTTAACCCTGGTAGCATTCCTTGCGGTCATCGCTGCGGCGGCCTATGCGCTCACGGCTTTTCAGAAGCTCTTTCAGGAGAATGCCCAGGCCCAGGCTGTGCCGGATATGGACTCGCGCGAGTGGGTCTTTGCTGCCGTAACGGTAGGGGTGCTGCTCCTGATGGGCCTCTACCCCAAGCTCTTCACGGTGTACCTCGAGCCCTTAGGCAAGGCCATTGCCGCGCTGTTCGGGGGTGCGTCATGAAAGCCCAAAGTCTGAAGCCGAGGGCAGGTCAGGCGGTGGCCTTTAGCCCCAACGGAGGTGGCGCATGCTAACCTTATACATCCTTGTTGGCTTCGCCACGGTGCTCTCGTTGCTGGCATTTGTGATCTCGAGGGAGGCCAACCGTTGGATCACGGTGGCGGGTCTGATCCTAGCGGGCCTGTTCTGCGTGGTGGGATGGGGTCAGACCCTAGAAGCTTTTGGCGGGCTTTACCGCTTCGACACCCTGGCGCGGGGCCTTACCCTGGTAGCGATTTTGGGTGGGTTGTGGGCCCTGTTTCTAGGCCCAGCCAAAAAGTTCGAGTTTCCGCTGCTGGTGCTCTACGCCGTGGCGGGTATGCACATCATGGCCAGCAGCCCTAACCTGGTGGTCTTGGTGATTGCGCTGGAAGTGTTCTCGCTGCCTCTGTATGTTCTGGCGACCTGGCAGCGCGATGAGAAAGGCTTCGAGGCGGGTCTGAAATATTTCTTGCTGGGAGCGCTGGGCGCGGCCATGTTCCTCTATGGGATTGCGCTCTACTTTGGCGCAACCGGCAGCTTTAACGTAGGAGCTA
The DNA here is from genome assembly GCA_037440185.1 of Meiothermus sp. GTDB lineage: Bacteria > Deinococcota > Deinococci > Deinococcales > Thermaceae > Meiothermus. The sequence continues at coordinate 31,977 of JBBIUP010000001.1, read as the reverse complement.
CTGGCTCGGGGCCGCTCTATATTGCGGGATTGTTCTTGATCATGGCGGCCTTTGCCTTCAAGACTGCCATGGTGCCCTTCCAGTGGTGGTCGCCCGATGTGTACCAGGGTAGCCCTACCGTGGTCACGCTTTTCATGGCGACGGCGGTAAAGGCGGCGGCTTTTGCCGCCATGCTGCGCATCTTCACCCCCGAAGGTCTAGAAGCCTGGGGCATCGGGATGGCCGCGCTGATTGCTCTCACCACCCTCTTTGGGAATCTGGGAGCTTTGTCGCAGACCGAAGCCAAGCGGCTTTTTGCCTACTCCTCCATCGCCAATGCCGGCTATATCGGGTTGGGGCTCTTTGGCCCTACTGGACAGGCCACCATTCCTTTCTACCTGTTGACCTATGGCCTGGCTACCGGCCTTATCTTTGCAGTGCTCTCGATGCTATCTAACCAGGACGTGCCCCTGGAACGTCTGCGAGGGCTCTGGTATCGCAAGCCGCTTTTGGGTGGGGCGATGGGCCTTGGCATACTATCGGTGCTGGGGCTACCACCACTGGCCGGTTTCTGGGCCAAATACCTGGTTTTCCAGGAGGCAGCCCAGGCCGGTTTCTACGGACTGGTGGTGCTGGCCCTCATCACCTCGGCCATTGGCGCTTACTACTACCTCAAGACCTTCTTCCTGATTTTTAGCAAGCCCACGCCCGTGCAAGAAGCCGAAGACCGCGAGGCTGAGGCAGCCCTGGCCCAGTTTGGCAGCTCGGAAGCACCGGGTATTCCGGTGGCTGCAGCACCCATGGGTCTGACCCAGGGATTGATGGCCCCAGCGGCGCGGATGGGTACGCCTGTGCTGGGTATCTTGCTGGCTGCCCTGGGTTTGTTGGGACTGCTCTCTGTTCTGCCTGGGCTGGGCTTGCGGGCCTTCAGCACCGGCCTGGCCCCAGCGGTAGCGGCCGTAACCATCACGGCTCCTGCGGGTGGCGCGACCCTGGTGGCCGGAAGCTATATCCTGCAGGGTGCTGGTAAACCAGGCGAAACCCTCGAGCTCTTCGACAACGGCAACCCTCTAGGTGTGGTGACGGTGGGTTCGGATGGTAAATGGAGTTTCCCGGTGGCTGCTTCGGCACTTCCTTCAGCCCTGGTGGCCGGGGCACATACCTACGAGGCGCGTCGCCCCGGACAGATGACCGGAGCCAGTACCATTGTCACCGCCACGCTTCCGGCGGAGCCTGCTTTCTCTGTGCCTTCGGATGGGGCCTCAGTAGCAGCTACCGGCTTTACCCTCCAGGGTACGGCCCAGCCGGGTCAGACCGTGGAGATCTTTGAAGACGGGGCCAGCCTCGGGCGGGTGACTGCCGACGGCAACGGTCTGTGGAGCTTGAATGTCCCGCCACCTACTGGCGGAACCCGCACCTACGAGGTGCGAGCCGAAGGCGCAACCTCGGGAACCCGGATTTCGCTGGTAGTGCCTGAGGCCCAGGCTGGAGCCATCTGTAGCCAGAGCTTCTCGCTTTCCAACCTGCAAGCGGGGGGCACGGTCTCGAGGCCCTTCCGCTTTGGGGGGGTGGGCTCGGCCAGCAGTTATTCGGTACTGGTCAGGCGTGGGGATCGGGTGATTGGGCGCAAAGACCTACCCCTCAGCGCTGCTTGTGGCTGGAGCTACTTCTCCGACCCTGGCCCAGGTCAGATTACCTACGAGGTGCGCCAGACCGGTGCACCCGAGACCGACCCGCCACTCACCACCATCTCGCTCAACGTCCAATAGGCCTTTTGGTGACATAGGGGCGTATTGGGGCGGTTCGCGTATGGATACTATCCCTCTTCGGTAGGCGAACCGCCTCCCTGGTGAAGTTTTCGGCTGCAGATACCCCGGGTTATGTCCTGAAACCGCCCTAAGTTGTGCCCGTATGGTTATTTTGTGGACATGCAAATCGTAGTCTTCGGTGCTTCTCGAGGGGTCGGGTTTCAAGTCGTACAGCAAGCCTTGGAACAAGGGCACTGCGTAACAGCTTTTGCTAGAAGCCCTTCGTTTCCCGATCATCCCAATCTCAAAGTCGCACAGGGCGATGTGTTCGACCTCGATGCTGTCTCCAGAGCAGTTCAGGGCCGTGATGCAGTGGTGATCGCGCTGGGTGCAGGCAGCCAGTTGGGCGACCAGACCCGCAGCCAGGGCACTGCCCACGTCGTGCGGGCCATGCAGCTGCACGGTGTCCGGCGGGTGGTCGCGGTGAGTTCATTTGGAGTTGGGGATAGCCGCAAAGGCTTGATCGCTAACGCTGCATGGCTCTTTCTCAGAGCGGCGCTGGAGGAGCACCAGCGCCAGGAAAAGACCCTGATGGAAAGTGGGTTGGACTGGACAATTGCCCGGCCCACTGGCCTGACCAACGACCCCAAAACTGGAATCTACAAAACCGGCAAGAGCGGACGGGGAAGAATCTCGAGAGCCGACGTGGCCGACTTTATCCTCAAGGTGCTGGCCGACTCCGGCTACATCGGCAAGGCTCCTGTCATCAGCTACTGAGTTCCCCCTGGTTTGCATATCACTGCCACCGGCTCGGTATGCATCGGGCTACTGCGTCTTGGAAGATAGGCTGCTGTGGTTCGTCAAGCCTACTACGGCGTAGATTGACCCAAGCCAATCTGGTTTATCTGCTAGCCTGAGGCCAATGCAACCCTCGTTTTCGCGCCCCAGAGCCTGGAATTTACTCCTGAATTTTACCTACCAAGAAGCCGCCAGTTGCTTCTTCCCTGGCCTGATTTTGCTACTTTTGCTTCTGACTAGATTCGTCGAAATTCCTGGCCTCCCTCGCTACGACTTTCTGCTGCTGTGCTGCATTCTTATCCAGATCTGGATGGTCTGGGGCCTTGGGGTCGAGACGGTGGACGAACTCAAAACCATCACCCTTTTCCATGCGATTGCGATGGCCATGGAAATCTACAAGGTCAACCTGGGTTCCTGGGCCTATCCTGGCGATGCCTACACCAAGGTGTTGGGCGTGCCGCTCTTCGCTGGCTTCATGTACGCGGCAGTGGCCAGCTACATCACCCAGGCCTGGCGGCGGTTGCATCTGCGGCTCGAGAATTTCCCGCCTGGCTGGGTCAATTGGCTGTTTGTGCTGCTGATCTACGGCAACTTCTACACCAATGCCGTTGTCTACGACATTCGCTGGCTGATCATCGGGGGCCTGTTTGTGGCTTACTGGCGCACCCGCATCTACTTCAGCCTCTCGGAAAAACCCTTCAGCCGCCCCAATCCGGCCATAGCCCCGGTGCGCGAGTTCTGGCTGCCGGTCAAAGCAGGCTTTTTGTTGGTTGCGTCTTTCATCTGGATTGCCGAGAACATCGGAACCTACCTGGGTGCTTGGCAGTACCCCAACCAGGCCGATGGCTGGGAAATGGTCTCAATCTCCAAGCTTACCTCCTGGTCATTGCTCTTTATCGTCAGTTTTGTACTGGTTGCCCAGCTCAAGCGCATCAAGGGCCGCCGGACGGGTGAGGAAGTGTTCTAAATTTGGGTTGATAGCCGATAGCTAGGGCGGTTTGCGTTAAGACTGCCCAGCATTAGGATGGCAAACCGTCTTCCCTATGGCGTTCGTCACCCCTGCTCCGGTGCGGTAGTTCCGGTAACCTCCCTAGTACTCACGCCCCGACCTGACAGGTCGTCGGGCAGATCAACCGAGCGCTCCGCCCCGCTGTCATTGCGGGCGGAGCGAAGCAATCCAGACCGGCCTCCAAGCTGACTGGCTGGACGAGCGACCTGGATTGCTTCGCTCCCTCCGGTCGCTCGCAATGACGGCACTTGTAGTGCATAAGTCCTGAACCAATAGTCCATAGGGTTGGCGGAGCAGATTGAATCTCTTGGCGCTTTGCCCAAACTTCCCGCTAGAATCAAGGCATGAACTTAGAGGAACTCGCTAAACTCCCCAGCTTTGCCGCCGTCACGCCCAGTTGGGACGGCCAGAAAATTGCTTTTTACTGGGACAAAACCGGGCGATACGAGCTGTACACGATGGACTTGGAAACCCGCGAGGTGCAAAAGCTTACCGACGGACAGGCCCCGCGCCAGTTGCGGGCGGGCTTTGTCTGGACCAGGGACGACGCCGAGATCATCTTTGCCAAAGATAAAGACGGCGATGAACAAAACAATCTCTTCAAGCTGCACCTAGCCTCTGCCAGCGTGGTGCAGATGGACGACAGTTCCAAAACACAGGAATATGCAGGTCAGGTACACCCCGACAACACCCGCATGGCTGTCATGAGCAACCGGGCTGGACAGATGAACGTGTTTGTGCTCGACCTGAGGCACGAAACCCACGAGTGGAAACAACTGACCCATTTCAAAGCCCCGGCTTTTGCGAGCGGCTGGAGCCCCGATGGCAAGTGGCTGGCTTTTATCTCGAATGAATTACCCAACCTGAAAAACCAGGATAGCTATCTGGTGCGCGACGATGGCACAGAGATGCGCAAAATCCTCGCGCTCGAGGAAGGTTCGCAGGACAATGTGGCCGACTGGCACCCGGATGGAAAACGTGTGGCCTTCACTTCCGATGTTTCGGGTAGCAACCGAGCTGGAATTTTGCACCTCGACAGCGGCGAGATCCGCTGGTTCAGCCCACAGCAAAGCGACACCGAGGAGTACGCGGCCAGCTTCTCCAAAAATGGCGAGTGGCTGGCAGTGATCCGCAACCGCCACTCGGCCATCATGCCGGTGCTCTACCATGTCGAAACTGGACAAGCCAGAGAGCTGAAACTGCCCGAGGGTATCGCGGCAGGCAGCAGTTTTGTGCTGGGTGACAGCAAACTTTTGGTGTTGCTCACCTCCGCCACCCGTCGTCCCGAGTTAATTTTATACGACTTGGCTAGTGATACCTATGAAGTGTTGTTGGCTGCCGAGTACGGCTCGATTGACCCCTCGGTATTTGTGGAAGACGAGCATATCTGGTACCAGAGCTACGATGGACACAAAGTGCCCGCCCTCCTCTACAAACCCAAGGACATCGCGCCGGGGGCCAGGCTGCCTGCGGTGGTGATCGTCCATGGTGGGCCCACTGCACAGTTTTTTCGGAGCTTCGACCTGTTCGCACAGTTCCTGGTGGATCAGGGGTATGTGATTCTGCAGCCCAATATTCGGGGTTCGACTGGCTACGGGGTGGAATGGCGCGACCTTAACCTCAAAGACTGGGGCGGGGGCGACCTGGAAGATGTGGTAGCCGGAGCTAGCTATCTCAGAGCCCTGCCTTATGTAGACCCTGAACGCATTGGCATTTTTGGGGGTTCGTTTGGGGGCTTCATGAGCTTCATTGCCGTCACCAAGAAGCCTGATGTGTTCAAGGTGGGGGTACCCTGGGTGGGCATCACCGATCTGCACAAGCTCTATGAAGAAGACATGGAGCATTTCAAGTACTACTTCCGCTCGCAAATGGGCGACCCCGAGAAGGATCATGCCCTCTGGCGCGACCGCAGCGCCATCGAGTTCGCCCACCAGCTCAAAGCCAAGATCATGATCGTCCACGGCGTTAACGACCCCCGCTGCCCCATCAGCCAGGCCCGTATCTTCCGCGACAAATTGCTGCAACTGGGCAAGAAAGAGGGTGAAGACTTCGAATACCACGAATTCGGCGATGAAGGGCATGGCCCCGGCGGCGACATCCAGGGCAAGATCCGCACCTACCGGCTGCTAGCGGATTTCTTGCAGCGACGGTTGTAGATTTAGATTTGTGAACCCGATTTTCCTGATGTAGAGGGGCACAGTAAAAGCCAGTGACAAACAGAATTCTGTGAGGCTTGCGAACGTTGGGGGTCGCCTTCAAAAGTGCAGCCATACCCTGCGCCGATCCGCGTCCCGCGCTACCATTGGCCCATGAGCAAGTCGGAGCGACTGGCCCAGCTCAACCGCGAGCTTTTCGAGTTGACCCTACCCGAGGGCGTGATCCAGGTGGTGCCCGGCGACGGCAACCCCGACAGCCCAGTGATCTTGGTCGGGCACAGCCCCAGCGGAGCCGACAACCAGAGCGGGCGGCCTTATACCGGGTCAGCCGGGGAAATCCTCAACCAGCTTCTGGGCGAAGCCGGGATGCAGCGCCACGACCTCTACATCACCAACATCGTCAAGGTCTGGACGTGGAAGTTGGAGCATGCAATTCAGGTCAACCGCACCCCCAACGCTGCCGAGATCAAGGCCTGGAGCAAGGTGCTCAAGCTCGAGCTAGAAATCCTTCTGCCCAGAGCCCTGGTCTGCCTGGGCGGCCCCACGGCACAGCACTTCTTGGGCAAGGACTTCAAGATCACTCAGCAGGGCGGTCGGTGGCTGGCTTGGCCCGAGACCAGTCCCTTTCGTAAGATTGTGGGCGATACGACCCTCAACCCGGTTGTGATGGCGATTCCCCAGCCCAACTACCTGATGCACCTGCAAGAGCACGCGCCCGAGGCCTACCCGGATGCACGAGCCAACCTGGTGGCCGATCTCATCAAGGTCAAGCGGGTTTTGGAGGGTAAAATTCCTGAACTACAGAAAGTGGGTGAGACAGGGATTCCTTTCTAACGCAGCATCGCCCGTACTGGAGAACCGTCGGCCCCTTCAAGCCTCAGTGGAAGGCAGATGAGCTCATAGTCGCCGGGGGCTACGTCCTGAAGCGCCAAGCCTTCAACGATGTACACCCCGGCCCTGGCGAACGCCTTGTGGCCGGGAAGGTCTTTGGAGTTGAGCGTGTCCACACTGGGGCAATCGGTGCCGTAGAGCCGCACACCCTGGCTGGCCATATACGCGGCAGACTCGGGCAAGACGTGCATATACTCCAATGGAAAAGTCTCCCAGCGGTTGGGCTGCCCAGTGAAAAACAGGGTGCGCTCGGCAAGTTGTACTGTCTTGAGGAATTCGGCGGTGAGTGCGATCTGTCCACGTGCATCCACCACCCGGCAGGGGCCAATGAGCACCGGGAGCGGGACGGTTTCCAGCTTCCCTCCATCGTCTATGTAGTGCCAGGGCGCATCGAGGTGGGTGCCCAGGTGAACAGTGCCGGAAATCTTGCCTACGTTCACGCTGTCACCGTCAGAAATCTGTGAGACCAGTTGGTAGCTAAACGGGGTGTCTCCGGGCCATACTGGAACGCCTGGATAGATGGGGCGGGTGATATCTATCATGATCCGATAATACGCAAAATGTGGTACTCGAGGCTCTCCACGGCTTGTTTGATGCGCCACTGGGACTTGTCGCGGATGCCTGCGGTGTTTGAAATCGAGCGCAGTTCGGCCCCGGCAAGCCCCAGCCAAAGGCAGGTCTGGGCAAAGGCTGCGCCTTCCATGTTCTCGAGGTCGGCCTCCCATTTACGCGCGAGCTGGCGGGCCTCGCTGGGGTTCTCCGAGACCAGGTCGCGGGTCAGGAACTGTTTGCCGGGCAGGCCCAGTTTGCTCTTAAGTTCGTCTGTAAAAGCTTTGTCCAGCGGAAAGCGGTTGTGGTAGGGCTTGGAGGCCACCACCAGGCTGGGGAAGCCCAGGCCCTTCAGGCCCCCATCCCGCACCCCCAGGTCGGCCTGAATCTCCCGCTCGGCCAGGGCGCAATCGCCTATCTGCAAGCCCGAGTCGGCATAGGCCCCCGCAATGCCAAAGAGCAGCACCCGCTCGAACCTGCGCCGCTGGACGAAAGCGGCCAGGGTGTCGGCGGTGTTGACCTTGCCGATGCCGCACTCGAGCCAGACCCAGCCCGCCCCGCGCAGCCCCGCGCGTCCGTGAAAATCGAACTTCTGGCCTTTGAGGAAGGGAGCCTCGAGGCGGGTGGGAGATAGCAGGAGCAATGGTGGAGTGGACACGATTTAATATCTTAGCATTGACTTTAGTTTGCCTTCCAACAAAATATGGTCATCAACTTGACAAAAAAAATAAGATGCTAATATCCCCTCGAGGTACCTCAGAAAGGGGGTGAATGCAGTTTGCGTGATGCTATTATTCGTATAATTGCGGAAATTATCTGCGCGGTAACCCAGGGATGCTAGATGGCTAAACCTTTGGTCTGATGTGGAAATTCAATGGAGGTTATGTGATTACTCGTGAGTATATTGTAGCTTTGTTGGATCATATCTTTTGCTTCTTTGGATGGTGCTAGACAGCAACGGTGTGGGGTGAATATCCCCACACCGATAAAATCTGATCGGGCAGGAAAACAAATGCTGAGAATAGATTCAATTCAAAAAACCTATCGCTCCCGCAGCAACGTGGTAAAGGTGCTCACCGACGTTTCCTTGCAGGTGCAGACGGGGGAGATCGTGGCGCTTCTGGGGCGCAACGGCAGTGGGAAAACCACCACCATACGTACTATTTGCGGTCTGGTACTTCCAGATGCAGGTACAGTTGTGATCAATGGATTCATGGTTGGGCAACGCGAGTACATGGCGCAGATGGGAGCACTCATTGACACCAACCGAGGCTTGTATCCGCGACTTACACCTCTCGAGAACTTGCGCTATACCTGCATCGTCCGGGGTATGACCGGTAAGGTGGCGGGCGAGCGGGCCAAGTACCTTTTGGAGTTGCTGGGTCTGTGGGAGAAGCGGAACGCACCAACCCAAACCCTTTCCAAGGGCATGATTTCAAAGATGGCCTTTGCTCTTGCAATCGCCCACGACCCACCGTTCGTCCTGCTGGATGAGCCTACCCTGGGTCTGGACATTGACGCGGCAGAGGTGCTCGAGGAGCAAATCCTGGCGATGACAAAGGGTGGTAAGGGCATTCTCCTGACCACCCATCAGATGGAGGTGGCTGCTCGGCTGAGCACGCGGGTGGCTATCCTGGCCGATGGGATTATTGCTGTGGACAAACCCAAACAAGAGCTTTTGGAGAGGTTTGCCGTGCAAAGTTATCGGATTACTTTCCGAGAGCCCACTACACTGCCGGATTTGCCATTCCAGAATAGGTGGGCTGAGTCGGGCACCGTGCTCGAAGTCACCCTGGACAACCCCGATCAAATTTACGAGCTGATGAACCTGCTGCGCCCCCGGCCGATCAAGGGCATCGAGAAGCGGGAAGTGGAGCTGGCCGAGGTCTTTAGAGCCTATGCCCCCAAAAAGGAGTCGCAACATGCACCGGCTGGCTAACCTGATCTGGGCCGAGTTTATGCGAGCCTGGCTCGAGCTGGTGCGCTACCCGCTCCAATTCGCGCTCGGGCTAATACTTATTGGCTTGATCTTTTACTTGCTGCTGGGTTTTGCCAACCTTGCGGGGGTCACAACTGCTAACCAAGCCCAGCTTACCCGGCTGCTGGTTGGGTATCTGCTGGGGCTGGTCGCTCTTGGCATCATGAGCAATCCAGCCACGCAGGTAAGCAAAGAAGCCAAATCCGGTACCCTCGAGAACATGGTCTTGTCGGGGCAGGGCTTGACCGCATTTTTTGTCGTACAGACCCTCGCCCGATTCTGGTTAAACCTTGTACAGTTTGGACTGCTATTTTTTGTACTGGCCTACATTACCCAAATCAGTTACACGCTAAGTTGGCAGGTGATCCCGGCGTTTGTCCTCTTCTTGATTGCTGCACTGGGCCTGGGGCTTGCGTTTGGTGCCTTAATGTTGCTCTTCAAGGATGTCAACAACATTTTCGTGCTGGTTCAACTGATGGTTTTTCCGGCGGTGATAGTCGAGTTGCCACTGCTCGAGTGGTTCCCACTGGTGCTGGGGGCAAGCGTCATCAGAGAGACACTTCTGGGTGGTACGGTTGAAGTGTTCAGATGGGCACTTCTGGCGCTGGGAACAGTGGCCGTCTATGGCCTGGGGGTATTTCTATTCCAAAGCGCCGATGTAGCGGCTAGAAAGCGGGGCCTCCTGGGCCACGAGTAGCTTCAATCCACCACCCTGAACCCCAGTGCTTCAGCCCGTTCGACGAAGAACTGGATGTTCTCGCTCTTGGTCTCGCCGCCCAGACTCTTGCGTTCATACGCTTTTTCGGCAGCCAGGATCATGGTCTCGGCCAGGCACGCTGGCACCGCCCCCTCGCCGAAGTGCAGGTTGATGTTGCCGGTCATGGCCCCCGGAGGCCGCACCACCCCGCCGGGGATCACCCGAACGCCCTGTACGCCCTTCACCGACTCGTCCACGTCGGGCGGCACGCCCTCGTCGTAGATCCACGCACCGGGCTTGACGTGCTGGGGGAAGATGACCGGTTGGGGGTCGGAGGTGGCGGTGAAGATCAGGTCGGCCTCGCGGATGGCGGGCATTTCGAGGGTGATCACGACCTGCGGCACGGGCTGCCCCTTGCGTTCCAAGTTTTGCCTAAGGGTGGTGGCGCTCTTCTCCAGGCGCTCCATGTTGCGCCCCACCAGAATCAACTTTCCAACCAAAGGCGCAATCTGCCGGGCAATGCCAAAGGCCACCACGCCGTTGGCCCCTACCACCGCGGCCGTTGCGTCTTTGAGCTTGAGCCCGGACTGCTCGAAGTGGGCCAGGATACCGGGAATGGCGGCCTTGACGGTTCCGGCGGTGTAGGCTCCGCCATTGGTGACTTCGATATCCGGCACGGCCTCCTGCACGATGCGGCCTTTCTCGCCCACCACGCTCCAGAAGGCTCCCAGCCCCACCACCGTGCAGCCCAATTCTTTGGCCAGCCGCGCTCCCTGGATGGCCCGCTGGGTGGCGAGTTCGGGCTTGCTGCTGATCTGATGGGGCAGCAACGGTGCCGAGAGCAGATGACAGCGAATCTCACGACCATCGTGGGTCTTGACCCCCCGTAATTCCCCTATCTTCATGGGCCGGATGGCCGCGGCGAAGTTTTCCACCAGACTTTGGGAGATTAGCCCCCGGTTCACCAGCGGTTTAGCCCAACGGAAACGGGGGCTTTGGAAGAGATCGGCGATGGTGAGGGGGTGGATCATGAAGGCACACACCACCTGTTTATCGGATGGAAGGGGTAAAGGTTCACCCAGGCGAGGCTCGGTGCCTTCCAGCATCCGCCCAATATTTTCCTTGTAGCGCCACAACGTCACAAACAGCAAAACCCAGGCCGCCAGCTTGGCCCAACCCGAAATGGGTTCAAATGTAAGCAACAGTGCCAGCGTGGCTGGAATATACATGGCGGCCAGCGAGCCATAGCGGCTCAAGAACAGGCCCACACCGGCTACCAGCAAAACCACCAGGGTAAGCAGGTAGGGCAGCCCGCTCAGATGCAGGCCTAGGACAACTCCTGCCAACACCCCCGCCCCTCGCCCCCGCAAGAGCGCTCCTTCGGCAAAAAGCCGGGGAGGGTACAGATGCCCCAGGTAGACCACAAGTGCAAAAACAACTGCCCAGGACAGCCCAAACTGCCCACCCATCCATACTGCCGTTAGACCCTTGAGGAAGTCCAGGCTCCAGGCCAGCAGGGCTGGGCCTGTTCCCAGGAGTTTGAGGGTGTTCTCGAGGCCCAGGTTGTAGGCTGAGGCCAGGCGCGGGTCTTGCCCGGTCAGTCGGCGTATCGCCCAGTAGCCCAGCGGCAGCGAGCCAATCAGGTAGGCCAGGATTGCCAAAACAAATACCATCGGCTAAACCTTACCAGAATTACGCCATCCTGAAAGCGATCAGCAGACGGATTGGAGCTTAGAGCAGGCAGCGCTTTCCAAGGAGAGTATCTCCACTTGTTTGAATGGCTCCGGGCGGACAGGGGTCGCTGCAGGGTTGTTTGCTCGGGGGGAGCTTGGCTACTGTTCGCTGCTGATGGGTTGAGCCTCGAGTTTCTTAGGTTTCTGGCTCATGGCCCAGATGGTTCCCAGTACCAGAATTACCAGAATAAAGAGCGAGAACTGGGTTTTGTCTATCCCTGTGACCCATTCCGGGCGGCTCAGGACTTCCTTGGTGAACTTGTCCCAGCCGCCGATAGCCAGCTTGACCCCGGCAAAGCCTACTACCGCAAAGGCCACTGCTTCGAAGCGCGGGTATTTTTCCAACAGACCCACAAAGAGCACCGCCACGAAGCGAAGGGCCAGGATGCCAATAAACACGCCGGTAAAGATGATCCAGATGTTGTTCGAAAGTGCTACCGCCACCAACACCGAATCCACCGCGAAGGCCAGGTCGGCCAGTTCTATTTGGGCTACGATTGTCCAGAATTGGCGCGGGGTGACTACCTTGAGGGTCTGGACGGCATCGAGATGGACTTCCTCTTTGGGCTTGGGTTTGCTGAAGTGTCGGATGGCTATAAAGAGCAGGTAAACCGCACCCAGGGCCTGAATCCACCAGAACTGAATCAGATACACCGCAAAGACCAGGGCCAGGCCGCGCAAGATATAGGCCCCAGCAATGCCATAAAACAGAGCCCGCTGCCGCCAGGGGTGGGGTAGTTGCTTGACCATCACCCCCAGCACCATCGCGTTGTCGGCAGAGAGTACCGCCTCCAAGACAATCAGGATTCCAATAACAATCAGCGCTTGTCCAAGTTGTTCCATGGGCACCCCTGGCCGTGGCTAGGCAAAAATACGAAGCCACCACGGCCTTTTCGTGTCGTGGTGGTCTCACCCAGGCTACGTACCCTGATTAACCGGAAGCGGTTGCTTCGTATTGACGATTAATCATACCCCAAAGAGGTTCCAGCTTTGCCAGCCTGGACTGACCTCGAGGGTGGTTACTCCCCAACCAGAGAGTAGGGTAGCACTCTTTTTCAGATGAAAAGCGCATGAGGCTACGATTCCCGATAGGGTGGTCAGGGTTCAGGGCTTGTGCCACACCGCCCAGGTACGGTGGTGGCCTTCCATAGAGCCCTCGGCCCAGGCCCGTAGCTCCAGACCCTGGGGCGGGTGCAGGAGTTCGCCGGGCTGCCAGTAGTGCAGAGTCTGGCTGCCGCGCTGCCAGGCCTCCTCTACGGTGAAACCCTCGAGGAGCACCAGACCGCCGGGCATCAGCCGCTCGGCGAACAATTCCAACAAGGGGCGGTGCAGGAAGTACGACTTGACGATACCGGCCAGCGGGCCAGGGGGCAGGCTGGGGGAGGGGGCTTCCAGGTTGGCCCAAAGCGCCCAGACCTGAAGCTGCTGACGGCTGGCTTCGCGCTGGACGAACTCGAGCGCCACCCGGCTTTGCTCGAGCAAGAACACCGGATGCCCCCGGTGGGCCATAAAAAAGGCGTTGCGGCCCATGCCTCCAGCTAAGTCGAGTACCAAGCCGGTTGGGAGTCGGTGGGCATAGGCCGCCACCACCTGGGCCGGCCGGCTCTGGGGTAGATGGTTGAGGTAGTAGGTATCCCAGTCTTTGGGCATGATGCTTTAGGCGGAACGGCGCAAAGACCACAGGCTGCCAAAGGCCAGGATGGCCAGGGTCACGCTGAGGAAAAAAGCCTGGGGCAGATGCAGGGCCAACTCGGGGCGGTGCAGCCAGACCTCGCTGGCGTGGCCCCAGCCCTCTAGGAATAGTTTGAGGCCGGCCCAGCCTACCACCGCATAGGCCACCGTCTCGAGCCGGGGGTAGCGCTCAATAATGGTGACCATGATGCCGGCAGCCAGCCGGATGAGCAAAATACCGATGGCTACCCCGGTAAAGATCACCCAGAACTCCCGGCTGAAGGCCACCACCGCCAGTACCGAGTCCACTGCAAAGGCCAGGTCAACTATGTTAATCATGATCACGATGCGCCAGAAACTGGCGGCGGCTGCTTGCTGTAGGCGGTTCTGGTCTGAGTCGCTGTGGGGTTTGCGGCGGAAAATATGATTGACTGCCAGGTACACCAGGTACAAGCCACCCAACAGTTGAATCCACCAGATCTGGATGATGACCGTGGCAAACAGCAATGCCAGCCCACGCAACACATACGCGCCAATGATGCCATAGAGCAGGGCTTTCGAGCGCAGGTGTTCCGGCAAAGGCCGCACCATCACGGCCAGAACCATGGCGTTGTCTACAGATAAAACTGCCTCGAGTGCAACAATAATTAAAATGGCTACAATTGCGGAACCAAACTCCATAAACTCCAGCCTATCATGGGCTTAGTGACCGAACAGGTACGCCAGGGCCGGGGCCAGCCCCTGCCGCCAGGTCATCCAGTTGTGGCCGGAAGGACGCTCTAAGTAGGTGTGGCGGTAGCCCTTATCGCTCAGCATGGCGGCAAAGCGGCGGTTGGGGGCCAGCAACCACTCGATCTGGCCGGTTTCGCAGTAGAAGCGCAAAGGTAGGATTTCTGAAGCCAGGTACCGTTCGGCGAGCCACTCGGGGTCGGTAAAGGAGTCGCCCCCCTCGGGCGAGGCGGTCAGGCAGGCCGACTGGGTGGCGACCTTTTGAAAGAGGTCGGGATTGCGCAGGGCCAGCCAGCTCGAGACCAGACCTCCCAGGCTAGCGCCCATCAGCCCTTTTTCCAGGGTGGAGCCATAGTGCGCTTCGACAGCGGGAATGATTTCGTTCAGCACATGCTGTTCGTATGCAGCATTGAACCAGTATTCGTTGCGGCGGTCTTCGGGCTCGATGAAAACAATTCGCACTGGCCTTATTTCGCCCAACTCCAGGAGCCCCTGGGCCACCTCAGCCAGCTTGGCGGTGCGGTAATAGGCCACGCCATCGTGGACGTAGAGGGTGGCCTGGGCAGGCTGGGAGGGGTTGTAGACGTAGTAGCGGCGGGTGCTGCCAAAGGCCCGCGATTCCAGCCGGTGCCGGTGTACTTCGACTGCGCGGGAGGGTTGATGGGGAGCAGTGTAGCGAAATCCCGGCAGCTCGATGGCCCTGGGATAGATCCACCAGGGGTTCTGGGCCTTGTGGGGATTGTCGGGGTCGGGAAAGGGATTCTGGTTGGCGTCGAGGAAAGCGTACTCGAGGTAGGCCCCGGCGGGGAACTCGAGGGTCAGGGGCTGGTTGATGGGGATGGGCCTTCGATCCCAATCGGTAAAGTCACCCATCAGGTATTTCGCGTTTTTGGCTGGATAAAAGGTTACCGAACGGGTGTGTACCTCGACCATACATTCACAGTCTAACAGCGCTTCCTACGAATAAGACGTACAGGTCGCAATTTGGCTGTACGGCTATTCGTGGGGAATGCTGTAAGTTGAGCCAAGGAAGATTTACAAAACCAGCGGAATCGGCCATGCGTACCTGGTGTGAAACTATGATGGTGTCATGTTGCACGACGATTTTGGCGCAGTCAGCCTCTTTTTGGAAAACCAGTTGCACGCAGCCACTGGGCCACTGCAGGGCCTATCGTTTGCGGCCAAAGATTTGTTCGATGTGGCCGGTCTGCCAACCACGGCGGGTAACCCCGATTTTGCCGAGCACTGGGGCCTCCCGCGCCAGGATGCCTGGGCGGTCGTGGCACTCAAGAAAGCCGGTGCAAAACTAATTGCCAAGACCCATACCCATGAGCTGGCCTATGGCATGACCGGCATCAACCCCCACTTTGGTACGCCGCAAAACCCCAGAGTGGCCGGTGCCATTCCCGGCGGTTCTTCCTCGGGTTCGGCAGTAGCGGTAGCGGCGGGTCTGGTTCCGGTGGCCCTGGGCAGCGACACTGGCGGCTCGGTGCGGATTCCGGCCTCGCTTTGTGGCATCTTTGCCTACCGTCCCACCCACGGCCTGATACCTGCTACCGGGGTGGTTCCACTGGCCCCCAGCTATGACACTGTGGGGCTGCTGGCAGCGCACCCTGAGGGGATGGCGCGTTTCGCTCGAGTTTTGCTGGCCGACGCCCTGCCAATGGTTCGGTTTGATCGTGCGGTGATCATGTGCGATGCCCTCGAGCTTTGTGCCCCAGAGGCCCAGGTTGCCACGCAGCAGGTAGCCAAAAAACTCGAGTCTCTGGGCTGTAAAGTTGAAGAGAGGTCGCTGGGCTTGCTGCAAGAAGCCCGGGAAGTCCAGAGGGTCTTGCAGGGAGCGCAAGCCTGGGGTTTTCATCAGAAGTGGGTAGAGGAAAAACAGCCCCGGCTGGGTGAGGATGTGCGGCGGCTCCTGGAGATGGCCTCGAGCTATAGCCCTGGTGAAATTGGGCGCGCCCTGAGCGAACAGGTGCGTCTGCGCAGCGAAATGGGCGCCTGGCTCGAGCCCGGTACGCTGGTTTTGCTGCCCTCGACCCCCAGTTCCGCGCCCCAACGGGCCGATTTGCAGGACACCGGGCAGGCCCTCGAGTTCCGCTGGCGTACCCTCAGCCTGACCTGCTATGCCAGTGTATTGGGTGCGCCGGTGGTTGCGGTTCCTGCTGCACAGCTGGGTGAAAAGCCCATCGGAGTACAGCTTGTCGGTGTGTGGGGTAGTGATATGGGCTTGCTTGATCTGACACGACGGGCTTGGGGATAATACTGAGCCTGCGTTTCGGTGATCCAAAAAGTGATGGAAGAGACCCTCGGACGCGCCGGGTGGCGCGGCAAGTGAGTGATGCCATACGCGTCACTCACGCACAGAGTTGGTGTAAGAAACCCCGCCTACCTGCTCCTCGGATCTAGCACCTCAGCAAGTGCGTCTCCAAACAAGTTAATGCCCAATACCAGCAAGCTAATCGCCACGCCAGGGAAGGTGGCAACCCACCAGCCACCAAAAAACAGCACCTCACGCCCGTCGGCCAACATCTGGCCCCAGCTTGGAATTTCGGGTGGTACGCCAGAAAGCCCCAGGAAGGAAAGTGCCGCTTCGGTGACGATCAAACGTGCTAATTCCAAGGTGGCCACCACGATCAGCGGCCCGGCTGCATTGGGCAACAGGTGCTTGAGCATGATGCGCCGTCCCGATGCCCCCAGGGCATGTGCAGCCTGCACAAATTCTCGCTCCTTGAGCGACAAAACCTCACCTCGTACCACTCTGGCATACAACACCCAACTGGTAATCCCCAGCACCACAATGGTGTTGGTCAGGCTGGGCCCCAATGCAGCAATAATTGCAATTACCAGCAAGATAAACGGTAGCGAAAGCTGGATGTCGCCTAGGCGCATCAAGAAATCATCCACCCGTCCCCCCAGGTAGCCCGAAAGCAATCCCAGTGGAATTCCAATGGCTGCGCCAATCAGCACCCCAGCCAATGCCACAATTAAGGACAGGCGTGCGCCGTGGTAGATGCGGGAGAGCATGTCGCGCCCCAGACGGTCGGTGCCCAACAGGTGGCTTTCGGTGCCTGGGGGTTTGGTAATGGCCTGCAGGTCTTGCTGGGTGGGGTTATGTGGGCTGATGACTGGGGCAAAAATCGCCATCAGCACAAAGAGAACCATCAGGCTGACGCCGATGACAGCCGAGGGTGCGCGAAGGATTCTAGGCATAACGCACCCTGGGGTCGAGCACCCCATATAGCAAATCCACCACCAGGTTAATGACCGCCAGCAACACCGCAAACACGATGACGGCTGCCTGCACCACCGGGAAATCTTGCTGGGTAACGGCGGTTAGCACCAGTCGGCCCACGCCTGGCCAGGCAAAGATAGTCTCGGTGATGACTGCACCCGAAAGCAGGTTGCCCAGTTGCAACCCAATCACCGTGATCACTGGAATGGCTGCGTTGCGCAGAGCATGCTTGTAAATTATCACCCGTTCACCCAGGCCTTTGGCGCGGGCGGTGCGCACATGGTCGCTGCGTAGTTCGCGCAGTACCCCCCCCCTGGTGAGTCGGGTGATTGCTGCCATCGAGAAAGTGCCTACCGCAATTGCCGGGAGAACCAGATTGGCAAAGGCGGGCAAGCCAGGGATGGATCCCACCCCATAGCCCGAGATGGGCAGCCAGCGCAGTTCGAGCCCAAAGACCAGAATCAGCATCAGGGCCAGCCAGAACACCGGCAACGACTGGCCCAAGAGGGCAAAAAACAGCACCACAAATTCCAGCGTGGTTCCCTTTCGCACTGCCGCAATCACGCCAGCCAGCACGCCAAAGATGACTGCAAACAACAAAGCTGCACCGGCCAGTACCATACTGGCCGGCATCCGCTCCAGGACCAGTCCCAGTGCAGGGGTCTGGTTGCGCAGCGAGATACCCAGATCGCCCTGCACGGCCCGGCCCATGTAGCTCAGGTATTGCTGCCAGACCGGGCGGTCAAACCCATTGGCCTTGCGAAATTGTTCCCGTACCTCGGGTGTGGCGTCCAGCGGTAGCAGCAGGTTGACCGGGTCGCCCGAGAGAAACAGCAGGAAAAAAGCCAACGTTGCCGTGCCCCAGACAACCACCAGGACCAGGAGCAGGCGACGGATAAGGTAGGCAAGCATCTGGAGAGGGAGAGCAGGGGAGAGAGGGCAAAAAACGTCTTGACTAGGGTGACCGTTTGTTTCTCCCCTCTCCTTGTTCCCCCCTTTCCCCCTCTTTATTCACGGTCACTTAATTGCCATCTCCGAGACAAACAGCCGCTCGTCGGGACGGGGTTTCCAGTCTACCCGCTTGGCTACGCCATACAGGTCTTCTTGCTGGTGCAGGAAGATCCAGGGTGATTCGACCCGCAATACCCGTAGCGCATCCTGGTAGAGTTTCTTGCGCTGCTCGGGATCGGTGGTGCGTTGGGCTTGTAGCAGGGCGTTGTCGAGTGGAACCGAACGGATGTAACTGAAGGCCACCTGGCGGGGGCCGCCGCGCACGGTGCCGCCGAAGAAGAGGCTATACAGTGAGTTGTCAGCGTCAAACTCGTTGTTACCCCAACCCAGCAGCACTCCGTCGGTAGGGATGCGGCGCTCGAGCACCTGACCTACATAGGTGCTCCACTCCTGCACCCGCAACTCGGCCCGCACGCCCACCTGTGCCAGTTGCCCAACCACGGCTTCGGCTACCTGGCGGTCGTTGAGATAGCGTCCGTTGGGTGTTCCCAGGGTCATGGTGAATCCATTGGGGTAGCCGGCTTCGGCCAGCAATTGTTTGGCACGGGTGGGGTTGTATTCGTAGGCTTGACAGCTCCTTGCATCGTAACCAAAGATGTAGCTGTTGAGTGAACAGCCGGTGGGCTGCCCAAAGCCACCCAGTACGTTCCTGACGATGGTGCGCTTATCTACAGCGTAGTTGAGCGCCAGGCGTACCTTGGGATTGGCGAGAGGGCTATCGGGCTTGTTTTGCGTGTTCAGAATCATGAAGATGTTGCGGATGCTGGGTACAGTACGCACATCAGCAGCACCCGAGGCACGCACCGAGTTCACTGCTTCGGGTACCAGGTTGGTGATAATGTCCACCCCGCCCGAGACCAGTTCGGCTACGCGGCTGCTGGCTTCGGGGATGGGCCGGAAGATGACCCGGCGGATTTTGGGGGCACCGGCCCAGTAGTTGGGGTTGGCCTCGAGTTCAAACTGCTGGTCGCGCACCCAGCGCACAAACTTGTAGGGGCCAGTCCCCACCGGCTCTTGCAGGTAGCGGTTGCCACCCTCGGTAACGTATTTCTGCGGCAGGATGTAAAAGCCGGTCAAGCGCGTCACAAACACCGGGAAGGGGTTGCGGGTGGTGAAGCGCAGGGTGGTGGGGTTGACCACCTGCACGCTGGCCAGGTTGGCCCAGGAGTTGGAGATGCGCAAAGGTCGAGCAGGATCAATCACCCGATCGAAGTTCCACTTCACCGTCTCGGCGGTGAGGTCTTCGCCGTTGTGAAACTTGACGCCCGAGCGGATGGTCATCTCCCAGGTGGTGGGGTTGATGGCCCGCACGCCCGTAGCCAGCCAGGGCCGTGCCGTGCCGTCGGGCATGCGCATATAAAGGGTGTCGAAGATATTCGCCAAAACGTTGGCGGTGGGGGTCTCGAGCTGGTTGTTGGGGTCGAGTACCGTCACGTCTACGCCCTGCGCAATTACGATGGTGTCGGGGCGCTGTGCCCATGCCGTGCCGACCAGGGCCAGGCTTGCCAATAAACCGATCCAGCTCTTGTTCATCCCTAACCTCCTTAAAGTACGATTGACGACTATCTTATCGGATTGGCCGATTTAAGCAAAACGGCTATCTGCTGCGCTTTAGCCGGCGTTGCGCAACCCTGCCGCGATGCCCAGCAACGAAAGCATCAAAGCCCGCTCCAAACCCGTACGCTCGAGGGCTTCGGGCGGGGTGCGGCGGTAGCGCTCCAGCAATTCGACCTGCACCAGCGAGATGGGATCCACATAGGGGTTGCGCAACTCGGTCTGACGGGCCAAAACCGGGTGTTTGAAGAGGAGGGTGTTCTGGAAGGTCTGTTCCAAAATCGCCCTGGTTTTCTCGAAGGTGCTTGCAATGCTGGGAAAGAAGTGCTCGGCCAGTTCGGGTCTGACCAGGCGCAAGTATTCGCGGGCGATGCCCAGGTCGGCTTTGGCCAGGGCAATAGCTGCACTATCGAGGGTGCTGGCAAAGAAAGGCCACTGGGTAAACATTTCCTGGCGCAGGGCTGGCGGAATCTCTTCCAATCCTTCGGCCAGCCCATACCAACCAGGAATCAGCAACCGGACTTGCGTCCAGGACATCACCCACGGGATAGCCCGTAAATCCTTAATTTCGCGCACCCGCCCAGAGCGATAAACTGGACGGCTGGCAATATTGAGGGTGCCAATCTCGCGGATGGGGGTGAGTTGTTCGTAAAACTCGAAGAAGCCTGGACGTAACAGCAACTCGCGGTAGACCTCAGTGGAGCGGTGCGCGGCACGTTCTATTGCCTTGCGCCATTCGGGCTGCAGGGCTTCGGTCTGCCCATATAGATCGCGGGCCGAAGCCAGGGTCATGTGGTAGAGCATCTGCTCGAGGTTGCGATAGGCCAGGTCGGGATGAGCATAGCGATCGGCCAGTGCTTCGCCTTGCTCGGTCAGCCGCATCCGGCTGCCCACCGTGCCGGGAGGTAGGCTGGCGATGGCCCGCCCTGCCGTGCCGCCGCCACGGGCGGTGGAAGTACCGCGCCCGTGGAAATAGTAGACCTGTACCCCCCGACTCTTTGCAGAGGCGGTAATGGCCTCCTGGGCCTGGTAAAGCGCCCAGTTGGCTGCCAGAAAGCCGGCATCCTTGTTGGAGTCGGAGTAGCCAATCATGATCTCGAGGCCGCCCCGCCCCTGCACCTGGGCCTTGAAGACCGGGTTATCCAGCAACCGTGCAACCACTTCGGGCGCATTTTGCAAGTCGCCCAGGGTCTCAAAAAGCGGCACCACATCAAAGGGCAAAGCCCGGCCCGGACGGTACAGTCCTATTTCCCGTGCCAGCAGCATCACTTCCAGCAGGTCGCTGGCATGGTGGGTCATCGAGACCACATGGGCCCCGCGGGCTTTCCAGTTGCGCAGGGCCTCGAGGGCGATTTGCAGGGGTTTGGTCTGCGGACGATAACCCACTGGAGCCAGCGGCCTGGCTGTTGCCAGCTCCTGGGTCAGCAGCGCCTCTCTTTGGAGGGGTTCTAGAGCAACATAATGCTCGTGGACACCCGCTGTCTTAAGCAACTCGGCCACCGCGTCGGTCAAGGCACGTGATTCCTCGCGCAAGTCCAGGCTGACCAGTTCCAGACCAAAAGCCTCGGCATTGAGACGCAATGGGCGCACACTGGCCCTGGAAATCTCGTCGAGACCGAGCTGATTGAGGCTGGTCTCGGCCTTGCGCAAATCACCTACAAACTCTGGAGTTCCGTTGTAGCCAGGGCCCGGTTGCTCCCCCAGCAACGAGCGTAGTTTGTAGCGCAACCCCATGCCAAATTGTCGGTAGGGCTCGCCCTGAAAGCGTTCGGGCAGTTGCAGGCGCTTGGCATGGTCTTCTAGGGCCAGCCGCAATTCGCGGGCAATGGTAATCCGGTCATCGGTGAGCGATAGATCCCGAATCAGGCCGTCTACATCTTCTACAAACTTGCGAATCGCGGTTTCGCGGGCATAGTTCTGTGCCCAACCCGTCACGTCCGGCAGCACATTGGGGTTGCCATCCCGGTCGCCGCCAATCCAACTGCGAAACACCAGCGGGGGCGAAAGGTCGGGGCGCTTGCCATAATGAGCCTCCACGGCTTTCTCCAACCCATCCACCAGCCGAGGGATGGCCTGCCACAGGGTATAGGTGGTGTAGAAAAGTCCTCCCTTCACCTCGTCCTCAACGGTAGGACGGGATTTACGCAGTTCGGAGGTACCCCACAGCAAAGCCACCCGGGGCTCCAGGGCCGCTTCCTGGCCCTGCTCGAGCAGCTTCTCAATCTCACCGATGTGATACCGCTGGGTACGGCGGCGGGTCTCGGTGGGGTGGGCGGTAAAGGTCAGGTGCAGCCGCAGGCGGGAAAGCACATCTACGGTCTGCTCGTAGTTCAGGCCCTGGGTTTTGAGCTCTCCTACCAGCGCCAGAAACGATTCACTGCGAGGGGAATTGCGGGTGCTCCTTTTCTCCCGTTCCCGGTTGACCCGCACCCGGTGGCGTTCTTCGGCCAGATTGACCAGGTGAAAATACGTTGAGAAGGCCCGAATCATATTTTCGGCCTCGAGGAGCGAGAGACCCTGCACCGTTTGCAGCAGCAGGCGATGAATGGCCTCGGTATGGTTTTGCCGCAGGGTCTTGGTGCGTTCGCGCACCTGTTCCTCGAGTTCAAACATGCGTTCGCCCGAAAGGGCGCGGATGGCCTTCCCCAAAGCGCGGCCCAACATATCCACTTCGCGTTTGAGCTGTTCAAACAGCCGATCTTCGCTCATCGAGCGATAGTGTATCGGTTTTGGAAGCGATTCCCAAGATTCGGCGAATCAAGGATAGTGTTCAGTTCCCATTGGCTTTAGTCTATTGCAATCCCTAAACCCATGGCCCTTTTCAAGGGATGCCATCAAAAATCACCGGAAAGCGCACCCGGTTATCAAAAACCAGGGGAATCAACCAACGCACACTGGGTACTACTGGGCCGGCAAAAAGTTCATTGACGGCAAAAATACCCAATTCGTCGTCGCCCTGGCTCTGGATCTCGAGGGCCAGCTCCGAGACCGCTGCAAAGAAGTACACCTGAAAGGTGTAACTCTCCAGGCGGGCCAGCGCCATCCATTCCTTGGGAGGAATGCCAATGCGGGTTTCTTCTTTGAAGACCCTCGACATAGCGGCTTTGGGCAGTTCATTGGGCCCAATCTTGCCGCCGACGCCATTGAATAGCCGTGCGTCCGGATCGGCACGGTGCTTTCGAATCAGTACCACCCGGGTTTTGTCCGGGGTAAAGAGGAAACCGGCAACATACTGGGTCAGTGGGGTCATGGCAAGGCTCCGAGGGCTTTCCTATAGTTTATCCGGTTGAGTTGAGCTATACCTTCATGGTTTGACGTAGGTTTCTTTACCCCTTAGCTTGGGGGCATGCCCGAACGGCAGTACCTATACAAAGGCCGCATTCTCAATCTGGCTCTCGAGGGCCGCTACGAGATTGTGGAGCATGCTGACGCGGTGGCGGTTGTGGTGGAGCGGGGCGGAAAGCTGCTGTTTGTGCGTCAGTACCGTCCGGCCATCGGCAGCGAGACCCTCGAGATCCCGGCGGGCCTGATCGACCCTGGTGAGACCCCCGAACAAGCGGCCCTGCGCGAGCTGGCCGAGGAGGCCCAACTCACTGGGGATTTGGAGTACCTGACGGGTTTTTATCTCTCGCCGGGCTTTTGCAACGAGAAGCTGCACGTTTTTCGGGCCACCCGCACCCGTGAGGCCCACGCACCCCCCGACGACGACGAGGCCATCACGATAGAATGGCACTACCCGCGCCAGGTTTTGCGGGACGCTCACGACGGTAAGCTCCAGATTTCGGCCTCGGCCCTGGCGGGGATACTGTTTTACCTGAGCCAAAGGGCCCTCGAGGACGAGACCACAACCAACGAATAGCCGCCATGCTGCTCATCAACGACCCTTCCGATGCACCTGCTGGCCCCAAGGTGGTGGCGGTTGGCAGCTTTGATGGGCTGCACCTGGGGCACCAGCACCTGATCCGCAGCGCGCAGGCCGAGGCCAGGAGCCGCCATATTCCTCTGCTGGTCTACACCTTCGATCCCCCCAGCAAGGTATTTATGAAAGGGGAGGGCTTCCTGACCGATTTATCGGAGAAGCTCGAGCTTTTGCGCGGCCTGGGTGTTGAGATTGCCCTGATTGTGCCCTTCAATGAAGCTTTCTCCAGGCGCAGCAAGGACGACTTTCTGAGCGACCTCCGTACCCTGGAAGCGCAACACCTTTATGTGGGGGAAGATTTTCGTTTTGGGCAGGGGAGAGCCGGTGGGCTCGAGGATCTGAACGCGGTGGCCCCCACCCACATTCTGCCCCTATTGGAGTTGAATGGGGGGCCGGTTAAGTCCAGCCGTATCCGCGACCTGCTGCGCGAAGGAGAGGTAGACGAGGCCAAGCTGCTTTTGGGAAGGGCGTATGTCGCCAGAGGTATTGTGCAGGAAGGGGACAAGCTGGGACGGCGGTTGGGTTTTCCCACTGCCAATATTGAAGTGGCCCATCTCAAAATCCTGCCGATGGGGGTGTTTGCCGTGCGGGTACAGACCCCACAGAGCAAGTTTGGTGGCATGGCCAATGTCGGCTATCGCCCTACCGTCTCGGGTCAGACCCTGCGCTTCGAGGTACACCTTTTTGGCTTCGCCGGCGATTTATACGGCCAGGAACTCGGCGTGGAATTCCTGACCAAGCTGCGTGGAGAGATGAAATTTGACGGTCTGGAAGCCCTGAAAGCCCAGCTGGTAACAGATGCCGAGGCCGCCCGCAGGGTACTGGGAATTTAGTACGGGATATCCTCGGCGGTGGGGAATTTCGGCTTGACCCAGCGTACCTCCTCGAAAGTGCCATCGTAGCGCAGGATGGCAGCGATTCTGGCCCTCGAGTACACCTGGTGAGGCTTCTTGGGGATGAAGGCGGTCACGATGTCTACCCAGCGGTGTTCGCGGTATTCCAGCACTACGTGCAGCGGTAGTTTGAGCTGTGGTGGGAAGACCATGTAGCCCAGCACCAGCATGCGCTGGTCTTCGGGGTAGACGGCCATCTCGCGGCCCCACTCCACAGCCTGCAAAACATCGTGTTCGATAAAGCCCTCTTGCAACATGTGCTTGGCTACGTGGGGGCCAATGCGGTAGCGGCCTTCGCGGATATAGGGGAGGAGTTCCTCGAGTCTGCGAATGCGTGGTCGTCTGAGCATCCATCCCCCCTTTATCAATCAACCCCACGCTCAAGCAGAGGTAGGGTTGGGTGTGGTGCCTCCAAGAACCCCGGTGTGTCGTTGGAGTTCTGTAGTTTCGATTATAGGGAATATCTGGATAGTTCGTGTGGGCTCTTGACCGCAATTGCCGCACCGTAGACCCTGGCTGCTCCGGCCTCGAGCAAGGCTTTGCGTGCGCGTTCGAAGGTCGTTCCGGTGGTTACAACATCGTCCACCAGCAGCCAGATTCCTTTCACCCGGCTGGCGGGTTGGAAGGTGGCCTCGGAGAGTTGCAAACGCCGGAGCAGGGTTTTCTCGGTTTGCGATTTGTCCACCGCTGTGCGCAAGAGCACGCTTTTATAAGGGATGCGCAACTCTTTAGCTACTGCTTGGGCCAGTAGTTCGGCCTGATTGTACCCCCGTGCGATCTTGCGCTGCAGCAGGGTGGGTACGGCAGTCACGCCGTCCAGTCCCCATTCAGCCTGTCGCACCCCGAGGGCCATCCTCTGGCCTAGCAGTAGAGCCAGGTTGCGCCGACCCTGATATTTGAGGGCACGGGAAAGATTGCCGAAGCGCTGGTAGCTGCCCAGATACAAAAATCCCGGTACGTGCCTTGGAACCAGTGCACTCCGACATTCGGTACATATGGTTGGCTCTTGCAGTGGCTTGCCACAACCCGGGCAGGTCGCACCCGTCAGTTGTTCCCACCAGCCCATCATCGCGGCCATCGCTCACCCGATCTGGAGTGCTTCCCGGAGCGACTCCTCGAAGGGGGGGTAGAGTACGCTCTTCTCTGTCACGATGCCAGTAATCAGGTGATGAGGGGTTACATCAAAGCCTGGATGCGCCGCCGGAAAGCCCTCGGGTGCGATGGGTTGCCCTCGAATCACCGTTACTTCCTGGGCCGAGCGTTGCTCGATGGGGATACTGCCCCCGTTTTCCAGCCTGGGGTCTACTGAGGAAAGCGGCAATGCTGGATAAAAAGGGATTCCGTGATACTGTGCCAGGATCGCCACCCCGTAGGTACCGATCTTGTTGGCGAAATCGCCGTTCAGGGCCATGCGGTCGGTGCCGAGAATCACCACATCCACCTTTTTCTGGGACATCATATAGGCGGCCGTATTGTCACTAATGAGCGTAGCTGGAACCCCCGCTTTTTGCAGTTCGTAGGCGGTCAGGCGTGCGCCCTGGAGGTAGGGGCGGGTCTCGTCCACCCAGACGTGCGTCACCCGGCCCTGGCGGTGCGCCTCGATAATGGCCCCCAGCGCGGTTCCGTATCCCCCGGTTGCCAGCGGCCCGGTGTTGCAGTGGGTCAGGACTTGGCCTTTCAGAACCTTTGCCCCGTACTTGCTAATCGCCAGCTCGGTCTCTTGCACCTCGTCCCAGATGGCCTGGGCTTCCTGTAGCGAAGCCTCCACGCTGCCCCAGTGCGGCCTCATCCGATCCAGGGCGTAGAAGAGGTTCACGGCGGTCGGGCGGCTCTCGCGCAGCACGCGGTCGGCTCCGGCGGGGTCTTCGCCCGCCAGATGAGCCAGCACCATGCCGTACCCGGCCGTCACCCCGATGGCCGGAGCGCCGCGCACCACCATGTCGCGGATGCCCGCGGCGGTCTGTTGGGCGCTCTTACAAGGAACCCAGACCTCCTCGAAAGGCAGTTGGCGCTGATCTAAAAGCCAGAAGGTGTTGTTTTCAAAGCGAAAGGGCACCACGCGCATGGTGCAAGTCTACTTCAAGGTGTTCAGCAGACTGGTGTAGAGCAAGAAGAACTGGTTTTCATCCAGCCGGGCTTGGGGGTTGTTCCAGGTAGCCGAAACACAGTATTGCTTGCCATCCCTGGCCCGAAGCCAGGTGGTCAGGTTGAGCACCCCCGGCTCGGAGCCCCCCTTGTAGGCTACCCGTTGCCAGTCGGCGGGGTTGGCGAGGCCTGGGTTAACCGACATCATCGGCAAGGTCTGTACCCTGCCCATCAGGGCGCATAGCTCACGGGTATTGAAAAACCACTCCACGTCAATGGCCACCGGCCCTCCGGCAAAAACACCCGCATCGGGCAGGGGGCGACCCGCGATTTCAGCGAGCAGGGCAGTGCGTCTAGCGGGATTGGCCCGGTAGCGCTCGAGCCATTCCCGGTTTTGCGGGTTCTTGAGGATAAAGGCCTCGCGGGTGGTCAGGAAGGGCCGGTTGCGGGGGGTCAGTTTTTCTACCTCGGCCCGCCCCACGATGTTAATCAGCGCATCGGTGGCGGTGTTGTCGGAGATGGAGATCATCTGGGAGGCGTAGCGCTCGAGGCTAATAAGCGTGCCATCGGGTTCGTTTTGCATCGTACCGCTGGGCAGACTTTTCCACTCCGGGCGTAGCGGCACTGTATCGCTCCATCTACGCTGACCAGCCTCTACTTGCTGGCGCAGGGCATCCAGCACCGCTAATTTGAAGGTCGAGCCCACTGCCAACACCCTATCGGTATTCAGGCCCAGGCGCTCCTGGGTGCCTTCCAGTACCAGCACACTTACCTGCCCCGGCAGCTTGCGGTACTCGGCCAGAAGCTGCTCGGAGGTCAGCGCGGTTTTGGGCTGGGGCGGGCGGAAGAAGAGCCCCTGAATGCGGCCCTGCGCGTCGAGTGATATCTGTGCTGGAACCACCCCACGCTCGAAGTTCACCCGGAAGTTGGGGCCCTCCGGCTCCACGTTTTCGTATTTGCCCAATCCCTCGGTAAGCTGCTTAAGGATGGCCTCAATTTGTGCAACCGACACCTGCTGCAAGAAGACCGCGGCAAACCACTCGGCCTTGGCGGGTTGCTCGGTGAAGAGACGCTCCAGGGCCGCTTTAGGGGTCAAGGGTGCTTGTGCACCGACAAAAAGCAGGCCAAACCACAGCACAACCATCCAGCGAATCGGCAACATGTATCTACCCTAGCAATCCCAGATTAAAAAAACCACTCGAGGGGAGTGGTTTTTGCTGACCCCGGAATTACTGGGGCGAACTACACCTTTACTGGCTCTTCAACCACTGGCCCCGCCCACTTTACATAGGCCACCTCACGGGGGCTGGAAAGCTCGGGGTGGGCTGCCACCACCCGCACGCCGTACTCATAGCTGCCAGGGCGGGCGGGGAGGTAGGTGCCGGTGTAGAGCAGGGCTTCCCGCTCCTGCCCGGTGGCCTTGAGCGATACCACCTCCAGGTCACCGCTGCTGCGGCGTACCACTAGCTCGACCCGCAGCGTCTCGGTTGGAATGCCATAGGCCTGTACGAAGGCCCGCAACTGCAGGGGCTGGTTGGCAGTGGCGTGTGGGGCTTCCACCCACAACTTGACACTGTTCCACCCCCCCTGTATCAGGGTTTTCCAGCCCGCTAGCTCCTTGAGGGCAGCGGCGTTTTTCTCCATCAGGTGCGCGGCCCGCCTGGCCAGGGGTGTATAGAACTTGCGGTGGTAATCGTCCACCATGCGCTGGGCCGAGTAGGTGGGGCCGCAGGTGCGGATGCTATCGCGCACCAGGGCCAGCCAGCCGCTGGGGGTGCCCACCGCGCCCCTGGCGTAGAACAGCGGGATGACCTCGTATTGTAGCGTGTCGTAGAAGCTCTGGGCGTCGGCGTGATCCTGGGCCTCTTCGGTGGCGTAGGCGCGCTCGTCGCCAATGGCCCAGCCGTTGGTGGTGTTGAAAGCCTCGGCCCACCAGCCGTCCAGAATGGAGAAATTCAAGGCTCCGTTAAGCGCTGCTTTCATGCCCGAGGTGCCCGAGGCTTCCATGGGACGGCGGGGGGTATTGAGCCAGACATCCACCCCCTGCACCAGGGTGCGGGCTAGGCTCATATCGTAGTTCTCGAGCAGAATCATCTTGTCTTCCAGCCCCATGGCCTTGATTTTCTCGGCCAGCTTTTTGATGAACTCCTTGCCGGGCTCATCCTTGGGGTGGGCCTTTCCGGCAAACACGAACTGCACCGGTAGGGGGCCACTCAAAATCGAGACCAGGCGCTCGGGGTCGGTGAACATCAGAATAGCCCGCTTGTAGGTCGCAAAACGGCGGGCAAATCCGATGGTAAGCACCGTGGGATCGAGCACCTTTTCGGCAGCCCGCAGGCTGGCTGGAAGGTCGCCGTTGCGGCGGCGTTGTTCAAATAAGCGTACCCGCAATTCCTCGATCAGGTGGGCCCGCAGTTTGTTGCGAATACGCCAGAGTTCGTCCTCCTCCAGCTTTTCAACGGCCCACTGGCTCTGGTCATGCAGTTGCTCAGCCCAGGTTTTGGGGAAAGTACGCTCGTAGAGGCTGTGCATCTCGGGGTGCAGG
Organism: Meiothermus sp.; assembly: GCA_037440185.1. GTDB lineage: Bacteria > Deinococcota > Deinococci > Deinococcales > Thermaceae > Meiothermus. Next base: position 2,800 of record JBBIUP010000001.1, on the reverse strand, counting down.
AAGGTAAAGGTGTGGATGCCGTTGGTGATGTGCCCGATGGGCACTTCCTCCGCCTCAAAACCCTTCCAGCGCTCCTTGAACATCTCGCGCGAGACCTCGCCATGCAGCGCCGAAACCCCCCCGGCGGCACGGGAGGTTGCCAGGGCCAGATTGGACATGCTGAAGACCGGGCCATAGCTCTTTTCCTCGCGGCCCAGGGCAATAAAAGCATCTTTGCTAATGCCCAGTTTGTTCCACCAGCCGTCCAGGTAACGTTCGACCAGCTCCAGTGGAAAGGTATCGTGTCCGGCAGGAACGGGGGTATGGGTGGTGAAGAGGGCCCCCGCCGAGGTGGCTTCCAGGGCCTCGCTGAAGGAGCTCCCTGCCGCAACCATCTCGCGCATCCGCTCCAGGCCCAGGAAGGCCGCGTGACCCTCGTTCATGTGCCAGCCTTCAGGCTCCAGGCCCAAGGCCCGCACCAGCCGAACCCCCCCGACCCCCAGAATCAGCTCCTGCTCGATGCGGATTTCCTGCCCCGGGGCATAGAGCCTGGCGGTAAGGGCGCGGTCCTCGGGGCGGTTTTCGGGCAGGTTGGTGCTCATCAGGTAGACCGGAATGGCCCCCACTTGGGCCTTGTAGGCCATTGCATGCACGGTGCGTCCGGGAAACTCCACCCCCACCTTGAGGGGTTTGCCGTCCTTGTTGGTGACTGCGACCAGCGGCAGCTCTTCGGCCAACAAATCTTCGTAGACCTCGCGCTGCTGGCCCTCGGGGGTGAGCTGTTGGCGGAAATAGCCTTCGTGGTAGAACATTCCAATTCCGGTCAGGCTTAGCCCCAGGTCTGAAGCCGACTTGATGTGATCGCCGGCCAGGATGCCCAGACCGCCGGAATAAATGGGTAGCGACTCGTGGAAGCCGTACTCCATCGAAAAGTAGGCAATACGCGGGGTTTTCTTGGGGCGGGTTTGCAGGTAATGGCGGAAGTTGGCCACGGTAGCTTCCACCGCGCCCACATAGCCAGCATTTTCGGCCAGGGCCATCAAGCGCGCAGGATCGGCTTCCAGCAGGGCCCGCACGGGGTTAGACCGGAAGCGCTTCCATTGCGAAGGATTGATTTGTTCGAAGAGGTGCTGAGCCTCGGGATTCCAGCTCCACCAGAGGTTGTAGGCCACCTCGCGCAGGCCCCCCAGGGGCTCGGGCAGGGTGGGCATGGCGGTGATACGTCCAATGACATTCATAACCAAGCAGAGATTGTACCATTTGTGACTTTGTGAACCATCAAGAATCGAACAATCAAGTCTCCAACAGGTTTTTTCTGGTGTGTGGGAGGTGGATTTGTACCAGTATGATGAAAGTGATGAACCTAACCTTGCGACAAGCGGTTGACCGGGCCCATCACAGTCTGGAAGCCCGCAGCGAGAACTACCTAAAACAGCGTCATCTCAAAGTGAGCTGCTGTAAGGGCTGCTTTTCTTGTTGCTTGGCCTGGGTGGTGGTGGGGTTGGCCGAGGCCGAATATCTACGCGAACAGCTCGAGGCCCATCTACCTGAAGTGCTGGCCCGCACCGAGGCCGAGGGCCAAAAAAGACTAGGGCGCATGGCCCGCCAAAAAAACCATCCCGATTTTCCCTCCCAATATTTCCTGGAAGCCAATCCCTGTCCTTTGCTCACGCCTGGTGGAGCCTGCTCGGTGCACGCCTGGCGTCCGCTGGCCTGCCGGGGCGTGCTGACAAATCTGGCTGCCGAATACTGCGCCCCCGGCGTTGTCCCCAAGCTGCGGGGCCAAGACCGAGCCCAGTACCAGACCCAGCTCAAACCATGGCATGGCCCCGAGCACTATCTTCGCGTACCCTGGCGGCTTTCCGAGCGCACCGCCCAGACGCTATGGGTCACCGAGCAGCAAGTGCGCGGTTTCACCGTGATTGGAGAGCTGGCGGGGTTGATTTATTTGCTGGGGCAGCTGGATTTCCAAGAGGCAATGCAAGGGGGGCTAGAAATCGTTAGGCAGGCCTTGGAAAAACGTCGGCTGCTTGGTGGTGATTATGGTTTCTGGGCAGGCTGATTCTTGCCCAGGATTACTCCACTAAGCTTGCGTCAATCATACGCATGTAGGAGAAAAAAAGCGTAACCTGGTCGCCGAAATCGCGCACAAAAGCGTGAATCGCCTCGGGGGTGACCCCTTCCAGGCGCAGATCGCTTTCAATCACGGGGTCGTTGTCGGCATCGAGGTAGGATTTGGAGAAACGGTAGCGGCGGTTCCAGTTGAGGAGGTGACGGGGTTCCACCCGGTCGAAACCCGAGAACCCAGCCCGCAGTTGCAGGCTGCTCACGTGCGGTTCGCCATAGGTGATGAGATGACCCCGCAGGCCGCTGGGAAACTCCAGGTTGAACAGATCTTCCTTGACCTGTTCGGCACTGGCACCCAATTGCTCCAGTAAAATGCGCACTTCTTCGGTGGTGACTTCGCGCAGAATGGTATCCATTGCTATTCAGGTTAAACCCAAAACGCTTTTTTGACACGGAGGGCTAAACGGAAAAGGAGTCGAGCGGTTCACATGAATACACCACACGATGTTTTTGGGTAGTGTGGTGTAAAACGCCATGGGTCGTCAGGAAACATAATAGCTTTTTGGTTGCCTGTACCCGGTAGCCCAACCTCTGATACCAACTCTGCGCGAGAGGGGCGCGTTTTGCGCCCCCGTCGCGGTTCCCACCATCCCGTCGCATGGTGTGCAGCGGGATGTACCCGGTACCACCTAAACCGTTGTACGGGGTATTTGGAGCAAGCTCTTGCAGGCACCGCTCTCCCTTGCCGCGCCGG